>JAJDJF010000065.1 GCA_030267065.1 Desulfovibrio sp. OttesenSCG-928-C06 | reverse complement strand
GATTGCTGTGGCGGTTTGCCACTCGTAATAGAGACTTTGTAAATAAACAGCGCCTTCCGCATGAACGCATGCGGAAGGCGCTGTTTATTTAACTTGTTCTCGTTATATAATCTGAAAGCCTTTGCATATCCCCCCCCATAATGCGGGGTGCAGGGGGATCATCCCCCTGCCGGGAGGATTCTTAAGGAGGGCGGTGCCCTCCTTAAGCCGCCGGAGGCATTCACACAAATACATTCACAAAAAAAACAGGCCGGTACCCGGATATTCCGGGTACCGGCCGCCAAGTTAGCTCAAATCGTGTTTATTGCTTGGTCTGGATGATCTGCACGGCCTGCATCAGGCGGTTGCTGAGGTCGGTGTAGCGCTTGGTCTGAGCATCAGACATCTTGGTATCCGCGCTGAAGTTTTTCTGGGCCTTCTGGCTGAATTCAACAGCGTCCTGCAGGAACTTCTGGGCTTCGTCCATGCTGATGTTGTCTTTTTTAGCCAGATCTTCGCATTTTACCACGAAGGTTTCGTAATCTTTAAGCAGATCGTCCACCGGGTCGCTGCCGCCGCAAGCTGCCAGAGACAGAGCGAGCATCAGGGTGACGAGCAGGGCAAGCATTCTGCTTTTGTTGATGGTGTTCATCAGGTTCTCCAATGAATTTTTGCGCCAGGCGCGTGAAATGTAAATACCGGGACGTTCCCGGTGATTGTCATGTGGTTGTCTTTAGTCGGAGTTATTTTTGTATAAAATCCGTTTCTTCAACGGCTCACGAACACGACAACTGCTCTGGCAGGCACTCTAAAGAATATTTGAAATCAGTCAATTATGATCTGGATACTATTGATTTTGCAGCTGAAATCAGCTATTCTAGCTGATTTTCTGGCTGAACAGGGCCAGCAGCATGGCTCCGGCCTGTGCAACGTTAAGCGAGTCAAACTCGCGCCGCAGAGGGATTTGCAGGCGCGCGTCGCATCTTTTTAAAATTCCCTGCCTTATTCCGCTTTCTTCGCTGCCCAAAACCAGAATTGCCGGGAGTTCCGGCGTAAAATCAAAGGCGCTCACAGATTCTTCGCCCGTGGCCGCGCCGTATATCCGGAATCCCTGATCGGCCGCCTTGTCCAGAGCCTGCGCCAGATTGGTGACTTTGGCGATTGGCAGCTTGCGCATGGCGCCTGCTGCGGCCTTGGCCGCGGCTCCACCCAGAAAGGCACCCTGATGCTTGGTGACGATCAGCCCCGCGCCGCCCATGGCGTAAAGGCTGCGAATCAAGGTTCCGGCATTGCCGGGATCGACCACCTGATCCAGCGCCACCAGCAGGGGTAGGGGGGCATCGGCAGTCTGGGCCAGCAGCTCGTCATAATCCGCAAAGCCCGAAGGGAACAGGCGGGCCAGTACTCCCTGACAGTTGCCGGAGTAGAGCGAGGATAGCGCCTGATCTTCAACCAGCTTGAAGCGCACCCCGGCATCCCGGCACAAATCCAGAATGGCATCAGTGTTTTTATCGCGTCTGCCTTTGCGTACATAGACGCAGTCCACCTGTTCCGGCGTGCTTTCAAGCAGTTCACGCACGGGTTTAAGGCCCGGCAAAATGGATTCCTGTTCCGGGGCGCGGTCGGTTTTGTCCGCGCGATCCTTGTACGCCTTGGGATTTTGATTATTTTTCACGGTCTATTCCAGAAAAAAGCTAGAGAATATATTGAAAATAAGGGTGACTTACTATAGCCTTCAGGTTGCGTTACCAGAGCCACGCTATCTCGCTATACTGTAAATATTCTTCACGCAAGCTGAAATCGCCGTATATCGCAGGTATGACGCTCCGGCGCAGCCCGAAGGCGCACGCAGGCAAGGCTGGGTGAGCCGCTACGGGATTTTGCCGGGTTTGGCAAAACATGTTACTTGCGTTATACCCTCTCTGGGCGCTTTGCTGCCTTTATTTTACTTAACTTTGTATATCCGGCCCATCAGGGCTTTAAGAAAATTATGCATAAATCAAGAACCAGCCACAATCTGGCGTTACTGTTTCTCGCATGCGGCGTGCTTTTGTTCAGCGCCGGTTGCGCGCAGAAGGTCCGCACAAATGTTAGCGGCACTTCGGATGTGAGTTTTTCCGTCTCTGAGGGGGCGGATAACGAATTTGAGCCAGAAGAGCTGGTCGAGATTCCCGAGCTTCCCTCTGACGACGGCGTGCCGCTCAGCCTGCCGGAACGGATTGCCCTGCACTCCACTGGCGAGCTTGATATGCATTTGACGCCCGAGCAGAAAAAGCAGGTGGAACTGCACTTCAAATATTACCTGCACAAGAACCGGGCCGGGTTTGAGCGTTACCTGCAACGCGCGGAAGGCTACCTGCCGTATGTGCGTCAGGTTTTTCGCGAAATGGGCGTGCCGGAAGAAGTTGCCGGTCTTGCTATTGTTGAAAGCGGTTTCAACCCCAACGCGGTTTCCCGCGCCGGGGCCACCGGTATGTGGCAGTTTATGCGCTATACCGGCCAGCGCTACGGTCTTGCGCAGAACTACTGGCTGGACGAGCGCCGCGATCCGTTCAAATCTACAGTGGCCGCTGCCAACTACCTGCTGCAACTGCACGAGTATTTTGGCGACTGGCATCTGGCCATTGCCGCCTATAACGGTGGCGAGGGCAAGATTTCGCGCGCCATGCAGCGCACCGGGGCAGAAGATTTTTTTGAGCTGTGCCGCCTGAACAACAGCATCAACGAACGCAAGATGCGCCTTAAGCCGGAAACCCAGCAGTATGTGCCGCGCTTTCTGGCAGTGACCAAGATTATGCGCAATCTGGAACTTTTGGGCTTTGACGCGCCTGACCCGGCCAAAGGCTATCAGGTTACGGCAGTAAAGGTCGGCCCCGGCGCGGATCTTGGGGCTCTGGCCCGCAACGCCGGGGTACGCGGCGAGTTTTTCCGCACCCTGAACCCGGCATACCGCCGGAGCATCAGCCCGGTCAGCGGTAACAGCACAGCTTATATTCCGGTAGATAACGCAGCCAAGGCCGTCGCATGGCTGGCCCGCCCGGAATCGCGCTCCTTTGCCGGCTGGCAGCAGTACAAGGTGCGCAAGGGCGACAGCCTTTACGCCATCAGCAGCCGCTACGGGGTTACTGTGGCTACGCTGCGTCAGGCCAATAACCTCAAGGGCAACACCCTGCGTCAGGGAGCCATGCTTATGGTTCCGGGCGGCAAGGGGGCTGCGCCTGCCGCAAAATCCGCAACGTCCGGTAACAAGGCTCAGGGCAAGCAGACTGCGTCCAAAAACGTTTCCGGCGGCTCCAAATCAGCCAGTAAATCCGGCAACCCCATTCACACGGTACGCCGTGGAGAAAATCTATACCAGATCGCCCAAAGCTACGGCGTAAGCCTTTCCAGCCTGCAGGCCGCCAACAACATGAGCGCTTCGGACAGCTTTGTGCTGGCCGGGCAGAAGCTGGTGATCCCGGCTGGAAAAAGCTCCGCGCAGGCCTCAAAGAACAAGACCGTATATGTGGTGCAGAAGGGCGATACGCTCTACAGTCTGGCCCAGAAGAACAAGATCAGCCTGGACGAGCTTGTGCGGGTGAACGGACTTAAGCGCAACAAGCCGCTGATGCCCGGACAGCAGTTGCTGATTCCATAAGGCGCGGCTATATCTGGCGCTGCCCTCCGGTGGTTTTGAGCTGCCGCGAGTATCCGTTTTTGTCAGGTCAGGTCCGCGTGGGCCCGCTTATGCGAGGACTGGTTCGCTCAGGCCCGCTTGGTTCAGGTTCATGCCTGGCAAAGCATGGTTAGGTCCTGCGCAGCGTGGCCCGTTTTGCCCGGCCTGCTGCGTCCCGGGTGTGACTCCGACTTGGTTCGCCGCCCGGCTGCCGTCACCGGAAGGGGAATCTGCGCCAGCCGCCTGCGGATATGAGTCATGCGTCCTTGCCCGGATGGATTCTGGTTTACCGCAGGAGCCTTCATGAACATCCTGATTCTCAACATCACCCGTTTCGGAGATTTATTGCAAAGCCAGGCAGCGGTAAACGCCCTGGCTTATGCTTCTGTTGGTGCCAACGGCATGCTTGAGCCGCCGGTGCCCGCTTTGCTGGCGAGTGGTCTGGCTGGCGGCCCGATGGAGGTGCCTGCTGACGGGCTGGCTGGTGCTCCGGCTGGTGGTTTGTCCGGTGGTCTGGCTGGCGGTTTGCCCGGCGGTTTGACTGATTCTATGACTGATAACCAAACAGGCAGGCTGGCTCCGCGTAACCGGGTGGCGCTGGTCTGTCTGGCCAACTTCGCATCTGCCACTTCCTTTCTCCATAACATTCATCACTACTTCCCGCTGCCCAAGGATGCCTTTTTGTCCGCGCTGATGGGCGAGGCAGGTCTGGTTCGGCCGGCTGGCCCTTCTGCCGCATCGCCGGATTGCGAAAACTGGTCAGCCGCGCTTGCGCAGCTGTGGCAATGGCGGGAGCAGATTCTGGAGCAGTTCCGGCCGGATCTGGTCTGTAACCTGACCCCCACCGTCCCGGCACGTCTGCTGGCCGCATTTCTGGCCTCCGGGCCTGAGGGGTTGCGCGGCGAGGTCGGCGAGGCCTTGAGCGCCAGCGCTATGCAGGCAGGCGCAAGCACCGTGCAGGCTAGCGTCAACCGTATACCGGTGAGCGGCTTTGCCATTGATGAGCACGGCTTTGCGGTCAATGGCGCGTGGGCTTCCTATTTGCAGGGCGCTTCCAGAAACCGCAGTCTCAGCCCTTTTAACGTGGTGGACGTGTTCCGCGCGGTTGCGGGTCAAAGCATTGGCATTGCGGGCGATACCGCGCTGACGCGCCCCAGCGGAGATGACTGCCGGGCCATGGAATCACGACTGGGCGCAGGGCTGCCGGAAGTTTTGCGCAACAGCCCGCAAGCGGAGTCTTCCGCGCCAGCTGTCCATCAGATTAATGGCCAGCTTCATGGACAGATGCACGCTCAGATGCGCGACCAGATGCGCGGCCAACAGTCCAGTCAGGCACGCGGCTTTGTAGGGTTCCAGCTGGGAGCGAGCGAACAGCGCCGCCAGTGGCCGCTGGAATATTTTGCCCGTCTTGGACAGCAATTGTGGCACAAACTTGGCTTTGTTCCCGTCCTGCTGGGCAGCAAGGGGGAAATGCATCTGGCGGAGGGCTACGCCGGACTGAGCAAGACCATGGACGCGGATGCGCCTTTTGTTTCTCTGGTGGGCAGCACCAATCTTGCGGAACTGGCGGCAGCCCTGTGCAACTGCTCGCTGCTGGTCAGTAACGATACCGGAACCATGCACATGGCCGCCGGACTTGGGCGTCCGGTGCTGGGCATTTTTCTGGCCACCGCACAGCCCTGGGATACCGGGCCGGGACTGGCCGGAAGCTGCACTCTGGAGCCGGGGCTGGCTTGCCACCCCTGCGCCTTTGGGCAAAAATGTCCGCATGACCATATCTGCCGCCTTGCGGTGGACCCGGATACCGTGTTCACGCTGACTGAATCTTTCCTGCAACGCGGCGTATGGTCTGAGTCAGGCTCCCGGAATGGCGCGTCTGGAACATCTGGAGTGTCTGGAGTGTCTGGAGAGCATGGTGCGCCCGATGCTGCGGGGGCTACGGGCATAACAGGCCATTCCATCATCCCCGGCAAGATTGTCCACACTGCTGAAGGCGCGCGCTACGAAGGCCCGCTGCCACGCGTGTGGCTTACGGAGACTGACGAGCGCGGATTTTTTACGCTGCGCTCACTGTCCGGGCATGATGGCGAGTCGCGCTCCATCTGGTTCAGGGAGCAGCGCGCTTTTTTACGTCGGTTTCTTGACCATGAGCCGCTGCCGGTTGATGAAGCTGCCGACCTGACCGCTCCGGACCTGCCTGCGGAGGTACGGGAAAAACTTTCCGCCGAGCTGACTTATTTTGACGGCAGGTTGGGGAGTTTGCTTGATCAGGGGCGTCTTTTGTCTCTCAAGCCACTGCCGCGGTTCCGCGAGCTTTTCATGGAGTCGTTGCGCGAGTTGACCCGGAACTTTGAGGAGAGTCAATTTCTTGGAACTGTTGGCTTTTTATGGCGTATCGAGGTGCATGAGCAGGGCGTGGATCTGGATGCGGCCATGTCCTGCATCGACAGGTATAAGGCATTGATAAGCGGCTTGCTGCGCCGTTTTATGTAGTAGTTGCCTTTTTTGCGCAAAGCGATTTTTTAATTTTGGCCCGTAGTTTGCATGGGTCATGGCAGACCACTGTAATTTATTCCCTCTTGGGGAGGAAAAAGGAGACTGTCATGATCATTGTTGACGGACGTAACAGCGAAATGAAGGTCGGCTCTTTTGCCAACCTTGAAGAAATTCTGGTTCAGATAATGGAAGGCGAGGCAATGGATAACCGCATCGTCACCGATGTTCTGGTGAACGATGAATCTTTTTCCGAGCTGTATCCGCATCAGGCTGAAGACATTGAGGCCGCTGAAATTCAAAAACTCGAGATCCGCAGCGTATCCGTGGCTGAAATGGCCGCTGACATTACCGGCGAACTGTACAAGGTTATCACCCTGATGACCGTTGGCGGCAAGCGGGTCGCGCAGGAACTGCGTCAGGCTGAAGTGGCTAACGCCCTTGAAGTGCTGCAGGACGTTCTTGAAGTTACACGCAATTTTCTTTCCACTGTCGGCCTTTTGCGCAGCGAATTCTCTGCCCGGCACGATAGCGACATTGCCAAGCTGACCGACAAGCTTGATGCCCTGCTCAATGAAATGAGCGAAGTTCTGGAGCAGGAAGACTGGATGCTCATGGCCGATCTGACCGAATATGAGTTCTTGCCCGCATGTGAGGCATGGAACAGCGTGCTCGGCTATCTGGCTGAAGATATCGCACAGCACAAGGCAGCTTAGTCATGCACCCGAGTTTATCCATGCTTGATGAGGCCATTGAACTGGCCCGGCAGGAATCCGCCCTGATTATGCAGGATGATGCGGCAGGACTGGAAGAATGCGTGGAAAAGCGAATCGGGCTTATGCAGAACGCGTGGGAGCTGCGCGATGGCTGCAATGTGGACCTGCTTAGCGAAAAGCTGGTTGCATTGCGCGACTTGCAAGGCACTCTGGATGCGCTGGCTCAAAAAGAGCACGCCTCCACCCGCGATCAAATCAACAAGCGTAAAAAGGTCAGTCAGGCTATGGGCGTCTATGGCAATAAAATGAGGCGTAGCCAGCTGCCACAGGTGGTTATGAACCAATCATAACCTTGCCGGGCGCATCAGTGGTCGCCAGAGCATCTGTCTGCCGGTCAGCCGGAAGGCAAGAAGCTCTGCAGGTCGCCACGGCAATATCCATCTGGTTTACCATTCCAAACGAAAAAAGCATCGCCCCGGTTACCGGGGCGATGCTTTTTTATTGTTTATTATGGGAAGTTTTTTATGCCTCCGGCGGGCAACGCCCCGGCGTTGCATCCGGGGGTGCGAGTTACG
>JAJDJF010000064.1 GCA_030267065.1 Desulfovibrio sp. OttesenSCG-928-C06 | reverse complement strand
TTGAACAGGACTGCGCAAAGCAGTACAGGGCGAAACAGGGCTGGACATGGCCAACTTTATCTTCATTTTTTTCTGTCTGGGCGCGGGATTCATTGCAAAGCGCTCCGGGGCGCTTCCGCACGATTCCTTTAAGGCCGTGAACGTCTGGGTGGTCTACTTCGGCCTGCCGGCCATCGCTGTCCGCTACATTCCTACTATCGACTGGCAGCTGGAAATGATCGTTCCGGGCCTTACCCCGCTCATTGTCTGGTTCGGAGCGCAGGCCTTTGTGACCATTTACGGCAAAATCCGCAAAATACCAGCAGATACACGCGCCGTAATGAAGCTGGGCTGCGGCCTTGGCAATACCGGCTTTTTCGGCTTTCCCATCGCCATTGCCTTTTTCGGTATGGATGGCCTGTCTCTGGCCCTGCTGCCGGACATTGTGACCACCACGCTGTTCTGCACCTTTGGCATCATCACCATACTCACGGCCGCCAATCAGAACAAGGACGGGCGCATCAGCCTTGGCACGCTGGTCAAAAAAATGTTCAGCTTCCCGGTGTTAAGTTGCGCGCTCATCGTGCTGCCGCTGTCGCAGGTGGCTGATATCTCCTTCATCTACCCGTTTCTGGATCTGATCGTGCCAACAGTTGCTCCGCTGGCCCTTTTCTCCATCGGGTTGCAGTTTGACTTCCGCGATAGCGGCGAGAGCATGGGCTATGTCATGACGGCAATGCTCTACAAGCTGATCATCGCTCCGGCTCTGGTGCTGCTGTTCGCGCTGGCCATGGGCGCAAAGGGCGACATTGCCATGCTCAGCGTGGTAATGGCCGGAACCCCCACCCACGTTGTGGCCTGCGTAAGCGCCAGCCAGTTCAACCTGAACCCCAGACTCTGCGCCCTGCTGGTGGCCCTGACCATTATTGGAGCGCTGATACTGCTACCGGCCTGGTTCTATGTGGCGCAGCGCATTTTCTAGCACTGACGGCCAGACCACAACCGGAAAGCCAGACGATGCCGAGCGTGAACAGGCGCATGACTACGCGCCCGGTTTATAATCGGATCCATGAAGCGCATTTTGGGGCGGCTCTGGAATCAGCCCAATCCGTAATCAACGCCACAGCCAAAAAGCAGACCACCATGCAGGGTAAACAGCACACAAGCTAAAACCTGACGAATCCAGCATTGACTGTGACAATCTGCAAGTCACGCAAAAAAATGACGCCACGCATAAACGCGTGGCGTCATTTTTGATATTTGATGCGGACCCCGTCCGCAAATGCGCGTCTTGCCGCGCCTCCTCCATGAACCTTCAAGACCTTTCAGCTTTCAGGGACTGCGCAACGGCAGTTAAAACCATCTGCAATCCTTTAGTCTAAAGGCTTTAAGGGCAAATCATCCAAGAGTCTTCACCCTTGCTCAAACTCAAAACATTACAATTTGCGGATTTGCTGTTTACGGGCGAGATGCGGCTCGGCCCGCCAGCCTCTTATCCGGCTTTGCGTATGCAGGAAAACATATGTCTCCCCACGCTCTTCAAAATAGCCTTGCAGTACAACGCGACAGGCTAAACCTGACGCTGCCAGATGGCAAAAAGACCATCTGGAGGCAGACCTAGAACTTCTTGATCATGATAACGCCTATTGCAATGCAGAGCACACCGGCCAGTCTGGGCAGGCTGACGCTATGCTGGGCAAAGCCGAAAAGCCCGTAGTGGTCCAGAATAAGGCTGGCCGTAAGCTGGCCCGCGATGATCAGCGAGAAAGTGGCAGCCCCGCCGATGCGCTGAACCCCGATAATGGTCATAAGAACCATGAAGGCCCCAAGCAGGCCGCCAGTCCAGTGCCACCAGGTGATCTTGGCCGGAAAGGCTGGAATGTTCACGCGGGTTGCCAGCACACAAACCAGAAGGCCCAGCGTGCCCACGATGAACGAAATGAGTGCAGCCAGCAGCGGGCTCTGCGCCCAGGCCGCCTGTAGCCGCGAGTTGATGCCAGCCTGAAGGCTGATTCCAATCCCTGCAATGGCCACCAAGAACAAAAGAATCGCAGATTGCATAAGTCTATACTCCACAAAAAAAATTAGCCCAATCATGCCGGACGGAAAACCGTCCGGCATGATTGGGCAGGGTTTTTGAACATTACAACAAAGGCAACCGTTTGAAAAGCCTCTTTATCGTAAAAAATTTCACAAACGTAAGCCACTGATTTATCGTGGAATCGATCCTGACAAAAAGCTGTTGCCCGCTAATCTTTTGAGGCGTAAATACCTGACTGCGCGCAAGGCGGCCCCAGAGGACCACCGCCAGCCACACGCATATCCGGGTTGGCGTGGCCAAATCCGGGGCAGAAACAGGCTGGAATTTGACTGCTCATAAGCGGAACGCGGAAGATTCATCAGTACTAAACAGCCCGTAGCGGGTTGAGTAAATATATCTGGAATACTGGAGTTTGAGGTGTGGAAATCAACGCCGCAGCATAGCTGGAAAGCCTGGCTGCCAACGGTCAGCCTGAGCTTTGCGGCCTTTATATTTGTAACCAGCGAATTCATACCGGTGGGCCTGCTGCCGGATATCGCCGCCGGGCTTGGGCAGACCGAGGCCCAGACCGGCCTGATGGTAACAGCCTATGCCTGGGTAGTGGCCCTGATGTCGCTGCCGCTCACGGTTCTGAGCGCCCGTTGGGAACGGCGCAGGCTGATGCTCATCCTGCTTTGCGTTTTCATTGCCGGGCATGCGCTTTGCGGTATAGCCAGCAGCTTCGGCTTCCTGATGGCGGCCCGCATCTGCATAGCGCTGGCGCATGCGGTGTTCTGGGCCATCACCACCCCGCTGGCGGCACGCATGGCTCCGGAAGGTAAAAGAGGACGCGCACTTGGCATTATCGTAGCTGGGACCTCGCTAGCCACCATTCTTGGCGTGCCGCTGGGCACCATGCTGGGCCATGCGCTGGGCTGGCGCATGTCGTTTCTGGCTATCGGGGTTGTGGCAATTGTTGTTCTGGCTGTCATCGCGCGCCTGCTGCCGCTTTTGCCAAGCACCAACGCCGGTTCCCTCAAAAGCCTGCCGCAACTTGCCCGCCGCCCGGCCCTGCTGGTCACCTACCTGCTCACGGCCCTTACGGTTACCGCCCACTTTGCGCCATTCACCTACATCAACCCGTTCTTGCAGCAGGTTGGGGGCTTCAGCCCGACCAGCGTGGTTATCCTGCTGCTTTTTCTCGGCAGTTCCGGTATCCCCGGCAGCTGGATCGGCGGTAAATACGCTGACAGCGCACCCGGCAAAGCCATGACCGGAGCGCTCGCCGCCATGACCATCTGTCTGGCGGTTCTGGCCCCGCTCTGCATGCATTTTTCCAGCGTTATCGGCATAGGGGCGCTCTGCATTGTCTGGGGAACCAGCATGACCGTTGCCGGGCTGATTTACCAGACCCGCGTACTGACGCTGGCTTCCGACGCCACGGACGTTGCGATCTCCATCTACTCCGGCATCTTTAACGTTGGAATCGGCGGCGGCGCATTGCTGGGCAGCAGAATCATCACCGGGTTCAGCATGGAAGACGTAGGTTATGCCGGGGCGATTTTCGCTTTTACCGGGCTTGTTGTGTGCCTGATCAGCGGGTTACGCTTTCGGGCCAAGCGAAAAAAAGACGCTAGCGCCGGAACTGCTGTTGCCTCCTAGCCGGGAATGCTTATTTTGTTAGATACGCTATCGGCAAACAAAACGATTGCCGGGTGCCCGGCCTGAAAATCCGGGCAGCAGGAATCACTTATCAATAAAAAAACGCTCCCGGGGGGCTTATGGGTTATGTTCTGGCTGTTGTCTGCATCAGCGTAATGGTGCTGTGTCTGATGCTGCTTTTTATCGGATTGCCGGGCAACTGGGTTATCATCGGCCTGACCGCGCTATGGGCGTATCTGAGCGGAGCCACCTTTGGCTGGCAATTCTTTGTGATTCTCATCGTGCTTGGAGCCGTTGGCGAGGTGCTTGAGTTTTTGGCCGGAAGCATTGGGGCAAAGAAATTCGGCGGCAGCAACAAGGGCAGCATTGGCGGTATTATCGGGGCGATTATAGGCGGCATAATGTGCGCGCCGCTGTTTTTTGGCTTTGGAGCGCTGCTTGGCGCTCTGGGCGGGGCCTTCATCGGCTGCTTTATTTTTGAGAAACTTCACGGCATGGCAACAAAGCAAGCCCTCAGCGCCTCGGTAGGCACAACGCTTGGGCGCTTTGGCGGCTTTCTGGCCAAGCTGGCCATCGGCATGACAATCATCGTGCTTTCAGCCCCACGGATTTGGGAGTCGGTGTAAAGCAGACCTGAAATCTGTCTCCCAAAATAGCCTTGCCTGATTACGGATAACCCCCCGCCCGCCGGGGTAAAAAATTGTTACCAATAAAAAAGCGCGCCCCAGGGGGCGCGCTTTTTACATTCAATCCATAAACAAGGCTGATTACATGTTCCAGCCCTGATAGACTTTTTTCTTCCAGTCGGCAAAGGCCTGCTCGAACCCGTCGAGGGGCAGGCTGGTCTTTTCGCCGGTTCTGCGGTCTTTGGCTTCAATGGTCTTGCTGGCAAGGTTCTTGGAGCCGAGGTGCAACTGCATGGGGATACCGACCAGGTCGGCATCGTTGAACTTCACGCCGGGGCGCTCGTCGCGGTCGTCCACCAGAACGTCCAGACCCATGGCTTCGATGCTGTCATGCAGCTTGGCGGCCGCATCGGCAGCGTCCTGCGAAGTGGGGTCGAGGTTGACGATGAGCACTTCGAACGGAGCGATCGGCGGCGGGAAGATGATGCCCTTTTCATCGTGGTTCTGCTCGATGCTGGCAGCCACCACGCGGGTGATGCCGATGCCGTAGCAGCCCATGACAAAGAACTGTTCCTTGCCGTTTTCGTCCAGGAACTTGGCGTTCATGGCAGCGGAGTACTTGGTGCCCAGCTTGAAAACGTGGCCTACTTCGATACCGCGCGGCAGTTCGATTTCGCCGCCGCATTCGGGGCAAACGTCGCCTTCGGCGATTTCGCGCATATCTTTTACGATTGCGCCCGGAACGTCACGCTTGATGTTCACGTTTTTAACGTGCTTGTCGGTCTTGTTGGCACCGGCAATCCAGCAGTCCTTTTCCATGGCTTCGTAGTCAACCAGAATGGCATCGACCTTGAGGCCAACCGGACCGGCAAAGCCAACGGCAGCGCCGGTAACCGCTTCTACCATCTCGCCGGGCATCAGCTCGACTTCAGTGGCGTCAAAGTGGTTTTTGACCTTGATGTCGTTAACTTCGCGGTCGCCACGCACCACAACGGCCACTTTCTTGCCGTCCACCACAAAGAGCATGGTCTTGAGCATGTCTTCAGCGGATGCGCCGAGCATGGCGGTGAGTTCTTCAATGCTGTGCGCGCCGGGGGTGTGCACTTCTTCAATGGCAGCGGCCTTGGAGCCGTCAGCCACCTTGCCGGAAGGCTTGAGTTCCGCGCGCTCGATGTTGGCGGCGTAAGAGCACTTTTTGCACGCGGCCACGGAGTCTTCACCGGTATCGGCCAGCACCATGAACTCGTGCGAGAAGCTGCCGCCGATGGAGCCGGAGTCAGCCGCCACGGACTTGAAGCGCAGAGCCATGCGCGAGAAGCTCTTCTCGTAAGCATGGAACATATCCCAGTAGCTGGTATCGGCGCCTTCATCGTCCTTGTCGAAGGTGTAGGCGTCTTTCATGATGAATTCGCGTCCGCGCATCAGGCCGAAGCGGGGGCGGATTTCATCACGGAACTTGGTCTGAATCTGATACATGCTGATGGGCAGCTGGCGGTAAGAGCGCACTTCGCCGCGCACGATATCGGTGATTACTTCCTCGTGCGTGGGTCCGAGGCAGTAGTCTCTTTCGTGACGGTCGCTGAAGCGGAGCAGTTCCTTGCCGTAGGCTTTCCAGCGGCCGGACTGCTGCCAGAGTTCGGCAGGCTGCACGGTGGGCATGACCATTTCGTTGGATTTGACGCGATTCATCTCTTCACGCACGATGTCGGCCACCTTGTTGATGGAACGCCAGCCGTACGGCATGTAAGTGTAAATGCCGGAAGTGAGTTTACGAATCATCCCGGCGCGAGTCATGAGACTGTGGCTTACCACGTCCGCATCGGCCGGATCCTCTTTGAGGGTCGGGATATAAAAACGGCTCCAGTACATTGTTCCTCCATACTGATTATTGCCTGAGTTCATTGCTGCCTTTTATTACCCTGACAGCAATGGCCGGTTGCAAAACCGGCCCGCGCGCGGACAGCGCGGCGTGCCTTTAGCGCACCTGTTTTACAGTTGCGCGTGTGTTTGATTGCCAGATACTTTTTGCCTGTTGCAGGCTGCGCTACAAAAGCCAGCCTTTAACCGGATGCAGAGGGCTGATTATATTGCTTTTCGCTTTCAGGAATTGCCGGTTATCATGATTGCGATCACCTGAGAGCAGATTCCTGCAAACGCTTGCATTTTTCAGAGTAAAACGCTCTTAATCCCGGCGGGCTGGCCCATACAGGGCTAACGGCCGGGCAGACAGTCTTGTGCATTTCCGCGCAAAAGTTGAGACTAGCGCATTTCAATAAGCAACGCAATGAGGCCGGACAGAGTGAAATAGATAATATTGATGCCAGAAATCATTGCCGCTAATTGCCATCCGGATATGGCTAACCGGAGATAAAGCAATACCGTGACGGGAATACTTCTTGCTTTTAACTGCGCCTGAATGCAAAAACGCTCAACTTTCGCATATTTTTTTCATAATGCCTGCAAAATAGCCCTGACAGACTACCACCAGAGCCCGCCTCTAACCGGGACTACCTTTAACCGGGGCTGCCTCTAAAAAGGCATGGTTGTCTCCCAACAAAGGAAAAGCCAGATTTCAGGCCAAATGATAGCACCCGCATGGTGCAACACCGCCCTTAAACCTGACTTTGGGGCTGTACCGATGGCAATAGACGATCTTAGCGGCTCTTTACCTTTGCCCAAACAGCAAGTATACGGCAGGTAAATAAAGCTTGAGGAACACATATGAGCAAGACCAACAACCAGAACGACGCCGGGCAGACGCAAAGCCCGGAAACCGCAGGGCTGAGCAAACTTGGCAGCCCCACCAAATACCGCTTTGACTCGCCGGACGTTTCGTTGCTGGAGGCATTCCCCAACCGCTACCCCGGCCGTAACTACGTCATTACCTTTGAACACCCGGAATTCACCAGCCTCTGCCCCATGACCGGGCAGCCGGACTTCGGTACCATCACCATCCGTTATGTGCCGGGCGAAAAATGCGTGGAATCCAAATCATTCAAACTCTATATGGGCGCGTTCCGCAACCACGGCTCCTTCATGGAAAGCCTGACCAACAAAATAGCCGACGACATGATTGAACTGCTCGCGCCACGCCGCATCACCGTTGAAGGCGTGTTCAACGTGCGCGGCGGTACCGGAATCAGCATCCGCGTGGAACACCTCGACCCAGGCCTCAGCGACTCCGAAAAAACCGAACTGC
>JAJDJF010000063.1 GCA_030267065.1 Desulfovibrio sp. OttesenSCG-928-C06 | reverse complement strand
GTCACGCGGAACTCTACTTTGGGGTAGCGTTCTTCAGCGGACTCGAGCTTCCAGGGGTTGGGCGCGAGGTAAGCCAGAGCGCCTTCCGCGTCCACGGCCAGATCGCCGTTGTAGTAGTCCTTGAAGTCTTCGAACTGGGCCTTGTCCTCGCTTGCCACCCAGCGGGCGCAGTGGGTGCTGACCGGCTCGTAGCTTGCGTCAACGTTATACTCATCGGCAAGGCGGGCGACGATTACGTCAAACTGGAGAACGCCCACGGCCCCGAGGATGTAGTCGTTGTTGATCAGCGGGCGAAAAAGCTGCACTGCGCCTTCTTCCGCCAGTTGTTCCAGTCCTTTTTTGAGCTGCTTGCTTTTGAGCGGATCGCGCAGGCGCACACGGCGGAAGTGCTCGGGCGCAAAGCTTGGGATGCCGATGAACTTGAGCGGGCTTTTTTCGGTAAAGGTATCCCCGATTTTGATGGTGCCGTGGTTGGGGATGCCGATGATGTCACCGGGCCATGCTTCTTCAACGCCGCTGCGATCCTGAGCCAGAAAGATGGTCGCGTTGTTGATGCTGATGTCCTTGCCGCTACGCGGGTGGCGCAGCTTCATGCCCTTGGTGAAGCAGCCGGAGCAGACGCGCAGAAAGGCCATGCGGTCGCGGTGGGCCTTGTCCATGTTCGCCTGAATCTTGAAGACAACGCCGGAGAATTCAGTTTCGTCCGGGCTGACCATGCGGCCTTCTGCCGGGCGAGGCTGCGGGGCCGGGGCCATCTGCACAAAGGTGTCCAGAAGCTCCTGCACGCCAAAGTTGTTGATGGCGCTGCCGAAGAAAACCGGGGTCTGCTCGCCGCGCAGGTACTTTTCGTGGCTGAAGGGAGTTCCGGCCATGTCCAGCAGTTCCAGTTCGTCGCGCAGCATAGCGGTGGCATCGCCAAGGTATTCCTCAAGGCGCGGATCGTTGCGGCCCTTGAAGGTGATAATCTCCTCGGCCTTGCGTCCGCCGTGCTGGGGCGAGAACAGGCGCAGTTCGTCGTTACGCAGGTCGTACACGCCCTTGAAGTCCGCGCCCATGCCAACCGGCCAGGTGAGCGGCACGCAGGTAATGCCGAGGTGTTCCTCGATATCTGCCATGACTTCGAGCGGCGTAAGGCCGTCGCGGTCAAGCTTGTTGATGAAGGTCATGATCGGCGTGGAGCGCATCCGGCACACGTCCATGAGCTTTTTGGTCTGGGCCTCAACGCCCTTGGCGGAGTCGATGACCAGCAGCGCGGAATCCACAGCCGTGAGCACGCGGTAGGTATCTTCGGAAAAATCCTGGTGACCGGGGGTATCCAGCAGGTTCACATGGCAGTCGCTGTAGAGGAAGTGCATTACCGAGGTAGTAACGGAAATACCGCGCTCGCGCTCCATTGCCATCCAGTCGGAGGTGGCGTGCCGCGCGGCTTTTTTTGCCTTGACCGCGCCAGCCGTCTGGATTGCGCCGCCGAAGAGCAGCAGTTTTTCCGTAAGGGTGGTTTTACCGGCGTCCGGGTGGCTGATGATGGCAAAGGTGCGCCGGGCGGCTATTTCCTGCTGTAATGTTTTTTGGTCGATGCTCATAAATCAAGGCCTGCTGCGTGTTCCGGTTACCCGGACAAAATATTTTACCGCGCTAAAAAACAGCCCCTGGGCGTTTTTACTTTAAAAAGCGCAACCGCCGGCAAGGGCTGGTTCGCTATAGCCTTTTTGTTTTCAAATGATTGCTTGAAGGTCGACAAAGCTGCCCTACAATCATTTGGCGACAAGGCCGGAAGGCGCGCGGCATATGGAGTGAACCGCAGGGGTTGCAATCCTGAATGGAAAACAGCCCGTCTGATCTCAAAAAATCATTGCGGCGGCTGGCTAAATACTCCACCTGCCACCGGAAATCAAGCGCGTGTTCGACTGCGACTGGCGCGGCTGACACAACAAGCCCAGCAGAGCAAAAATTTGTAGCCGGAACACGCAATCAAGGGCTGGCAATCATCTAGAAGCGCAAAGACGAAAGGAAAGAAGCGAGAAAGACAGAGCGGTAGACAGAAAGAAAAATGGACGGGGGGGGGGAAGGAAGAAAGCAAACACCTGCCAGCAAAGGCAGGTCCCAGAAATGCAGAAAGGTGGTTTACGGACCGCCCATAAACCACCTTGTCTGAAAGCTGCTTGCAAAGGAAGATACTTATTACTTAGCAATGTGCGTGCCAAAACTCATGGAACAGCTTTTTAGATTTTTATTGTTTAATTTCAATGATTTATAAGAAACACCTTCAACACATAAAAGCAAATTCAGTAAAGTTTTTTGTACAGCACCCTGCTTACAGGCGGCAACCATTAGACATAAAACAACAATAAATTCAGCAAGCTATCTGCAAAACCAGATTCATACACTCCGCGCTGGCACACAGCTTGGGGCCAGTATAATTTTTTGACCGCATCAACCAGTAAAGCGGACCAGTTCCAGAAGCTTTTTGCGGTGCGTTGCCACAATGTGGAAAAACTCGTCCTGCGGCACATAGATATACGGGACCGCATCATTGGGGCGGTACATGAACAGCGACAGAATCATCCTGTTGATGGCCTGATGCCCGATTACCAGCATGCCCGGCGCTGCGCCGGAAAGGAACAGGGCTTTGCGAAACCCCATGGCAACCCGGTATTTGAGCGTAACATAACCTTCGCCACCGGGGTATATGTAGTCATACTTATTGCGGGCGCGCGCCGCGTATTCTTCCGGCATTTTCTCGCGGATTTCATCGTAGGTCATGCTGTCGCAGATACCGGCGTTTATCTCGTCCAGCTCACGCAGGGCGATAACCTGACTGTCCGGGTGTTCCTCCAGCAGCGGCGCGGCGGTCATGCCGGAACGCAGGCTGGTGGAGGTAAAGATATAAGGAATGCTGATATCCTTGAAGTGCCGGGCCAGAGCCTCGGCCTGCCGCACGCCGCGCGGGGTCAGCGGAGAATCGCCGCCAATGCGCCCATCCACATTGTATTGGCTCTGACTGTGGCGCACCAGAAACATGTTGCGAATCCAGTCCGAAACCAGAATATCGCGAATCTGAATGTAAAAAGGCACGGAATCGCACCCGTATTCCTCGAGGATACGGTTATCAAGAGTTCCTACGCGCACATAACTTTTCTCGTTATCGCGCGAAAGCGGTACAAAAATCCGCTCGTAATACTCGATGCGCTGCGAAAAGGAGCGCACAGCCTCGCCACGGGTCATGCCGCCAAATTCCGGCAAACGGGCCTTGCGCTTGACGCTCAGTTCCAGAAGCTCCGCATCGTCGTTGACGCATTCCACATACAGGACGGGAATCCCGGCCAGTTCCTTTTCCAGAAAAGCCCGGCGGGTGCGGCTGCCGTTGGTGGCGTCCAGAATTGCCACCTGACCATTGCCCTGAAGGAACTCACGGGCCAGCTGCATGTTGTCGGAGGCGATTTTTTCGCGCAGCATGCGCCCTTCCTCGTTATCCGGGTGGTA
The DNA here is from genome assembly GCA_030267065.1 of Desulfovibrio sp. OttesenSCG-928-C06. Classification (GTDB taxonomy): domain Bacteria; phylum Desulfobacterota; class Desulfovibrionia; order Desulfovibrionales; family Desulfovibrionaceae; genus WRHT01. The sequence goes on along the minus strand of JAJDJF010000063.1, from coordinate 4,080 downwards.
GAACGAGGCGGCTCCGGACATGTAGCCAAGCGAAGCCCGGCGCAGATTGCCGTTATTGAACACGCACACCTGAAGCCCGTCGGCGCTCAGGCCCTCGCGCAGGCGTTCGGCCATCAGCGACTTGCCGCGCGCGGGCAAGCCAATCATTATAATGCAAAGCTTGGTCATATGTCCTCTGCTGTATTCCGGGTAGTGGCTACAACTCATTCAGTAAATGACTTCCAATCCGATGCCACAAAACCGGCGGTAAAAACTGATGCCCGGCAACTGTGCCTGACCGGTCAATGCTCACCATTTACCGGCCTCATGCCGGGTTCAGGTTACGCTGAGCCGGGTAATACCGCAAGCCCGCAACCCTGCACAACCCCGCCTGCCCTGTCTGAGCCAGTATCAGGTTCATCATCAGGCCCAGTATCAAAACCAGTACAAAAAAACGGACGAACTACGACCACCAGCCCCTGATGGCAGCACGGCTGTCAATCATTGCGCTTTGCCCCGGCCCAAGGTAAAGATAGACGCAGTTGGTGCAGATGCCACAGATACGGTGGACGCCGCGTGAACATGCGCAAACAGGGAGGCTTTCATGCTCAGTCAGGAATCGATGAAAAAACTGCTCTCGGAAATAAAGACCATTGCCATTGTCGGGGCCAAGGACAAGCCCGGACAGCCGGTGGATGATGTGGCCCGGCACATGATGCGGGCCGGTTACACCATTATTCCGGTGCATCCCAAGCGCAGCGATGTGTGGCGCCTTACCACCTACACGGATTTGGCCGCCCTGCCGCAGGTGCCGGACGCGGTGGTACTGTTCCGCGCCTCCGAACACTGCGCCGCGCACGCGCGCGAGGTGCTGGCCATGCCGGGCAAGCCCAAAGTGTTCTGGATGCAGCTTGGCATCACCAGTGACGAAGCCATGAAGCTGATGGAAGAAGCCGGAATTACGGCTGTGCAGAACCTGTGCATCAAAATCGAACACCAGAAACTTTTTGGAGCGGGGATTGGTCTTGGCAGCTGATTCCACTTGCGTAGCTTTTGACTGCCTGATGTGCGGGCGCTGCTGCGAGGGCAGCGGCGGTATCATTCTTTCCGCCAAAGACCTTGAGCGCATTTGCGCCCACATGGGCCTGAGCGCCAAAGATTTTTCCGAGCGCTATGCCGAGCAAAAACGCGGTAAACTCGGCATAAAAGCAGGGTCGGACGGTTTTTGTGTCTTTTTCAAAAAAGATCGCGGCTGCACTGTGCATCAGGGCAGGCCGGACATTTGCCGCGCCTGGCCTTACTTCAAGGGCAACCTCACAGATCCGGTCAGTCTGGAAATGGCCCGCGAGGATTGCCCCGGCATCAACCGCAAAATCAGCTTTGCCGGATTCCGCGAGCAGGGCCTGAATTACCTGAGGGAACACCAGTTGCTGCACGATGGCGAGCCAGACGCGCCCAACGCCCTGAATATCAAGGAGTAAAGGAGTAGCGGAACTTGCCCCGCTACTCCATACGCCGTTACTGCACCCGCCTGCTGGCAGCCACCACCGGCTCCAGCGGGTAACGCAGAACAGCCGCCACACCGCTATTGCCGATCATATCCTCGGGCCGCACCGAAAGCACTTTTGCGCCGCTTTCAAGCGCCCGCCTCACTATTTCGTCAAGCACGCCGTAAGCGCCCGGCTCGTTGGTAAAAAGCACTTCTCCGTCCTCATCGATCAGACCGGGCATGGCCTGCCCAAAATCAACCAGCGCCAGACTGACCATGCCGTAAGTAGCCGCGCGGGCCACGGCGGCAATATCGGTAGACACGCGGTTCTGCCCGGCGTGTCGCTCAAAGCGCTCCTTTACGCCCTCCAGAAGCTGCGCGTAATGCCTGTCCAGCACAGGTTCCGCCAGCCTTGCCAGATCATGATCCGTCAGACTGTCCACACCGTCAGCGCCTTCCCACCAGCCTGCCATGCCAGTCTGTCCAAAATTCTCAGCCAGGCTAAATTGACCGGCCACGCCAGAGTTACCAGCATAGTCAGTTCTGCCTGCTCTGGCCTGCATTTCCTGCTCTATCTTTATTGTCCCTTCCGTCATGCAGACTGTAGCTACCGAACGGAATATGGAAGCAAGCGGTTCCGCAGCGGCCAGCACCACCGGCGAATCGCTCTGCCGGACCAGCGGTTTTAGCGCTTCGTCAACAAGGCGGCAGTAAACCGCAAGGCTACGTTTGCGTTCTTTGGAGCAGGTACCGGGGTGGGGGGGATCACCGGACCGGGAGCCGCCAGCCCCTGCCCCGCGCCGGAGGCCCAGAGCGCTCATGGGGTCGCGCGGCAGGTCCGGAAAAATCATGCGTTCCGGGGCGGCATCCGGGCAAAGCTCGATAAGTCTTGTCCCGTTATCCGAAAGCGCCAGCACATAGGCAGTGTGCGGAAAAGTAAGCGCACGCAGCAGCGGCTGGAGGTAAAAGCGGTCGGATACCTCAAGCTGCGTGCTCAGGTGGGTGGGAAGGCGGTAAACGCGCACCATGTCCGGGGTAGCCAGAATGACCAGACTGTTGGACTGGTAGCGGCAAAAATCCTCCTCGCCCGTAACCGCGTCCAGTTCATCCCGGAGCGCTTCCAGACGGTGTACGGAAAGCCCGTTCGCCTCTATGCTGCAATACGCCTCCCCCAGCAGCCTGCCCAGCTCACTGCGGCATTCCTCGCTGAACATCCTTGCGGGAGAAGTCTCCATATAGACGGATACGCACACATCTGAGCGCACTCCGGCCAGTTGCAGAACCTCTTCACGGGTAGGCATCTGTATCCTCGACATGCTGAAACTCCTTGTACACAGGTTGGAGTTTAAACATATCAATGAACCGGGCCATACGCGCAAGCCGCTTATTCCGGACTTATTCCCGAATCGGACCGGCGCACGCCCGCTGTTTCTGTTGCCACTGGCGGGAAAACCAACTAAAACACTTGAGGCGCTCATGCCGGATTATAAATTTTGCACGCCGCGCCTGCGGATTATAAACGTCCGGCATAACATAATACAATCAAATACGCGCTAAATTCACTGCTGCCGGTTATCAGTGCGCCAGAAAAAGGCACCCGCAAGGGCGCCAGCCAGGAACACCGGGCAGCAGGGCAGCATCAACAGCAAGGAGAACTTATGGGCAGCACAGGAGTCAGCATCGGCACCCCCTTAACGGCTTCGGCCACCAGAATGATGCTTTTGGGCTCTGGGGAACTGGGGCGGGAAGTGGCGCTTGAAGCCATGCGCCTTGGCGTGGAAGTTATAGCGGTGGACCGCTATGCCGGAGCGCCCGCCATGCAGGTGGCGCACCGCAGCCACGTTATTTCCATGCTTGACGCCAAAGCCCTGCGCGAGCTGATCGAACAGGAAAAGCCGGACCTGATCGTGCCGGAAATAGAAGCCATTGCCACCCAGACGCTGGTCGAGCTGGAAAAGGAAGGCTATAACGTTGTGCCCACTGCCCGCGCCACTTTTCTGACCATGAACCGCGAGGGCATTCGTCGTCTGGCTGCCGAAGAACTTGGCATCCCCACCTCGCCCTACCGCTTTGCCGGTGAGTTCAACGAATTCGCGGACGCTGTGCGTGAAATTGGCATGCCCTGCGTGGTCAAGCCGGTCATGAGTTCGTCCGGCAAGGGGCAAAGCGTGGTGCGCGAAGAAAGCGATATCAAAAAGGCATGGGACTATGCCCAGTCCGGCGGACGCGCCGGGGAAGGCCGCGTGATCGTGGAAGGATTTGTGGATTTTGACTATGAAATCACCCAGCTTACCGTGCGCCACATTGACGGTGTGTCATTCTGCGAACCCATCGGGCATTATCAGGAAGACGGCGACTACCGCCTCTCGTGGCAGCCGCAGCCCATGAGCGATCAGGCCCTTGCCAGAGCAAGACGCATTGCCGCCGACATAACCGAGGCACTCTGCCGCGACGCAAACGGCGAAATAACCGGGCGCGGCATCTTTGGCGTGGAGCTGTTCATCAAGGGTGACGACGTATGGTTCAGCGAAGTATCACCCCGCCCGCACGATACCGGGCTGGTAACCTGCATCTCGCAAAACCTGTCCGAATTCGCGCTGCACGCCCGCGCC
>JAJDJF010000062.1 GCA_030267065.1 Desulfovibrio sp. OttesenSCG-928-C06 | reverse complement strand
CATGTTCTGCTGCATGGCCTGGGTCACGCTGTTCACAGTCTGGATGGAGCTGACAACCTGACGCACAAGATTGGCGCCGTCTTCGGCCTTGGCACGGGTGGTTTCGCTCTGCTCGGAAGCCTGTCCGGCATTGCGGGCCACCTCAAGCACGGTGGAGTTCATTTCAGTCATGGCCCCGGCGGTGGTTTCCACACGCTCGCGCTGCACATCGGCCCCGCGCGAGATCTGCTCCACCTGCGTGGCAATCTGCTCGGACGCGGCAGCCACGCGGTCGGCTATTTCCGAAGCCTGATTGGCCACGCGCACGATGGTATTCTGCTTGTCCTTGATTTCTGTGATATCGTTGATGATTTCAATATAACCAACAATAGAATCGCTCCCGTCCTTGAGCGGAATAGCCGTGACGTGCGCGTCCATTCTTCCAATGTGGGGGTTCATGCTGGTTTCACCGGACACTCCGGTATCCTTCTTCATGCAATTTTCGCCAAAGCAGTTCTCGGTGTTGCAAACGCCGGACTTGATGAACTGGGCGCAGGGCTCGTTAACCGGGTTGCCGCCCACCACGCTTTGCGCAACAGAGTTGAGGAAGCGGATGCGCTTCTTGGGATCGCAGGTCTTGATCGGCACCGGCATCAGGTCCAGAACGTCAGTATAGGCATCGCCTACAGTGTTGACGGTGGCTGCCAGTTCCGCAAAGCCGCCGTAGTACTCGCCAACTTCCATGCGGGCGCGAAAATCACCGGCCAGCACTCTGTCGCAAAGCACCTTGGCCCCGTCCATCACCTTGTTGATGACAGCTGGAATTTCCTGCATGGAAGCCACCATGATGCCGATTTCCCCGCCTTCCTTGACATTTGGCTGGGCAGCAAAATCGCCGTACGCCACCCGCGAGGCAAAGCTGGAAAGGTTATGCAGCACCTTGCTCAGGCCGCGTACGATGATGAAAGTAATCAGGCCGCCCAAAAGCAGACCGGCAGCACCAAGAGCAACGCTGATGGTCTCGGACCGGGCGTTGGATTCGCGCATTCCGGCCCCGAACGCCCGCATTTCCGCATCGCGCGTTTCGCTTACCTTGCGCACGTCCTGAAGAAGGGCCTGAACATTTGCATTCATCTGTCCCAGCAGGGCCGCAGTTTGCTGGTTCTTCTGCACCAGCACTGCAAAGCCGTTGATGTAGGCATCGTTTGCCGCCTGCAACTCGCGCATGAGCTGCTTGCCGCGTTCGGAAACCACGTTCTTGTCAATCTTGGCGATGGCAGCGCGTATCTCCTTGGCATAGCCGTCAAACAGCCTGGCATCGGCATCGTCGCGGCTGCTGGCATAGCGGGCAACACTGGACCGGGCCGCAGCCAGACGGTTGAGTGCGTCCGTGATCAACACCAGCCCGGCAACGTCCTGAGCCCGTTCAGACGCGCGGGTGAAAACGGCGAAATTTTCCTGCAACGTTGCGGCCATCTCCACAAGAACGTCAGAATAGTACTTGTCTGCGTCATGCACAGCGGACTGGATGGAATCAAAAGTGCCGGTGTAGGCGGCCACGCGCTCGCCCAGAGAACGCATTTCGTTCTTTCTTTCCGCGCGTATGGCCAGGTCTTGCATGGCGGCAACCTGCCTGCCGGCTGCACCAATGGCCCCCTTGGCCCTTTCAACAGCCCTGGGGTCGCGGCTGCTCATGAACCCGCTAATTTCTCCGGTAGCGGCGTACATCTCCACAGTCATGTCGCTTGCAGCGGTATTGAACCGCGCCAGACGCTGATACTCAGCAAACCCGTCCTGCGAATTCGTAGCTGACAGATACCCCATAATGGCAAGCGCCGCGATGAGCGAAATCATCAGGGAAAATCCTACAACAATCTTTGCCTTTGTTGTCATGGCTGCTCCTATGTTTGTAATGCTCTGATTGAAGTAACGTACCGTTGGATAAACAGCGAGTTAGCCGATCGCTGTAGCGCAAACGCAGTCATCACTAAACTAATTCAGTCCACTTTTCAGTATTACCTAACTAACAAAATATTACAACAGAAATCGGCGTAAACTCATAAGTAGAGCCATTTTCTGAAAATAAACCCTAACAATCCAGATTGTTACACTGTATCAACCATCTAGCAATAATACAACTAAGTTTTTCTTTAAGACGCAAAAAATTACATTGCGTTTGCGGATGCAATGCTGAAAGTTGATGACTGGTAAGGAAAATCAAGCAGAAATATTATAAAAAAAATATTTTATAATAGAGAATTAATGTAGACACAGAGAAAACTATCGCTGTAATTGTATGCACGATCCAAGGCTGTACTATAACAATAAACAGAACTACTATTGAGTTCAAACATACTGAAAGAAGTTAAAGCCACAAAAGCTGTCGCTATATCTAATCTGAATACTTCAACATGCCAAAAATAGCCCCCGGCCGCGAATAACACGACCGGGGGCACATCACATTTACCGTCAAATCAGTCTGAGGCTGTCTTTATAGCAATGAACACCTCAAATGATTGGAATGGTCGGCAAAGCCACCCTACAATCATTTGACAGCAAGACTACCAGCCGCCACCGCCACCGCCGCCAGAGCCGCCGCCCGAACCGCCGCCTCCGCCTGATCCGGAACCGGACGAACCGCTGGAAGAACTGCCGGACGAACTGGAGGCAGAGGCAGCGGAAGCGCCAACCCCCGCGCTGAAAGCCCGCAGGGAGTTCCATGACGAAAACTCCTTGAAATCGTCCGCTTCCTGTCCGGTACGCCGCAGGTATTCCGCAAAGGTATCGGCCCAGGTCTCACCTACTCCCAGAGCAAGGGCGTAGGGCAGCAGGGTTTCAAAATGCTCCACGCTCATTTCAGGCGGGTAAAGCTCTTCGTAACGGCGTTTTTCCGCCGTCTTCATGTACATGATCAGGCCCTTGGCCTGCGCCAGCATTTCCATGCCCTTGGGGGAGCGTTTGGGAACCAGCGCCAGATAAAACACCGGGGGCAGCATGCAAAGCAGGGCTGCGGAATAAAAGCCGTCCGGCAGGCTCAGTATTTTGAATATCCCCAAAAGGCCCATGCGGGTCAGGGTCAAAAAGGCAATCCAGAACGGCACAAAGAGGGCAAGACTGAGCACAGTCCCAAAGATGGACTTTGAGCGCAACCCCGCGCACACAGTGTTGAAGGTCATGAACAGAAGCACGCCCAGAAAAATAGCAAAGAACATAAAAACAAACCCGAAGACGATGGCATCTCCTGATTTGTACAGCACAACAGCCAGCAGGGGCAGGCAGAAGAACATGAAAATCCACAGGAACAGCGGCTTTTTGTACTTAACGAACAAATCACCGTTGCGATTACCGGCAAGAAGGCGCGTATGCTCGAACATCTCACGGACCTGCGGGTCGCGTTTTTTGGTAAGAATCAGGCTGTCGCTGCCAGAGGCAGGCAGAATCCGCTCCAGCAACGCGGCGTAGGTTCTGTCCATTTTGGCAGCGCCGTCCTTGCCCTTGTGCCTGCCTGACGGCTTAATCCTTTGCAGCAGTGTACCCAGGCCCGGCTTTTTCGGATCCACCGGGCTGATCTTGAGACAGCCAAAGCTGACCAGACGCAGAATGTCCGCCCCAAAGGCGGTAAAATCGTAATGTCCGGTGAGGCCGTAGCGCAAATCGCCCGGAGTAAGCCCCTTTGGCGGCGAAAATAGCGGAATGATGTTGGGCATGCGCCCGTCATGCCTGCGCTTGCGCAAGGACCGCCAGTAAACAAAGCCAATAAACAGGGGAACTGCAAAAAGCGGCAGGCTGGAAAACGAAGGAACAAACGCCTTGGCCAGCGGGCTGTACTCCTCCGGCTCAGACGCGCCGGACAAAATAATGCGCGGCCAGGTATAGGCCACGGTAAAGCTCTGGCCCTGCATAAGCGGCGCGGTGGTGCGCACGCTGCCATCGGGCATGATTACGGCATTCTTGCCGCGCTCGCCGGAATATCCGGTGTAAAAATCAATGGAATAAAAAGGTGATGGCGGAACAGGCGAGCCGGGAGCACGCACGCCATGCGGTACCTTTTGCAGTTCCCCGCCCAGCCGGGCCGCGTCAACCCCGGCTGTGGGCAGAATCAGGCGAAAGCGCGCCTGCTCAATGGCCAGGCTCCATTCATTGCCCACAACGTTGTAATAGTACTCGTCCCACTGCTCAAAACGGCTGAACTGGTTGCCTATGCGGTAACGAATCTCATAGGTATGCAGGCCGGGTTCCAGCAGCACGTCCCCACTGCCGATGCGCAAGGAAAGCATGTCCTTGCTCCGGCTCATGCGGTACGGCTCGGATCGCCCGTCACGCAAGATGCCTAGTAGCTCGATATCCAGATTAAAACGCTTGTTGTCGCTCCGGTTCCATTGCAGCGGAAAAGAGCGCTCAATGCCGCGCTTGATTTTGTTGCCACGCGCGTTGACAGTAATGCGCTCGGTCAAAAAGACCTGCCCGTTAGCGTCAATGCGAGCTTCCGAATCATAAAGGGTGATGCACTCCCGGTTGCCGGGGGGCGAAGCGGGAAAATCATCGCCAGATCCGCTGCGGCTTGCAGGCCTGTTTGCGGTGGAACTTTTTGCCCGGTCTACCCTGTCCGATGCGTCGTAAACCGATATCCGGGGCCGCTCTGGTTCTGCGGGGTCAGCGGGTTCATCATACGCATCAGGCTCCGCAGGCATGACGATCAGCACTGGCGCGTCATAATCCTCAGCCATGACTTCCTGCCCGGCAATGCCATCCTGAACCCCGGACGGGGCCGCAACAGCCACGCCCGTGCCAAAAGACGCAACAAGCAAAAACAGCGCAGCACAAAGAAGCGCGCGCCCCCAGACAGCAGATTTAAATAGGGTCATTGGCATTATACCTTTGTAACTTTAGCATTTTCGTTTTCAGATGATACTGCCCAGTCCGGCAAAACCGTCATGCAGTGCTGCTCCAGCTGGGCGTTTGCATAGGGCGAACGCTGACAAACAGGGTATGAAACTGCGGACCGCCAGTGGACCCGGCGCAACCCGAGCAGCAAAACACCTTGCAATACGGGGCAGCCAGGTCCCAGGCTGTATCGATATTCCAGGGCCTGTTCACACAAAAGCCCTTTTGCTCTTTGTGTGAACAGCCCCTAGATAGACACCGCTGGCGCTGCCGCCTCGGCCTCGCCTTCCAGCTCAAAGAACGGGCGCGGCTCAAACTTGAACACAGAGGCAATGATCAGGCTGGGGAAGCTTTCGCGCAGCACCGTGTAATCGCGCACTGTGCCGTTGTAGTAGCGTCGGGCCATCTGTATCTGATCTTCCAGCTCGGACAGTGAGCTTTGCAGATAGCTAAAATTATCGCTGGCCTTGAGGTCCGGGTATTTTTCCGCCACCAGCATCAGCCTGCCCAGAGCCGGGGCCAGAGCCTGCTCGGCAGCGACCAGCGGCCCCAAAGCCGCGCCGGAAACGCCCCGCCCGCCAGCAGAAGCGTCACGCGCGGCATTCACCGCCGCGCCGCGCAGGGCCGTAATCTCCGTCAGCGTGCCTTTTTCGTGCTCCAGATACCGCTTCACGGTTTCCACCAGATTCGGAATCAGGTCGTGCCGCCGCTTGAGCTGCACCAGAACGCCGCTCCACGCCTCGTCAACATGACGGCGCAAGGCCACAAAGCGGTTAAAGGTAATAACACCCCAAACCAGCACCAGAAACAGAACGCCAAGCGAAATATATAAAGCCAGCCACATAGTTACCTCTTGTGAATGATTAGGGGTGTGCCTCCGGCGGGCGGGTGAAAGGGCTACTCGCCCTCTCCCCCTGCACCCCCTCTCCCCGGCAACGCACCGGCGTTGCATCCGGGTGGGACGATTAGAAGTCATTCCATAAATGTCTTCCAGGCAATTACAGGATGCGATGCGTTTGCACCGGCTCCCCGCAGCATAATCAGCCGATGTTTCACAGACTTATCATCTGTCGTTTACAGATGCCGCCGCTGCGCAGCTTAAATGAAGCGGGCCAAATCCGCAAATGTTCATACCCGGTCATCTATGGCTTAAGCGGCAGGTTATCTGGCAGAGCAATATGCCAGGAACTCGCGCCGCATCAGGCAAGCGCCCGCTCTTTGCCGTAGTCCGCTGCTACGCAACGCTCTCCTGTACGCGGTGCTCCACTGTGGCAGCGCATTGCTCCATGCCCTAACTCAACAGCCCTCACTTGACTTGCGTCCGTAAATGCGGACAATGATTACCTGTTCGCAGTGCCACACAAATTTCTCGCAGCGGCATGCATGATGAGATTCAGGAGGTCGTTATGGCGGTCGGTTGGGCCGGAGACGGCGCAGTTCAAGATCAGATCAACAGCTCGCTCGAAGACGAAATCGAGCGCGTGCGGCGCAATCTGCCCAAGGGCGAAAGCCTTGCGGAGTGTCAGGAATGCGGAGAACCCATACCGGAAGCGCGGCGCAAGGCCATGCCCGGCGTGCGCTTTTGCCTCGCCTGTCAGGAAGAACAGGACAAGGAGGCCCGGGCAAACAGCCCCTATAACCGCAAGGGCAGCAAGGACAGCCAGCTACGCTAGCCGTATCGACATTCAGGCGCTTTTGCCCCCTCGCCGCGTCAGAAAGTATTTTTACTCCGGTCACATACCAAAGAGTATGCTCCTTTCATAAAAATACTTTCTTCCTTGCGAGAGAACAAAATCACTCTGAATCTCGATACGGCCCCGGCTCTATCTCTAAACTTCCAGAATATAAAAACATTCCACCACAAGGACACCACCCATGAACCACCCCATACGCAGAAAAGACCGCAGCCTTGATACCGAAGCCACCCTCAAGCTGCTGGAAGCATGCGAATACGGAACCCTCTGCACCGTTGACGCCCAAGGCCAACCCTACTGCATGCCGCTCTCATACATATTCATGGACGGAGTTATCTACTTCCATTCCGCCATGCAGGGCCATAAGATCGATAACCTCAAGTATTCGCCCAAAACCTGCTTCAGCGTTGTAGGCCCCACCCAGCCGATCTACGACAACGGCTTCACCACCTACTACTCCAGCGCCGTGGTCTTTGGCGAAACCCTCGAAGTAACCGACCCAGACCAAAAAACAGCCGCCCTGCGCGCACTGTCACAAAAATACCTGCCGGGCGACATGGACAAAGCCGATGGCGATATCGCACGTTCGCTCAAACGCACCGCCGTCTACGCCATCAAACCCGAACAAATCACCGGCAAGGCCAAGCAGAAGAAGTAGCGCAGGGAAAAGAAAAGAAGAAAGAAGAGAAGAATTAAGAGTAAGATAAGAGATTTTTTTTTTGGGGGGGGTGTCGCCTGCGGCGGGCTTTTTTGCCTCCGGCGGCCAGCGCCCCGGCGCTGGACCCGATTATGGGCGCTTTAAGTACAAGGGGGGCGTGGAACGCTTTACCCCGGCTCAGGCTCCCGGCACAGAAAACATCTTGTGTTACCGATAAACTTTAAGGGCGTATTCACTTTGAAAAAGTGAATACGCCCTTAAAGTTATTTATCTTCAAATTCTTACCGTCAAAGAATTACAGGGCTAATTTACTTCCAAGTAATCATCTGAAAGCGAAGGCCTTCTAACCACGCA
>JAJDJF010000061.1 GCA_030267065.1 Desulfovibrio sp. OttesenSCG-928-C06 | reverse complement strand
CATTCCGGCCGGGACGCGGCGCGGCGCGGGCTGGGCTGTTTTGTCTGCGCTGCGTCCGAGGATGCGCATGGCGTTCTCGTACATGACCTTGCGGCGTACATCGTCCTTGAGGTTCATTTTGTTGTAGATGGCGATGGCTTCGGCCTGTTCCACAAAGGGGTGGGCGCTGGCGAAGACCACTTTGTCGCCGATGGTGCTGTTAAGCGCCTGCACATAGACGTCGGCCATGGGTGCCAGCTCGTATTCAGAGAGGTCCATGTAGACGTTGGCGTTGCGCATGCAGGTAAAGACGGCTTCGTTCACAAATGGGTAGCCGCCGTGGCTCATGATGATGGTCAGTTCCGGAAAATCGCGGGCCACGATATCCACATGGCGCGGGTCGATGTAGTCCATGACGGCGCGCGGTACCTGAGGCGGCGGGGCAGTGGTGATGAAGACCGGAATGTTCAGTTCGCAGCACTTGGTGTAGAGCGGGTAATAGCGGGCGTCGTGCGGCGGGATGTGTGCCAGATAGGGGTCGGTGGCGGCGCCGCGCATGCCCAGTTCTTCCACCGCGCGGGTGATTTCGTAGACGGATTTCATGCCCTTGTGCGGGTCGATGCCCCAGAAGCCCACGAAGAGATCCGGGTAGGCGCGCACAAATTCCAGAACGCTGTCGTTGTTGGAGGGGAACCCGTAAGTGACCTCGCAGTCGCGCCCGGTAATCACGGCCAGTTCTACGCCGCGCCTGCGCACGGATTCCACCACTTCCGGCAGGGGTTGGGGAATGCGCTTGTCAAAGCCGATGGCATCGCAGGTAGCCTTGAACATGGAGCTGTTCTTGATGCCGTTGATGATCTCCGGCGTATTGGGGCGAAAACGAAAATCGATAATTTTCATGGCAGGTCCTTTTGCGCTTGCGTTCACGATACGGCGCCTGGGTTAGAGCGGCTTGATTTTGAAAGACTTCATCATGCATATGTGTGCCCGGCTTTTGCCGGTTTTTCTTCTGTACTGATAAATGGGTTTAGCAAGCTCCGTACCACCAGCAGCGCAGCCTGACGAAGTGCCTTGCGCATATAAGGATAAAAAGAGCCGCTTCCTCACGGGCGGAAGCGGCTCTTTTTATTTCCATACAATTTAAAGGTGGAATGGCGACCAGCAATGGTGCAAATATGCATCAATCTTTTATCATGCAGTATGCAAATGCACCACAATCCGTAAAAAGCATGATTTGGGTTTTATTTTTATATTACACGATGTTGTGTTGATTTTAGCTTAACAAGAAGGATTGTTATGAGTTGCATAAATGCATCAGAATTGTAATAAATGTAACCCAAACAAGTTCGCTGTATTCAGCCGAAACATAGCAAAAACGGAGGTTGTGCAAAAAGTCACTTGTTTTGGCGCTTTTTTAAAAAAAGCTATGTATGTTTTCCGGGCAGTCAAATGTTGCAGTTATGCATCATTATTCCTTGCAATTAGTCCTCAATAATTTTCAGGATTTTGCAATGATTATAGCAGATGCCGCCCCAGCGTTTGACATTGGCAGGCTGGCGCAATGTATATGTGAAAACTGGCACAAAAAGTGCTTTTCATTCATCGACTAGTTCGGGACACATGGCTTTTGGCTGAGTGCGAGTGGTCGGCCCGGGGGCTGGTTTGTCCCGGATCGCTACGGCCGATATCCGGATAAAAACGGAAACACGCCGCACACTTAGTTTCAATACCCTCAACCAGATAAGGAAGTCGCATGAAATCATTTGGGAAACTTCTGATGGCCGCCCTGGTAGTCGGCCTGTGCCTTTCCGGAACAGCTCAGGCAGCGAAAAAAGTAACCCTGCGCGTTGGCCACCCTATGGCTCCGGGCAACAACGTGACCGTCGGCTACGAAAAGTTCAAGGAAATCCTCGAAAAGAAAAGCGACGGCAACATTCAGGTCAAGCTCTTCCCCAACACCATTCTCGGCAGTGACCGCGTTACCACCGAATCGGCCCAGCGCGGCAATCTGGAAATGACCTCCAGCTCTTCGCCCAACCTTGCCAGTTTCTCCAAAGCTTTCATGGCTTTTGACCTGCCCTACATCACCGACCCGCGCAACCAGCAAAAGCTGTACGCCGCTCTGGACGAAGGCCCGCTGCGCGACCGTCTGGATGAAGAAATTGACAAGATTGGCCTGAAAGCCGTTATGTTCAGCGAATTCGGCTACCGCAGCTTCTGCAGCGCCACCCGCCCGATCACTGGCCCCGAATCCTACAAGGGCCTCAAGGTTCGCACTACCGACTCTCCGGTTGAAGTAGCCGTGGCCAACGCCATTGGCATGAACCCCACCCCCATCGCCTGGGGCGAAACCTACACCGCCATGCAGCAGGGCACCGTTGACGGCGAAGGCAACACCTACTCCCTGCTCAACGACGCCAAGCACACCGAAGTGCTCAAGTGGGCCACCGACACCAACCACAACTACAGCATGCACGTGCTGATGATTAACAAGAAGCTGTTCAACAGCCTCACCCCCGAGCAGCAGCAGTGGATCATGGATGCCGGCAAGGAAGCCCTGGCCTGGCAGCGCGAAATTTCCGTTGAGCTTGAAGCCAAGGCAGTGCAGGCCTTCAAGGATCGCGGCATCGAAATGTACAGCCTGACTGACGCCGAACGCGCCGAACTGGTCAACATGACCCGTCCGGTTTGGGATCAGTTCAAGAACGACATTCCGCAGGATCTCATCCAGCTCATTCTCGATACCCAGAAGTAAGTTCCTGCCAGCCCCGGGCCGTATGCAGGTCCGGGGCTGGCCCCCGCAGCCCTTTTCGTGTGCAACCGCCTGTCTGGGCGCTTTCTCGGGGAGGTTGCAACTGTCAGGCTGCCCCAGCCGGAAACCGCAGCATGCATTGTTTTTAGCGCGGTTTGTTTCCGACACTATGACGGCCCGGCCACAAGGCCGGTTAATACAAGGATTCCCCCCATGCCCAACGGAGAAAACGCCCTGGCTGCCGCCGCCACCGGCCCTGGAATTGAAGAAGCTCCAAAAACCGGCTTTTTGAGCTGGCTGAACGAAAATTTTGAAAAGCCCGCCCTGATTCTGGGGATGCTGGCAATCATCCTGATTATTACCTACCAGACTTTTGTCCGGTACATGGTTTCGTATGCCGCTGACCCCACCAGCACCGGCATGATTAAAGATGTGGTGGTGTTTTTGACCCGTGAGGTCTTTGGCCTTACCGGTAATATCACCTGGACCGAAGAAACCTCGCGTTTCATCTTCATCTGGATATCCTACCTCGCGATTCCCGTTGCCATCAGGCAGCGTTCGAACATCCGCGTGGATATATTATATGACAAAATGTCCAGGCGTTCCCAGCATATCTGCTGGATTATGATGGACCTGCTGTTTCTGGCCTTTACCACCGTGGTCTGCATCATGGGCGTAAACCAGATTATCCAGCAGATGGAATTTCCGCAAAGCACCCCGGCCCTGCGCATCTCGTACTCCATTCCGTATATGGTGTTGCCTGTGGCCTTCGGGCTGATGAGCATCCGTCTGGTGCAGGACGCATGGAAAGAGATAAAGGTGGCGGGCGCAAAAAGCAGTCTGATCGCTCTGGCGCTCACAGTGGCCATGGCTGCTCCGGTTCTGCTTTATGACGAGTTTGACCCGCTGCTTCTGCTGTTCGGATATTTTGTAATTCTGCTGGCTATTGGCGTGCCGGTTGCGGTTTCGCTCGGGCTTTCCGCGCTGGCTACCATTCTTGGCGCAGGCACGCTGCCCATCGACTTTGTGGCTACCACCGCCTTCACTTCCATTGACAGCTTTCCGATTATGGCCATCCCCTTCTTCATCGCTGCCGGGGTGTTCATGGGAGCGGGCGGTCTCTCACACCGCCTGCTCAAACTTGCTGACGAGATGCTAGGCTCGCTGCACGGCGGTCTGGCCCTTGCCACCATCGGCACCTGCATGTTTTTTGCGGCTATCAGCGGTTCCGGCCCGGCTACCGTGGCGGCAATCGGCTCGCTGACCATCCCCGCCATGGTCGAGCGCGGCTACGACAAGCTCTTTGCCGCCGCAGTTGTGGCCGCTGCCGGGGCCATTGGCGTGATGATTCCGCCCTCCAACCCCTTTGTGGTTTACGGCGTTTCCGCGCAGGTCTCCATCGGCAAGCTCTTTTTGGGCGGCATCATGCCCGGCATTCTCACCGGTCTGGCCCTGATGATTTTCTCATACTTCTACTGCCGCAAACGCGGTTGGCAGGGTTCGGTGCGCGAGCGCTCGCTCAAAACCTTTATAGCCGCCTTGTGGGACGCAAAATGGGCGCTCATGGTGCCGGTAATCGTGCTGGGCGGCATCTACGGCGGGATCATGACCCCCACCGAAGCCGCAGCCGTAGCCGCTTTTTACGGCCTGATCGTGGGCTGCTTCATCTACCGTGAAATCAGCTTCAAAAAGCTGGGCGACTGCCTGGTGGAATCGTGCAACACCTCTGCCATCATCATCATGCTCATGGCCATGGCTACCATCTTTGGCAACATCATGACGCTGGAAGACGTTCCGGCCACCATTGCCAACTGGATTCTCAGCATGACCGAGAGCAAGATCATGGTTCTCCTGATGATCAACGTTCTGCTGCTCATCGTGGGTACCTTCATGGAAGCGCTGGCTGCCATCGTCATCCTTACGCCCATCCTGCTTCCGGTGGTGGTGCGCGTTGGGGTCGACCCGTTGCATTTCGGCATCATCATGGTTGTTAACCTTGCAATCGGCTTCATTACCCCGCCGGTGGGCGTGAACCTCTTTGTGGCCAGCGGCATCGCCAACGCGAAGATTGCCAATCTGGCCAGAGTGGCTCTGCCGCTGCTCGGCATAATGCTTCTTATTCTGATGCTGATTACCTACGTGCCGGACATTCCGCTCTGGCTGACCAGATAACAGGATAATCCCGGCCTTGCCGTCCGGGGGCTCATGCAGCCCCCGGACGGGAAAGGCAGATGCCCCCGCCGGGGCGCGGCTCAAACCGGCTTTTGCCGGTTGGTTGTGGGGCATGACTTGAAAATTATAGCATAACAAGAACAGTAACCATTATTGGCAAACTTATTGCAAGTATACGGCAGTTACCGCCCGCAAAGGCCGCGAATCAAAGGATTTGGCGCCAAACCACGGCCCGATGGTGCATGGTAACAACATTCAGAAACAATAAATGATGCAAACTTACAACACAGAAGAGAAGGAACAAATCATGTCCGCTACTACCTGCTGCTATTCACCGCATGAGCAACGTCTTATCGATCGGATGGAAGGCAAGGAAGACCGTTTCCGCAAAACTCACCCCAGAGTGTTCACCATTCTGGACAGCTTTGAAGGCCAGCGCCCTAAAATCGACGTGGAGCGCGCCCTGTACTTTACCCAGTCCATGCAGGCCACCGACGGCCAGCCGCTGGTGCTGCGCTGGGCCAAAGCCTTGAAGCATATAGCCGAAAACATTACCGTGTATATCGACGACAACCAGCTTCTGGCCGGGCGTTGCGGCATGCAGGGACGTTACGGCATTCTTTACCCCGAGCTGGACGGCGACTTTCTGGACATCGCGGTCAAGGAACTGCCCAACCGCACCGAATCTCCCTTTACCATCAGCGCCGAAGATGCCCGCATCGTGGTTGAAGAAATCGCCCCCTACTGGAAGGGCAAGACCTACCACGAAGCCCTGAACACCGCGCTGCCGGAAGACGTGCACAAGCTCACCTACGATGACCCGGAAGGCCTGCTGTCCCGCTTTATCGTCAACGAAACCTCCTCCTTCCGTTCCTCCATCCAGTGGGTGCACGACTACGAGAAGGTGCTCAAGCGCGGCTTTGGCGGCCTCAAGCAGGAAGCTCTGGACAAAATCGCGGCTCTGGACGACCTCAGCCCGGTGGACGCGGCTGTCAAACGCCCGTTCCTTGAAGCCGTTGTCATTGTTTGCGACGCCATCATCATCTGGGCCCGCCGTCACTCTGACATGGCCCGCGAAAAAGCCAAAACCGAATCCAACCCGGTACGCAAGGCCGAACTGGAAGCCATGGCCGATGTTTGCGCCCGCGTGCCCGAGCACCCGGCCCGCAACTTCTACGAAGCCGTGCAGAGCCAGTGGTTCGTGCAGATGTTCTCGCGTATCGAGCAGAAGACCGGCACCATCATCTCCAACGGCCGCATGGACCAGTACTTCTATCCCTACTATCAGGCCGACATGGAAAACGGCTCCCTCACCGAAGAACGCGCCCTCGAACTCATCGAGTGCATGTGGGTGGGCATGGCCCAGTTCATCGACCTGTACATTTCCCCGGCCGGCGGCGCTTTCAACGAAGGCTACGCCCACTGGGAAGCCGTGACCATCGGCGGGCAGACCCCGGAAGGACGCGACGCGACCAACGACCTCTCGTACCTTTTCCTGAAGTCCAAGCGCGAATTCCCGCTGCACTACCCGGATCTGGCCGCGCGCATCCACTCTTCCTCGCCCGAACGCTTTGTCTGGGAAGTTGCCGAAACCATTAAAGAAGGCTCCGGCTTCCCCAAACTGATCAACGACGAAGAAGTTGTGCCGCTGTACGTCTCCAAGGGCGCTTCCTTTGAAGAAGCCTACGACTACGCAGTTTCCGGCTGCGCCGAAGCCCGTATGCCCAACCGCGATACCTACACCTCTGGCGGTTCTTACGTTAACTTTGCCGCTGCCCTCGAAATGTCGCTCTTTAACGGCAAAATGCTCAAGTACGGCGACAAGCAGCTCGGCAAGGCCACCGGCGACCCCACCAGCTTCAAAACCTGGGAAGAAATGTGGGAAGCCTACAAGCAGCAGCAGCTTCTGTTCTGCAAAACCGCCTTCACCCAGCAGTACATCGTCTGCCAGACCCGCGCCAAGCACTTTGCCCAGCCCATGGGCAGCGCCATGCACGACCTGTGCATGAAGCACTGCCTTGACCTGCACACCCCGCAGATCCCCGAAGGCATCAACATGGGCTACTTCGAGTGCATCGGCTACGGCACCGTCATTGACTCGCTGGCTGCCATCAAAAAGCTGGTCTTTGAAGAAAAGAAGGTGACGATGAAAGAAATCATCGACGCCATCAAGTGCAACTTCGAAGGCAAGGAAGCCCTGCAACAGCTGCTCAAGTCGCAGCCCTGCTACGGCAACAACGATCCCTACGCCGACGAAATCGCCAAGGACATCGACCGCGTCTTCGTAGAATACGCCAAGAAGTACAACGAAGAAATGGGCATCCATAACGATATCCGCTATGTGCCCTTTACCTCGCACGTTCCCTTCGGCAAGGTGGTAAGCGCCACCCCCAACGGACGCAAGGCCTTCACCCCGCTGGCTGACGGCTCCTCCGCCTCGCACGGCGCAGACGTGAGCGGACCCACCGCCATCCTGCTCTCCAACTTCAACTCCAAGAACTACGGCTACCGCGACCGCGCCGCCCGTCTGCTCAACATCAAGTTCACTCCCAAGTGCCTTGAAGGCGACGACGGCACCAAGAAAATGGTCTCGTTCATCCGTACCTTCTGCGACCTGAAGCTCTGGCATGTGCAGTTCAACGTGGTTAACAAGGAAACCCTCGTAGCCGCACAGAAAGACCCCGAAAAGTACCGCAACCTGATCGTGCGTATCGCCGGTTACAGCGCCTACTTCGTGGACCTCTCGCCAGACC
>JAJDJF010000060.1 GCA_030267065.1 Desulfovibrio sp. OttesenSCG-928-C06 | reverse complement strand
GGTGCATCTTGTTGTTTTTTACTGCCATGGCAAGGGCGCGTGGCGAGCCGACTACAATGACCAACTGCTTGCCGCGCGTAACGCCGGTGTAGAGCAGGTTGCGCTGCAAAAGAACGTAGTGCTGGGTGAGTACGGGCATGACCACGGCCGGGTATTCGGAACCCTGTGATTTATGCACGGTAATGGCGTAGGCCGGGACCAGTTCGTCCAGTTCATCTGCGGAATAGAGGACGTTTTTATCCTCAAAGCGCACGGTCAGTTCTTTATCTTCGGTATTGAGGTAGCAGACCCGCCCGATATCGCCGTTGAACACGTCTTTTTCGTAATTGTTGCGGATTTGCATGACCTTGTCGTCGAGGTGGAACTGGCGATCGCCGCGCCCGATAAAGGCGGCGTTGGCGTTGAGGGCCTTTTGCAGGCGTGCGTTGAGCGATTGCGCCCCGGCACTGCCCTTGTGCATGGGGGTAAGCACCTGAATATCGTTGACCGGGTTGAGCTTGAAGCGGCGCGGGATATGGTTGCAGACCAGATCCGCCACCATGTCGGCGCATTTTTCCGGGTCTTCCTGCCGGATGAAGTAGAAGTCGGAGAGCGCGTCGTCGTCGCGGCGCGGCAGGGGGAGCTCCCCGGCATTGATGCGGTGCGCGTTCAGGATGATGGCGCTTTCGGCGGCTTGCCGGAATATCTCGTTCAGTTCGACCACCGGAACGGAATCAGAGGCCATGATGTCGCGCAGCACGTTGCCTGCGCCCACGGACGGCAGCTGGTTAACGTCGCCCACAAAAATGACGGTGGCCCCGAGCGGCGTGGCTTTGACCAGATGATACATGAGCATGGTGTCGAGCATGGAGGCTTCGTCCACCACCAGCAGGCCGCAGGCGAGGGGGTTGTTCTCGTTGCGCGCAAAGCCTTCTTCGCCGGGGCTGTATTCCAGCAGGCGGTGGATGGTTTTGGCCTCGCGTCCGCTGGTTTCGCACATGCGCTTGGCAGCGCGTCCGGTGGGGGCGGCCAGAAGAATCTTGGCCTTGCGGCTCTCAAATACTTTGATGATTGTGTTGATAACCGTGGTTTTGCCGGTGCCGGGACCGCCGGTGATGACCATAATTTTACTGGAGAGCGCGGTGCGCACCGCTTCCTTTTGCTCTGCGCCCAGTTCAACGGACGTACGGGCCAGCCCTTCGGCAATGGCCTGCTCCGGGTTGCTAAAGCTGACAGATTTGGGCGAGCCGATTATTCTCCGCAAATAATGCGAAATTCCCGCTTCGCAAACGTGGTTCCAGGTGAGGTAGACTCCGGTATGGCAAAGCCGCCCGTCTTCGTAAAGTTCCTCAACAACAACACGCTCCTGCTTTTCAAGGCGGCGCACGGCCTCCAGAGCCAGATCGTAGTCGATATCCAGTTCAGACGAGCTTTTTTCGGCCAGTTCTTCCAGTGGGTAAAAGACGTGTCCGTCGTCGTTAAGGTTCTTGAGGGTGTAGAGAACCCCGGCTTCGGCCCGCAGGGGGCTGTCGCGCGAGACGCCAAGCTTGAGCGCGGCAGCATCAGCGCTAAGGAACCCGATGCCGCGAATATCCATGGCCAGCCGGTAGGGGTTCTCGCGCACCACTTCCAGCGCGTCCGGCCCGTAATGTTTGAAGATGCGCACCGCGTAAGAGGTGGAAATGCCGTGCGGTTGCAGAAACATGATCAGCGAGCGGATGCTCTGGTGCTCGGCCCAGGCGGTTTTAATGGATTCCAGCACCTTGAGCGAAACGCCCTTGACCTCGGATATACGTTCCGGCTCTTCATCCAGAACGCGGAAGGTATCCTCGCCGAATTTGTCCACAATGCGCTTGGCCATGGCCGCGCGCACGCCCTTGATCAGCCCGGAGCCGAGATAGTGGCGAATGCCCTCGGTGGTGGCTGGCATGACGATATCGTAGTGCCGGAACTGAAGCTGGCGGCCAAAGCGCGGGTGCTCCACCCATTCGCCTTCCAGCCGCAGGGCCACGCCCACCTGCGGGTCGTGCATGGTGCCGACAACCGAAATGGAATCCGGCTTGTTGTGCGGCCTGAAGCGCAACACGCTGTAGCCGTTGGCGTCATTGTGGAACAGCACGCGCTCAAGCGTGCCGCTCAACTCCACCGGCGTGGGCAAATCCGCCTGTTGCGGCTGCAAATAAGTTCTTCTGTTATTCTTCAACATGATTGTATAGGGGCGGCTGGTTGTTGCGGCGCAACGTTAACGTACCGCGCAAGCCTGACTTAAGCGCGACTGTATACCGCGCGTTGATAATTATCAACAGTGATTGCTGAAAATCTGGCGCAAAAGCTGATTAATCCGGCCTGTCCGGCTAATAGACACAGACGGGGCGCCTGCCACTATCTGCACATCTGGAATGCCCGGCATCAAGTATACCTTGGCATATCTGGCTCAAAAGGCTGTAGTCAAATGGATGCCCTCAACTGAGCACCGTCTCCATGATCAGTTGCACGGCCTGACGCGTACCGCCACGACGCGGGGTCAGGTAGGCGTTGAAATCGCGGATTACATCCGGGCGCGGACGCGGGTTTACCGCCAAATCCAGCAGAGTCGTTGCCAGTTGCCCGGCATTTTCAACCCGGCGGGCCAGATTCATCTCGAAAATCTCGGTTCCGGCCCAGTAAAAATTGCTCCAGTAAGGCCCGATAACCGGAATAAGCCCAACGCCAAGCGGCTCCAGAAAATTCTGCCCACCAAGCGGAGCCAGACTGCCGCCGACAAATACCGCGCAGGCCGCGCGATAAAGCTGATCCATCTCGCCAAAAGCGTCCCAGATGCGGACCTCGCCGGGGCGCAAGCGCAGGGCTGAGGCCACGTCCGCAAAATCGGAGCGTTTGCTGTAAAGTAGAGGCGCGGCTTGTGACGCTGACGCGGGTAGATTGCTGACTGCATCTGCCGCATGAGCGGCTTTTTCCAGCGCGGCTTCCCAGGCAGGTACCCTGTGCATGTGACGCGGGGCAATAACTATCGGCAAATCCGGGCGCTTTGTACGCAATTCGTGCAGAACTTCAAGCAACAGCTCCTCTTCTTCCTCACGCACAGAGGCCAGCAACAGCGGGGCGAGATGTGATGGGGAAGAAGTAGCGCACTCGCCAGATGAGGCCACAGAACTCAGGGAGTTTGCTGTGGATACCCCTGTAGTAATTTCCGCATTTTTTGCGGACAAAATAACAGGAGAACCAGCAGAAAACTCCACAGCGAGATCGGCAGACAAAAGATCATCAGACTGCGCAACCTGCATAGCCCCGTTCTGCGAGCCTGAATCTCCCGCGCCGCAAGATTGCGCGGAGCGACCTGCCGACAGTGCTGTGCCGGAGGGCACCGCGCAAGACGCTTCGGCTCCGGGCGGGTAAGGAGCAATTCCGGAAGCAGGGCGTTTGGCCGGATCTTTCTTTTTTATCTCGCCGCCCATGAAGACGCGGTCGAACTTGATGTTGTGCATCAAACCACGGATTGGACCGGATTGAACCAATGTGGACGGTTCCGATGCGGACCGCTCCCGATCATGCCACCCCGCTGCGAGCTGTCCTGACGCAGACCGCCCCGGCGCGAGTTGCCCTGGTGCGGATCGCTCCGGCGCGAGTTGTCTGGAACCTGATTGCCCGGAGCCGGAGTGCCCGGGCTCGAACTCGCCGGAGTCAAAATGTCCGGAAGCAAGCTCTCCGGAAGCGAACCGCCCGGACTCGATCTGATCGGAGTCCGACTGCTCTGAGTCGACCGGATCGGAACCCGACTGATTCGGATCGACACAATGGTCGTCAGCGGAGTTGTTTGCAAAATCCATCGCATTTTGGGAAGCAGTTCCACTGTCGGCAAAATTTTTTCCACTTTCGGCTGAAAAATGACCCACAGATTTGCTTTCTAAGGACATTTTTTCCACTTTCGCGAACTTGCCATCAAAAATACGGCAAAAACGCTCCAGGTCGCCCTCAGTGGTGGCAAGTATTCCATGCGGAGCATGGCGGCGCAAAAGCGGAGCCAAAAAACGGTAAGCTTTAAAGCTGCCCTCGGTCATGCGCGCATTCAGAACCAGAACCCGTACCCCGGCTTGCGAACAGGCCGCCAGCAGACCGGGCCAGATTTCCGTTTCCAGCAAAACCAGCACCCGGCCGCGCGTAAAGGCAGACATGTCAGTCTGCCCTGCGGCAGAATACGCAAACCCGCCAGCCTCAGTAGCTGAAGACCCGCCAGCCGTTGCGCCCAAAGGCGCGCCAACCGTAGCGTCCGGGGCCGTAACACCTGAGAACGCGCCTGTCGCGCCCCCTCGGGAAGCGTTAGCCTCAACACTTAAGGATGCACCAGCCTCACCGCTTAAGGATGCGCCAGCTGTATCGCCCAACTGCGCAGCCCCGCCCATTACCGCGCCGGAACAGCAGCGCCCGGTGCCATCGTTTTGTTGAGTTGCTCCGGATTTCCCTTGCGCCACAACACTTTGCGGCTTAGGGCCGAACACCTGCTGCACTGCGCGGCGCATCAGGGGCGGCTCGTCCAGCGGCAAATAATTCACTGTAATATCAATGGAAGCCAGCTCCAGCTCCTGTTGGGCCTTGTGCAAAACCTCCAGCCCCTGCCGGGTGCAGGTGGTACAAAGCACGCGCAACCCGCCACCGCTGGCAGCCAGCAAGCGCAGGATTTCCCACGTCAGGTAAGCCTCGCCGCCTGATGCCGCCTGAATCCAGATGTCGCAATAACAGGCCGTGGACAACGCCCCTGACAGCCGGGAATCACTGGAATTTACCCCCCCAGCAAAAGCAGAACCGGGCAGCGGCGCGCCCTGTGCATTACCAGAAGACGCTGAAGATGCAGCAAAACCGCAGCCAGCCTCGCTTTTAGGCTGACCGGCACTGGTGCAAGCCGAGCCTTGGGACTGGCCGAAATTGCCATCAACCGCACCCAACGCCCCCTCCGCCAGACGCGGAACCAGCGGACTGCGGCGGTATCCGGCGTTAATCAGCGGCGGGGCCTGCATTTCGGGCGTAAAGGGCCACCCTTGCGGAACAAGACGTTCCGCAAAGCCCTCGCGCAGACGCTTGTGCCTGCGCAAAATCGGCCGGGCCGCTTTCCAGAGTAGCGAGTAAATCTGAGTCCTTCCTTATTTTAAATATATAATATTTTCAAATGCTTATACATTGAAGCGCGAACTTGGAAAAACAATTCCCAACCGCGCAAAAGCGCTATTGCAAAATCGCCTTGCCGCATTTCATCGCCAACCACGCGTAAATACACGAAAATCCGGCCTACCGGAGCTAAAAGCTACTCAGCCAGCATGCTCTCTTCAAGTTTACCTGCGGCATGCAGCCCCAGATGGATCAGCCGCTCGATGAGCTGGTCAAAATCCATTCCCACTGCGCGGGCCTCCTGGGGGACCAGACTGTTGCTGGTCATTCCGGGCAAAGTGTTCACTTCAAGCAACATGGGTGTACCGTCTTCCGTCAAAATAAAGTCAGCCCGGCTGTACCCGCGAAGCCCAAGCGCCTGATGCGCACTCAAAGTGATCTGCTGAATTCTTTCCGTGAGAGTTTTAGGCAAAGGAGCGGGGCAGATCTCTTCTGCCGCTCCGGGAACGTACTTATTGGTATAGTCAAAAAACTTGCTGTCTCCGCTCTTGGGTCTTATCAAAATCGGAGGAAGCGACTCCGGGATTTCGGTAAGCAGACCGTTAACCTTCCGTAAACTTCCCAATACGCCACAGGTAACTTCAACCCCGTCACAGGCGGGTTCCACAAGGTATTCACCACCCTCTGAGAACAGGCGCTCAATTTCGGGTTTTACTGCTTCCTCACTTGATATACGGGCCATACCGAGACTGGAACCACCGGTATTGTTCTTGGCGAAGATCGGATAACCAAAAGGAGACACCCATTTTTCAGCATCGCTTACCGATTGCTTGAAAGGTGATTCCGT
Organism: Desulfovibrio sp. OttesenSCG-928-C06; assembly: GCA_030267065.1. GTDB lineage: Bacteria > Desulfobacterota > Desulfovibrionia > Desulfovibrionales > Desulfovibrionaceae > WRHT01. Next base: position 2,207 of record JAJDJF010000060.1, on the reverse strand, counting down.
CAGCAATATCCAATCTGGAGTAATTAAGTTGTTATTTCTAAAAACACTCTTGGCAGCATCCTTGTTCAGGGCCAGAAACGACCCTGCCGGACCAGACCCCTGATAGGGAACCTTGACAGTATCAAGCAAAGCCTGAACAACTCCGTCCTCTCCCGGCGCTCCGTGCAGGTTGATAAAGGCAAAATCCTGCCCGTGTGCGGCCTCGCACAGTCCGGCCAGCGAACTGCCGGGGTCATACATGGTGACATTGTGCCCCAGCCTGACCAGTGCCTCGTGAATATTTTTGGCGCCGTTCAGCGAAACTTCGCGTTCTTTAGACCAGCCGCCCGCTATCAACAGGATATTCATCGATTTTAACCTCCAGCCGCTTTGAAAGCGCTTTTTCAATTTCCAGTCCGCGATAATGCGAGTGGGCCAGTATTGCCCGGCTGCGTTCGGTTTTGCCGTAGCGCTGGTTCAAGTCGCGAAAACGCTGCTCCAGACTGACAATCTGGTCGTGCATCACGCGCTTGTCAGCGTAAATCAGTAACAGAACGTGTAAAATGATATCATTGTCCACGTCCGCCTCCCAGGGCCAGTCAACATGGTGGTAGACCATCTGGGCAACCCGGTAGTTTTTTGTTTCGCGCAGGACCAGAGCCGCGCCCACCTGAGCGTGGTCGCCCGGGTAGTTTACCGTGTACATTTTTGCCAGATCGTGAAGCAGGCCGCCAGCCAGCAAGGTGGGGCGATCAAGCCGCGCGCCCTTTGAGATTGCCAGATCGCCCAGCGCCATCAGAACCCGCGCCACCTGACGGCAATGCTCGCGGATATGCGGCGGAACAGCGTATTTGTCCCACAGGGCCTCGCAAGCGGCCAGATCCGGGGCTGTCGGCAAAGAGCCGGACAAAACGCTTGGCAACGCCCCATTGCCAGCAAAGCCTTGCGCCCCAGCGCCAGCTTCCGCATTATCACAGGCGGGAATGCTCACGCCGTGAACATAGGGCAAGTAGGTGAACTGCTTTGCCACTTCCCGCATCCGTTCAAATTCATGATTTTCGGTCATATACTGTCACCGGGCTTTTCACGCCGCGGGAAGAACATCCCGCCGCCGGTTATAAAAGGCCCGCCATCAGCGCCGGAAACAGCGCAGGGGCGGGCCGGGACTACAAATTCACCAGTTCCACCTGCCGCGGGGACAACTCGCGCCCCAAAAACAGCGAACCAATCCGGGCGAAACGGGCTTCATCGTCAGTGGTCATGAAGTGGGCTTCGCCGGGTCCGCTCTGGCTGTTCAGCAAGCCAAGGCGGGCAAGCTCATTCTCCACTGCCCCGGCTGTGGTGGCTGCGGAATCCACAATGGCGACCTCATTGCCGAGAACCTTGCGGATGGTCGGAGCCAGCGGCGGAAAATGCGTGCAGCCAAGCACCAGACAATCCGGCACAAGGCATTTGCGGTTGCCACCGTGCTGCCCGTCGTCCATCGGCTCAAGGGCCGCGCCGTCGCAATCGAACAGGGCTCCAAGATAACGGCGGGCCACGGCTTCCACAATCGGCCCGTCCATCCAGCCTTCTTCGGTTAGCGGCACAAACAGCGAGCAGGCATGGCCGGTAACCGCCGCGTCCGGGTTAATCTCCTTGATGGCCCGCTGGTACGCGCCGCCGCGAATTGTCGATTCTGTAGCGATAACGGCGATGCTGCCGTTGCGGGTGGTGGTGCAGGCGGCCTGCGCTCCGGGCCCGACCACGCCAAATATCGGAAGATCCGGCCATGCCTTGCGTAAATCGTCAAGAGCCGAGGCCGTGGCGGTATTGCAGGCAATGACCAGCATCTTGACCTTGCGCTCCACCAGTTTTGCGGCTGCCTGCAAAGCATAGCGCGAGACCGTGCCGGGGCTTTTGGTGCCGTAAGGCAGGCGGGCGGTATCGCCCAGATAGAGCATATTCTCATGCGGCAGGCGGTCCATCAGAGCGGAAAGAACGGTCAGGCCGCCCATGCCGGAATCGAAAACCCCAATGGGAAAGCTGGAAAGATCATCCTGGTTGATGTTTGACATATGATTGACCTCTGGCGCGTCAGGCCGGGCGGTTACGCTTTTCCGCGTCCAACGCCCTGCCCGCACGCCGGGAATGTTTATAGTAATTACGCACAGTTAAAAGAAAAAAACTACAAAACAAAAACACGCGCCATAATGCGCATCAACTAAACTCATCTCCCCCCATTGCGG
>JAJDJF010000006.1 GCA_030267065.1 Desulfovibrio sp. OttesenSCG-928-C06 | reverse complement strand
GTTGTTGGTAAGGAACAACGCCAGCGGGATGCCAAACAGCCCGGAAAACAGACAGGCCATAAAGGTGCAGCGTAGCGAGAGCAGTACAATGCCCCACAATTCTGCGTCGCCGCTTATAATCATCATGAAAGCGGAAACCAGACTGTCTGTGAAAATATCAAACATATATCGCCGCTGCGTTAAAGTTTAAGCGCTCTCAATTTGAAAAAGCGTAAACACTCTATGGTCTGTTAACCCAAAGAGCAATTTTGTTCTCTCGCAAGGAAGAAAAATGCTTTCTGACGTCGCGAGAGGGCTAAATCAAAAGTCCGTGACAGTGGCCGGGCCGCTACAGCCCGGCCACTGCGGAACTTGCTGGAAGTCATTCATAAATATGACATGACTTCCAGGGCAATAAACGCTTCAAGTGTACAATGCTCTAAAAAGCTTTTTACTTCGCGTCAGGAATAGCGTCCGGGAAGAAAAGCTGCTTGCCCTGCAACTGGTAGCGGGCGATAAGCTGCTGCCCGCGCTCGGATACCAGCCATTCTGCGAACTGTGTGGCTTCCTTGACCTTTACGGAAGGATACTTTTCCGGGTTAACCGGGATCACGCCGTAAGGGTTGAACAGGCCTTCATCGCCTTCCACCATGATTTCCAGCGCGGTGGGCGGGGTTTTGCCGAACTTCTGCTGGATAAAGGTGCCACGGTCGGAAAGAGCATAGCCTTCCATTTCTTCCGCCATGAACAGCGTTTTGCCCATGCCCTGACCGATGCTCTTGTACCAGTCGCCGCTGGGCACTTCAAAGGTCACGGTGGTGTCCTGACCGCCCTTCTTGATGGTCTGCTCGCTACGGGTCATGGGCAGTCCGGTCTTTTTCCAGAGGCCAAGTTCCTTGGAGTGGGTGCCGCTGTCGTCCCCGCGCGAGATGAACGGGGTCTTGCTTGCGGCAATCAGGCCCAGAGCCTTGAAAACGTCTTTTTCGCCCTTGATTTTAGCCGGATCCTTGGCCGGGCCAACGATTACAAAGTCGTTGTGCATAACTTCGTAGCGCTTTGTTCCCCAGCCGTCTTCCACAAACTTGATTTCGCGCGCGGGGTCGTGAACAAAAATCACGTCCACGTTGCCGTCAATGCCGTCACGGATTGCCGCGCCGGTGCCTTTGGCCAGCACCATCACCTCGATGCCGGTGTCTTTTTTGAATTCAGGCAACAGGTAATCCAGCAGGCCGGAATCGCGGGTGCTGGTGGTGGTGGACATCTTGATGCTTTCAGCCGCGCCACAGGTGGCAGCAAGGCTAAAAACAAGTGCGAACGCAAGCGTTGCTATAATGTTTTTTCTCATTGGACAGCTCCTGATGATTATAGAAAAGGACAAAATACCGGTCAAACAACTGTTTGCCCAAAGTGTTACCGATACTGCCATAATGTCAAACCTGACACAACAGGCCCGCGCGGCTTTATCCGCGGAACATTTCGCCTGCGCTACTACAAGTCGTTATAATTAGCGCACATACGCCGTTTTATTTGTCCGTTGCGGGTTTTGCCTTGGCGCAGGCCGTATTTGAGCCGGGGTGCCTTATCACACGGTAAGAAAGATATGGACAAGCCCGGTTCCAAATCTTAATTTGGAGCGCTTTACGATTTTACCCTGGAGGAGAAATGGGCGGCATCCTTGGCATAGCCAAAAAAAACGACTGCGTGACGGATCTTTTTTATGGCACTGACTATCTTTCGCACCTTGGCACAAAGCGTGGCGGACTGGCTGTGAACGGTCCCTCCGGCTTTACCAGCCGGGTGCATTATCTGGAATCAAGCTATTTTCGCAACAAGCTGGAGCCGGACCTGCCGCACCTTAACGGCAACCTCGGGCTTGGGGCCATCAGTGATACGGACAGCCAGCCCCTGACATTTTACTCGCACCTTGGCCCGTTCTCGCTGGTCACGGTGGGACGCATCACCAACGCCGATGAGCTTATCGCCGATGCCGAGCGCCACCGCTACACCTTCAACCGCTCTTCCGGCGGCAAGGTAAGGCCTACAGAAATAATCGCCATGCTCCTGAGCCGCGAAAATTCCTTTGAAGACGGCATCCGCGCCGTATATTCAAGGGTCAAGGGCTCGTGCACCTTCATCATCATGACCGAAAAAGGGCTGTACGGTTGCCGCGACAGGCTGGGCCGCACCCCTCTCTCGCTTGGCAAGAAGGAAGACGGCTGGGTGCTTTCTTCCGAATCCAGCGCCATGTATAACGTAGGGTTCACGCCGGTGCGGGATCTCGGGCCGGGCGAAGCGGTCTTCATTGACCCGGACGGCTGCGAGACCTGTGTACAGCCGGGCAACGAGATGCAGATATGCTCATTCCTGTGGGTGTATTACGGCTATCCGTCATCCTGCTACGAAGGAATCAACGTTGAAGACTGCCGCTACCGTTGCGGCGCGGTCATGGCCGCCGAGGACGACGTGGACGTGGATTGCGTGTGCGGCATCCCGGATTCGGGCATCGGGCACGCTGTGGGCTATTCCAACCACAGACGCATCCCTTACAGCAGGCCGCTGGTAAAATACACTCCCACCTGGCCGCGCAGCTTCATGCCGCAAAATCAGGAATCGCGTAATCTGGTAGCCAAGATGAAGTTGATCCCCAACGAGGCGCTGATTCGCGACAGACGCCTGCTGTTCATGGATGACTCCATTGTGCGCGGCACCCAGCTTAAAGACAATATTCAGGTGCTTTACCAGAACGGAGCCAAAGAGGTGCATATCCGCATTGCCTGCCCGACTCTGGTCTACCCTTGCGAATTCCTGAACTTTTCCACTTCGCGCTCCGCCCTTGAACTGATGGGCCTAAAGGCCATTCTCGCGCTGGAAGGCAAGGAATGGCAAAACATCGAGCGCTATGTGGATTCGTCCGACTCCAAAAACGCCGAGATGGTCGAGTGGATTCGCAAGCAGTTCCAGCTTTCCACCCTCAAGTTCCAGACGCTTGAAAATCTGGTCAAGGCAATCGGCCTGCCCAAGGAAAAACTCTGCACCCACTGCTGGGACGGCTCAAGCTGGGGCCATTGATCAGCCAGATATATATTATGCCTCCGGCGGGCAGGGCGCTGCCCTGCACCCGCTGGGGGAAATGATTTCCCCCAGCCCCCCTCAGTGAATAGAGGCCAGCCATGATTGCGTGGACAAGAGCGTTCGAACAGGGTGCAGCAGGCCCACTCCTCTGTAAACAACGCAAGAGCGCGTCATAACTGCGCATTCAAAGAATAAAAGCAGTCTCCCCCCTTGACTTTACTTGCGGAAAGGTTCAAGCGCGTAAGTAAGATCACGACTGGGAGCTTTTCGCATGTTCAGCACCACCCGCTTTATCACAAAACACCGCAACTGGTGCCTGTTTACGGTAATGGCCGGGGCCACACTGATCGCCTGCTTCCAGCAGGTAGGGCTGGCGGCAGTATCCGGCGAAGTGGCCGAAAGTCTGCGCATAGACGTAGCCAGCCTTGGGTTGCTGGCTGCCGCTTTTTCTTACTCATACGCCGCCATGCAAATCCCGGCCGGGCTGCTTGCAGATACGCTTGGCCCGCGCAAAAGCGTTACCGCTGCCCTCGTTCTTGCTGCCGCAGCAACCACCGTATTCGCGTTCTCATCCGACCTTGGCACCTCCATTATCGCGCGGGTAGTCATGGGCATGGGGCTGGCCGTAATCTCCGTTCCGCAACTCAAGCTCATCGCAGTGTGGTTCCCCATCAGCGCTTTTCAGCGCCTGACTGCCATAGCTTTTGCCATCAGCGCCATCGGGCCGCTTTTTGCCACATCACCCATGGCTTACGCCTCTGCCAATTATGGCTGGCGCACTCCGTTTGTTTTTCTCGCCGTTGCCTCGCTGGTTTTTGCTGTACTGATCTGGCTGATTGTGCGCGATTGTCCAGACAAGGTTGCCGAGTTAATTGATACCTCCGGCAGCGGGCAGGGAACAGCCAATGTAACCATGCGTCAGACCAGCGTGCCCGGCGGCATGCGCCTGATGGGAAAACTGCGCTGCATAACAACCACGCGGGACGCCTGGATTCTTGGCCTATGGCAATTTTTTCAGGGCGGCACCTACTTTGCTTTTATCGGACTTTGGGGCGGGCAATTTCTCACATCCGGACTGGGCATCGGCATTGCCGAAAGCGGGCTGATTCTCTCGTTGCCCTCGCTGGCACTGGTGTCTGCGCCATTTATCTCGATAATTTCAGAAAAAATCGGCTCCGCCCGCAAAATGCTGCTGTTTCTTTCCTGCGCCAGCGTGTTGCTTACAGTCCCACTGGTAATCGGGCTGCCGCGCCTGCCGGATATTGCCCTTTCGCTGTACTTTCTGCTTTTTGCCGTTGCCTGCTTTGGCGGCACGGCGGTGCTGTTTACTGCCGCCAAGGAACATTTTGCGGTGGAACTGGCCGGAACCATCAGCGGCTTCATCAACATGTTCCCCTTTGTTGGCGGGGCCATGATGCAACAGGGTATGGGCCTGCTGGTAGAACACTGGCTTGAAGGCGGTATGGACGCGCACCGGGCCATCAGTCTGAGTTTTGGGGTATTCCTGCTTTGCGCGCTGGGCAGCCTGCTGCTGGCAATAAAATACCGCGATGCGGAGCCGTACGATGAAAAGTGCAAACCCTGCGCACAGGAGTCCGGCGAATAAACGCAAGAAGCATCATAAACCTGCAACAAATAAACTCTTGCAAAGTTGGTTTGCTTTAAAAAAAGCGGCCCGGAACAAATTGCTCCGGGCCGCTTTTTTTAGTTCTGATTCAGTAAAGGCATTCAGGGTATTTTGGTAAAGCTTATTTGCTTAAGGCGTCTTGCCATTGGTGGCTGTCTATCAAGCATTTATAAAGCAAATAGAAACCATAAGACTATTGCTAAACCTCGCCCGCTTCCAAAATGATTCTTTCAAGATCGTCCGGTACGAAAATGCGGCCATCAAAAGCGCTGGCAGCTTCATCGCTGTAAAGCGCCTTGCGTTTATCAAGCTGCGTGTCCTCGGTGTGATAAAGAACAAGATTTTTCACGCCCAGTTCCTGCGCCAGCCGGGCAGCGTCCAGCGCGGTGCTGTGCCCCTTGTCGTAAGGCTTGAAGGTTTCGCGCTGCGCATACAGGCAAAAAGCTTCCGCCATGAGCCAGTCCGCATTTTTAACGTGCTGGCGGCTGCTTTCGCGGCAAGGCTCGTCGCCAAGGCAGCACAGGGCCTGACCGTCCGGCAGCGTTGCCTTGAAGCCGAACTGCTTGCTCTTGACGGCGCCAAGGTCGAAAAACGACAGTTCCAGCCCGGCGGCTTCGGCCTTATCTCCGTCTGCCACAACGTGAAAGACAATGCCGTTGTCAAAAAAACGCAGGTGATTCGGCGGCAGCACCAGATTGCAAATGGTGCGGATGGCGCGTTCAAGCTCATCGTGGCAATAAACGTGGAACTGGCCCGGGTACTCACCGTAAATCATGCGCATGGCCACAAAGCGCAGCACCCAGATTACGCCAAGCAGGTGGTCCGTATGCGCGTGAGTGACGAACATAGCGCGCACTTTTAGCAAATCCACACTGGCCTTTCCCATTTGCGAAAGCACCCCGTTGCCTCCGCCGCCGTCCACCAGAAAATATTCATCGCCGCTCTTTATGGCGAAACAGGTATTGTAACAGCGGGTGACCAGAGCGCACCCGGTACCGAACATTATCAATTCCGAAGCCAAACTTTTCTCCTGATTAAAACATGTCCCGCCTCAAAGATGCCGCCGCGGGCAGAGACGCCCTGTAATCATCTGACGGCAAAAACTTGAAGGCTTACCTTGCTCCGTGGGCTGTTGCGAGGCAGATCTACCTGTAGATTCACCCGGAACATGGAGCAGAATCAGGCATCCTATCTGGAAGCCTGCCGCCTGACTTCATCCGTAACTTTTATGGCAAAGGTGCCGTACAGCATCTTCATGTAGCCGGGCAACGCCTTCTGGATTTCCTTGTTCTTTACGGACGAGAGGACGACCATGAGCATGCTGCCGTCCTCCACATGGTAGGCAACCATCTCAAAATCGTTGGGTGACGGGCCGTTGCGGAAGTAACGCAGGGCATACTCCAGTCCGCTGGCCGAAAAAAATACGCCGGGATTTTCCAGCCAGATCTGCCGTCCTTCCGGGCGCTTCATATGTTGCCGGAAAACTTTTTCCGCCTGAACAGCAACCGGATCCGCGCCTTTTGGCGCGGCAATGACGGTGGGGTATATAACTGCCGGGGCGTTGTCAAAATTGTATCCGGCCGGAGCATAAAGCACACACAGGCCCATTTTGGCGGCCTGCTCGCTCAGGTTGACCCAGCCCTCCGGCGGCGAGATTACAAAACCGCTCTCGCCCCGGTAGCAGATGGCTGAATCCGGTCCCGGAACTGTAGGCAGATCGTAACCCGGCACCCGGAGATCCGCTTCAATCTCAGCCTGCTGGGACGCTGAAATCCCGGAGCCTGTCAGGTCAAGCCGCGCGGCCTGGGAGGACTGCGCAAAACATGGCAGGGCCGGGGCAGAAAGCAGAAAAACCGCAAAAACAAGGAATATGCTACGCTTGATATTTTTCATCCGCCCTGCATAGCACGATGAAGGCAAAGCATAAAGTGCGAAAGCAGCCCCCGGCATGCAGCTGCCGGCCCACTGCACAGCCAGATGCCAGAACATCTAGCATCCTGCTTTGCTGAAAGCTGAAAAAGGACCGGACGCCGTATCCAGAAGACCGTCTGCCAAAACCGTACTTCATCAGAACTGCAACTTCATATATACGGCTGCGAGGGATGCTCACACCGGCAGGCACGCCGCTGCAAACCAGCCAGCGCGAACAATCATCGTAATGGTTGCATTTTACACATAAAAAAGTCTATTCTAAGTTCTGCACAATACAGGCAATTTTGCTGACTGCCGCCAGCACGTTCTTATGGCACCTGACCGGACGCGACCGTTCCGATACAGGTGGATGGCAAAAGAGAAAACGCGCTGGCAGTTTATGAAATAAATAAAAATACCGGGGGAGTACCGTGAATCCAAACACCCTGCTCATCGTTGAGGACAGCGCAATTCAGGCCAAAATTATTCGCCAGCGTTTCGAATCTTCAGCCGGGTTCGACATTATTGTCGCCCATACTCTGGCTGATGCCAAGGCAATGGCCGAGCAAAACCGGCAAGACCTTTTTGCCGCGGTAGTTGACCTCAACCTGCCTGACGCTCCCAACGGGGAAACAGTGGATATGTGTCTGGCCTACTCCATCCCCTGTGTTGTTCTGGCCGCCACATTTGATGAAAACCTGCGCAAGCAGTTTCTGGATAAACGCGTTGCCGACTACTTCCTCAAAGGCAGCATTGACGACCTTGATCCGCTGGTCTCCTGCGTGGAGCGCCTGCACGCCAACTACAATGTAAGAGCCCTGGTGGTGGACGATTCCAGCACCCAGCGCACCATTGTAAAACGCATGCTGGCAGTCCAGTGCATCCAGAGTGTGGAAGCGCAGGACGGGGTGGAGGCTCTGGAAGTGTTGCAGGCCAACCCTGACATTCGTCTGGTGATAACGGACTTTGAAATGCCCCGCATGGACGGCATCACTCTGGTGCAGGAAATCAGGGCCAAGCACAGAATCACCAATATGGCGATCATCGGTCTTTCCTCCGCTGGTTCCGGCCCGCTGACGGCGCGGTTCCTGAAAAACGGCGCCAACGACTTCCTGACCAAGCCCTTTGAGGCCGAGGAATTCTACTGGCGCGTGAACCAGACCCTGAACATTCTGGACATCATGGCCAAGCTGCGCGACCTGCAAAAAAATTAGGTCGAGTTTCAGGCGACTTTGCCCTCTTGCGGCGTCAGAAAGTATTTTTATTGCAGGAACATACCATGAAGGCCCCTGCATAAAAACGCTTTCCTGCTGGAGAACAAGGTCACCCTGAAGCAGACGTGAACCGGGCGCTTTCGCTTCTAAAGCAAAAATACTTCACGGCAGCGCCCAAATACATGAAAAACTTTCACAATGAGCAAATATCGCTGGCAAGGCACCCTTGCCTGCGATATTTTGCATATAGGGCAGCGGGGATAAATCTTCCTGCGCGGCCCCTGAACCGGCATCAACGCAGTCCGGGCGAACCGGAGCATTCTCCAGATACAGTTCCAGTCATTTACGCAACGTATTGGACTTGTGATTTCCGGGTAAAACAAGCTCAGTCCGGCAAACTTACGGCGGCATGATATGACTTCCATTCTCTCTTGCGCGGCTATTCGCCCGTTTTTAAAGATTCTTTCAGTTACGGCCCTGATGTTCGGGTTGCTGCTTGTCCTTGCCCCTGGGCAAAACGCCCTTGCGGCCGAACAGTCCATGCAGCCCATACAGACAGAACAGCCCACCCAAGCAAAGCAGCCCACACAAATAGCGCTGCAAGAAAGCGACGCAAACAGCGCCCAACAGCAGGAGGCAACAGAAGAGCTTTTATCCGAAGGCCCCACCCTGCTGATCTACTTTGAGAACGACCTGTTCTATAATGAGGACCGCTACTACACCAACGCCGTGCAGATGCGTCTGATCAGCCGCGACCTCGCTACTCTGGCCCACAACCGCATTCTGCCGGACGGCCTTAGCGACCTGCTCGGCGATCTGCCCATGCCCGGCTCTGCCAATGCCACGCGCTACAACCTCTCGTTCGGCTTCGGGCAGCACATCTACACGCCAAAGGATACCGATTCCAAAGAGCTGCAAAAGGACGACCGGCCCTACGCCGGTTACCTTTACGGCTCTTTTGGCCTGCACGCCAAACAGGAAAGCCGTCTGGATACGCTGGAGCTTGCCATCGGCATAGTCGGCCCCAGCGCTTTGGGTGAGCAGGCCCAGAACGAGGTACACCGCTTCCGGAACATCGACACTGCCGAAGGATGGGCGCATCAGCTAAAAGATGAACCAACAATGATGCTGACCTGGACCAGAATCTGGCGCATCAATTCCAGCCTTGGCAGCGGCGCATGGGGGATGGACTTTTTGCCGCGCTTCGAGGTTTCGGCCGGTACGCCCTTTACCAGAGCAGGACTGGGCGGAGAGTTACGCATTGGCTGGAACCTGCCGCAGGATTTTGGTGTGTCCCTTATCCGGCCCGGCGCGGGCATCACCGCTCCGGCAGTACCGGGCGAGGAGGATTACCAACGCAGTAAGGGTAACGGCTTCTGGGATGATGTGAGTGTTTATGTTTTTGCGGGTGCGGACGCCAAGGCCGTGGCCTGGGATACATTTCTTGACGGCAATGCCTGGAAAAACAGCCATAGCATCGACAAATTCCCGCTGGTAGCCGAACTCAGCACCGGAATCACCATGCATCTGGGGCGCTTTCGCATCGGCTATACCCACGTCTATAAAAGTCTGGAGTTCCACGGGCAGGAAAAATGGCACAACTACGGCTCCATCCACGCCGGGTATACCTTTTAGCAAGTCAAACCGGTTAACCACCGGCAACAATGCGGCAGAGCATTACAGCGCAAACCTGTAAAATCTGCCCTACTGCGGCAGGCAGAAGCTCAAAAGCGTCCCCGGCTCTCTCATATCCGGGCGGGCGGCGTTTGTTGCCTTAGCCAGCGCATCCGGGTATGCTGAAAAAATGAACTCCGGCAACGCACCTTTTATTCTGGCAATGTCCACTCTGGGGCGGAACGGCCGTTTCGCCAATCAGGTGTTCCAGTATGCTTTTTTGCGTTTTACAGCGCGCGAGTATGACTGCGTAACGCATACGCCACAGTGGATCGGACAAAAACTGTTCGGGCACGCCGACAAGCCGCTTGCACCGGAACATGAAAACACCCTGCTGGAATGGCGCGAACGCGCATACCCGGACATCCCGCGCTTTATAAGCCCCGGAATTTACGACTACCCCAAAGTAAGCTTTAGCGATGTGCGCCTTGAGCTGAACGAGACCGGCGGCATCAACTTCTGGGGTCATTTCCAGTCCAGCCGCTACTACGCAAAAGATCCAGATTTCTTCCGCAGCCTGTTCCAGCCGGAACCGGAACTTGCCGCCTATCTAGACTCCGCATGGCAGGCGCTGGCCGGAAAAACCGTGGTGGTGGCGCATCTGCGCTTTGGTGATACCGGGCAGTACAACTATTTTGAAACCCCGTTGCGCTGGGTGCATGACTGGCTGGAAAGCTTCTGGCCCCAGCTGGACTCGCCGGTGCTCTATCTGGCCACTGAAGACGCGCGCGTAAAGCGTAAGTTCAAGGACTACGCCCCGCTTGCCGCCGCGGATATCTTCCCCGCGCAAGGCCGTCCGGGTGTTCTGGCCGAAGCGCCATACTATGAGGACTTCTGGGCCATTTCGCAGGCTGACTGCCTTGGCATATCCAACAGTTCGTTCGCCTTTGCCGCCGCCATGCTGAACAGCCGGTGCAGCCGTTTTGCGCGTCCCAAGCTTTCCGCCCGTGGCTTTGTGGATTTTTCGCCCTGGCAGGACGAGGTGCTATGCACGGAAGCGACTCCCAACCTGATCTTCTGGCGCATCATAGCCCGCGACTCGCCGGACATTTATAACGCCGTGCGCAAATTGCAGCGTGACCTGATGATGAACGACGACACTCTGGACACGCCCATAGAAGAATACGAGCGCCGCGCATGGGAAGCACTGCTGCGCGAGGTTGGTAAAAACAGCCCGGAAGGTGCGGAAAAACTGCGCAGTGTCCACGCTAATCTGCGCAAACAGGTCGGGCAGTCACTGTCTTTCAGCATCATCTAGGACATGTCCCAGGCGATTGTCGCCAGATGATTGCAGCACAGCGTTACCGGCCGTCAAGCAATCATCCTGAAAGCGAAAAAACTATAAAAAACGCAGACTCAAGCCACGGCACCACCAGCCCCCTAACAACGCGGCTGCCGCAAAAACTGCGATTGAGTTTCAACGCCTTTTATGCCAAGGAAGGCTTCCGCCCACGCATGGAAACATCCGGGCCAATCCGTAACCTCAACAAGCCATAATAATGAACTCCAGCAACAGCCTTAAAACTCCAATAGCAATCATAGGCGCGGGTCTGGCCGGGTGCGAATGCGCCATGGCTCTGGCCGCCAACGGAATTCCCAGCACCCTTTTTGAAATGAAGCCGCACCGCTACTCTCCCGCTCACGAGCGGGACTGTCTGGCCGAGTTGGTCTGCTCCAACTCCCTGCGCTCCAACGATCCAAAAAGCGCCGTGGGCGTGTTGAAAAACGAGTTGCGTACACTGGGCAGCATTGTCATGCGGGTGGCCGAAGAAACCGCTGTTCCGGCAGGCAAGGCTCTGGCAGTGGATCGGGAACTGTTCGGCAAGCGCATGACCGAACTTGTTGAGGCTGAGCCGCTAATCACGCTGGTGCGCAAAGAAATCACCAGCCTTGACCCGGCGCTTGAGCCTGCGCTGGCCCCCTTTGGCACCATTGTTCTGAGTGCTGGTCCGGTGGCCAGCGACTCCATCAGCGCCAGCCTTGCCGCGCTGCTTGAGCCGGAAGGGGAACAGGAAAACAGCGGTAAAAAGAACGGCAGTCGCCTGTATTTTTATGACGCCATCGCGCCCATTGTTTCCGGCGATTCGCTGAACATGGACATCATCTTCCGTGGATCGCGCTATAGCGAGGAAGAAGGCGATTATCTCAACTGTCCCATGGAGAAAGACGAGTATTTCGCTTTTTACGAAGCCCTGCTCTCTGCCGAAAAAGCCCAGACCAAGGACTTTGAGAAGGAAATGCATTTTGAGGGCTGCATGCCCATTGAAGCGCTGGCCGAGCGCGGCCCGCGCACACTTTCTTTTGGGCCGTTCAAGCCGGTTGGCTTCACGGACCCGCGCACTGGAAGGCGTCCTTACGCCATTGTCCAGTTGCGGGCAGAAAACCTCAACTGCACCATGTTCAATCTGGTGGGCTGCCAGACCAAACTGCTCTACAAGGAACAGGAGCGCATCTTCAGAATGATTCCCGGTCTGGAGAATGCGGAGTTTGTGCGCTTTGGCAGCATGCACCGCAACACCTTTGTGAACGCGCCGGAAGTACTTGCAGAAGACCTTTCTCTGCGCGTTGCGCCGCACATCTTTCTGGCCGGGCAAATCACCGGGGTGGAAGGTTATGTGGAGTCATCAGCCTGCGGCCTGTGGCTGGGCCTGCAACTTGCCGCGCGTCTGAACGGGCGCAACATTCCGCAACCGCCGCCGGAAAGTGGCCTTGGCTCGCTTTTGCGCCATCTGCAAACGCCGGTCAAACGCTTCCAGCCCAGCAACGTGCAGTACGGGCTGATGCCGGAACTTGGCGAACGGGCCAAAAAAGCCGACCGCAAACAGCTTTACTCGGAACGGGCCACGCGCAGCTTTGACGAGTGGTTGCCGGAAATCAGGTAACACACATGCAAACACCGCTTGTCTCCATAATCATCCCGGTTTTCAACAAGTGGGAGCTTACCCGCGCCTGCCTTGAAAGCCTGCGCGAGCATACGCCGCAAGATGTGGAGATCATCGTGGTGGACAACGCCTCTGCCGATGCCACAGCCAGCGAGCTTGCGCCGCTGGGTCAGGCCCTGTTCGGCGGGCGTTTTTGCGCCATCCGCAATGCGGATAACATCAACTTTGGCCCGGCCTGCAATCTGGGGGCGCAACAGGCCGGTGCCCCGCTGCTCCTTTTTCTGAATAACGATACCATCCTCACTCCCAACTGGCTGCCGCCGCTCATCAACGCGCTGGAACAGCCGGGCGTTGGCGCTGTGGGGCCACTATTGCTTTATGCAGACCGCACGGTGCAGCATCTTGGCATCACTTTTTCCATTACCGGCAAAGTTTCGCATCTTTACAACGGGTTTCCGGAAAAGCACCCGGCCGTCAAACGCAAGCGCAAACTACAGGCCATTACTGCCGCTGTTCTTCTGTTGCGCAAAGACCTGTTTTTTGAAGCCGGAGCCTTCTACCCCGGCTACCGCAACGGCTTTGAAGATCTGGAGCTGTGCGCGCGTATTCGCCAACTGGGGCATACCCTGCACTGCATCACAGAATCCACGGTGTTTCATCTGGAAGGGCAAAGCCCCGGGCGCCCCACGCACGAAAAACATAACGCCACCATCCTTGCTGAACGCTGCAAGGACCTGTTCCAGCCGGATTTGCACCGCCACGGCCTGCGTGACGGCTTTCGCATCGTCATCAACGACCTTCTGAACACCAGCCTGTTGCTGCCGGAAGAACATGATTTGCGCCTGCAACGCGAAAGCAGCGGCAAAAGCCTTGCCGCCATGTTTGAAACAGTGCAGGAAAATCCCCACTGGCTGACCGGGCATGAGCAATTGGCCGATGCGCTGCAAGACGCAGGCGCGTATGCCCAGGCCGCCGCTATCCGCGCAAGGATAGTTAAGTTCCTGCCCAATCTGGCTCAGGCCGAAAAGCTGCACATCACTGCCACTCAGGCCAATGATACCGGGCTGGCTGACTTTGGCCTGCACATTAGCGGGTCAATAAAGAAAAAACAGTCAGACCGGCATAAATACGAGGCGTCCATCAAATATTTTCTTGGTCAGGCTGATAAATACAACGACAAATTTCTGGCCGATCTATACCTTGAAAAACTGAATGACTGGAAAAGAAAATAGCCTGCCGGAACCTGCCTTCAAACAGACTCAAGCTGCACAACTTTACGAACTGTAAATCAGCACACAGGTCCCTCCGGCTGCATGCATATCAGCCGCCACGCCTTTGCCTGCACCACATCAATACTTTTTGCTGCACGCCGCAACGGTTTATCTGGCTGTTTGCAGCCTTTTTTCTTGCCGCGCAGCCTGTAAAGGGTTACGAACACACCCCGCGGTGAAAAATTTCTTTCCTGCCACCTGAGCGTTTCACTTAAAAAAGTACACGCCATGACCGGCTAACCACGCCGCATGTAACCGCGAATATCGCCATCCATAGAAAGCGCAACAAACTGGACTATTTATGAAAAAAACAAACGACAAAATCCGTAATATCGCCATTATCGCCCACGTTGACCACGGCAAAACCACGCTGGTGGACGCCATGTTCCGCCAGAGCGGTATTTTCCGCGAAGGCCAGCAGGTGGACGAACGCATCATGGACAACATGGACATCGAGCGTGAACGCGGTATTACCATTTCCGCCAAAAACTGCGCAGTGCGCTGGAAAGACGTAAAAATCAACATTCTGGACACCCCCGGCCACTCCGACTTTGGTGGCGAGGTGGAGCGCGCGCTTTCCATGACCACCGGCTGCGTGCTGCTTGTTGACTCTTCCGAAGGACCGCTGCCGCAAACCCGCTTTGTGCTTAAAAAAGCACTTGATGCAGGTCTCGACATCATCGTTGTGGTGAACAAGATTGACCGCAAGGACGCGCGCCCGGCCGAAGTACTCAACGAAGTATACGACCTTTTCATCGACCTCGGGGCCAATGATGACCAGCTCGACTTCCCGGTGCTCTACGCAATCGGGCGTGAAGGCGTGGCCATGACCGACCCGGAAACCAAAGGCGACGACCTTTCGCCGCTGTTCGAGGCCATCCTGAACCTGCCCGGACCGGTTTACGATACGGACGAGCCGTTCCAGATGCAGGTAGCGGACCTTGACTACTCCGACTACCTCGGGCGTCTGGCAGTCGGGCGCATCCTCCACGGCAGCTACAGCGGCGGCAGCCAGCTTATCCGCATTGACGAGAACGATGCCGAGATTCCGGTAAAAGTCACCAAAGCCCAGGTTTACGAAGGCCTGAAGCTGCAGGAAACCTCCGAGGCCGAGCCGGGAGACATCGTGGTACTGGCCGGTCTGGACAAGGTAAGCATCGGCGACACCGTCTGCACCAAGGAAGCTCCGCGCCGTTTGCCGCGTATTCGGGTTGACGATCCCACGGTTTCCATGCGTTTTTCCATCAACACCTCCCCGCTGGCCGGACAGGAAGGCAAAATTGTGCAGTCGCGCCAGATTCGCGACCGCCTGATGCTCGAAATGCTTCGTAACGTCGCCATCAGCGTTGAAGAAACCGACGACAAGGACAGTTACATCGTCAAAGGCCGTGGCGAGCTCCAGATGGCTATTCTCATCGAACAGATGCGCCGCGAGGGTTTTGAGCTGAACGTGGGCAGGCCGGAAGTTATCCTCAAAAATGAGGGCGGCAAGACTCTGGAACCCATCGAAAAGTTGCTGGTTGACTGCGATGAATCCTTCATGGGTGTGGTTACGGAAAAACTTTCGCTGCGCAAGGGCCGCATGCTCAGCCTGATTAACAACGGCTCCGGCCGCATCCGCATAGAATTCTCCGTGCCTTCGCGCGGGCTGATTGGCTTCCGCGACGAGTTCCTCACCGATACCAAGGGTACCGGCATCATGAACTCCCTGCTGGATGGTTACGAAGAATACCGTGGCGAGTTCCCCACCCGCTTCACCGGCTCGCTCGTGGCTGACCGCCCCGGCAAGGGCGTGGCTTACGCCATTTACAATCTCGAGCCGCGCGGCGTGATGTTCATCACCCCCAACGATCCGGTCTATGAAGGCATGATCGTGGGCGAACACAACCGCGAAAACGACATCGACGTAAACCCATGCAAGGAAAAGAAGCTGACCAACATGCGCGCCTCCGGCAAGGACGAAAACATCATCCTGACCCCGGTACGCCCACTCACGCTGGAATGGGCCATCCACTTTGTGCGCGATGACGAGGTGGTGGAAGTAACCCCCCTGTCCATCCGCCTGCGCAAAAAAGTGCTGGGCGCACAGCAGCGCCACCAGATTGCCGGAAAGAAAAAAGTGGCTACAGAAAAATAGCCACGGCTTTTTCCTGCATCACCCTGCCGCGCTGCCAGAACACAGCAGCGCAAGCAAATCGCAACACCTGTGAATCGCCCCGCTCCGCGCGGGGCGATTTTTTTTGGGGCTCGTCGGGTAATATAACAGACGAGCTGGCGAGCCATACGCCCGGCAATGCTTTTGGCAGCGCATGCGGCAATACGTTTTGACTGCGGCCCAATGCGCTGGCAATACATCTGGCAATACGCTCATCACTACGGCAAAGGCTGGGCGATTAATGCCTGCAACGCGGTTGCTTTTCTTCAAAGTAAAAGAGCCAATAGGCTGTGATTGCCGCATTGCATTAGTCAGGCATTATAAAAAAGCGCCAGAACGTATGCAAAGCATGAAAATAATTGTCCTTGCAAAAGCTCCATCTGTATAGGTGATGTAAAGACTCCAGACTGTCTGCAACTTTGCGGGCAAAAAATACGGCGACATGTGCTGCGGCTATGGGAAAGTTCATCATTGTATCACTTTTTTCGCATTACCGGAGGAACAAATGGAACCTTACATCAACAGCGCAATTGAAATTGTAAAGGCACAGGCTGCAATCCGCAGCATGACCGAAGAAGAGATGAGCTCCATGATTCATACCCTTGCGCAGTCCATCAACAGGGTTATGCCGGAAAGTCCGGTTTATGAGGAAGATGCCCCGCGCAAAAAACTGCGCGGCAAACTGCCGGGCGAAAAATCAATCACCTGCAACGAATGCGGCAAGAATTTCAGGCTGCTCACGCGCAAGCACCTGCTCTCGCACGGAATGAGCGAAGCGGAATACAAGGAAAAGTGGGGATACCCCAAGAACATGTCGCTGGTCTGCAAAGCTTTGCAGAAAGAGCGCCGCAAGAACATGAACTCCATCAAGCTGTGGGAAAAACGCCGTAAACACAGCGAAGAGTAAGCAGCAGGGGAGCGTACCGCACGGCGCAGCCCCCCCCCACACCTGCTACCGGGACAGACAATATGCAAAAAGCCGCCGGTTCCAGCTGGAACCGGCGGCCTAATCAATCACAACGCATCAGCGCCGGGCGGCGTTAAATGAAGAACACCAGCGTGACGATGACGAAGCAGGGAATCAGAATACCAAACGACCAGGCCATGTAGCCGAAGAAGCTGGGCATCTTCACACCCTGGTTTTCGGCAATGGAGCGCACCATGAAGTTCGGGGCGTTGCCGATGTAAGTGTTGGCGCCCATGAACACCGCGCCTGCGGAGATGGCAGTCAGGGTCGAGGCCAGCTCGGTGGTCAGGAGTGATACGTTGCCGCCAGCGGTGTTAAAGAACACAACATAGGTGGGCGCGTTATCCAGGAAGCTGGAAAGCAGACCGGTCAGCCAGAAGTACATGTAGTCGATGGGCTGCCCGGTGGCGCTGTCCGTAACCATGTTGATCACGGGTGCCAGCACGCCGTCCTTGCCGGCCTGCAGAATGGCAATGGCCGGAATCATGCTCAGGAAGATGCCGAAGAACAGCTTGCCAACTTCCAGAATCGGGTGCCAGTTAAAGCCGTTCAGACGGCGGCTCTCCTGACTGGTGAGCTTCCACGAAAGTCCGGCAATGCAAAGCAGGATCAGGTCACGCAGCAGGTTCTTGATGTCCATTGTCACATGGTAGATTTCCACCTCGCCCGGCTGCCAGCTGCTGCCGCTCATGAGCACCGCGCAAACAACGCCGACCAGAAGCAGCAGGTTGACCTTGCCGTCAAGGCCGAGCTTTTCGCTGCTGCCTGCGGAAGCAGGAGAAGTCGGGCTGCCTTCTTTCTTGAACAGGATAGTATCAAGAACAAAGAACAGGCAGAGCAGGATTGCCGCCATGAAGAGCATTTCAGGCAGCATGTGCGAGGTGGTCCAGAAGAAAGGAACGCCGCGCAAAAAGCCCAGGAACAGCGGCGGGTCGCCCAGCGGAGTAAGGCTGCCGCCAATGTTGGCCACCAGAAAAATAAAGAACACCACGGAATGCACGCGGTACTTTCTGTGCTCGTTGGCGCGCAGAAGCGGGCGGATAAGCAGCATGGCCGCGCCGGTGGTTCCCATCCAGCTTGCCAGCAGGGTGCCTACCAGCAAGAGGCCGGTATTCACCACAGGGGTGCCTACCAGCGAGCCTTTAAGACGCACGCCGCCAGCCACGGTGAACAGCGAGAACAGCAGGATGATGAAGGGCATGTACTCAAGGGTAAGCGCGTGCCATGCCTGATAAAGAGCCACTTCCGCGCCGAATACGATACCGCAGGGAACCAGAAAGGCCAGTCCCCAGAATACCGCTACCTTGCCGAAATGGTGTTCCCAAAAATGCGGAACGGCCAGCGGGCCAATAGCAATGGAAAGCAGCATGCATACAAAAGGAATAATCCAGACCGGCAAAAAGCCCAGTATGGTGGTGTTCAGATCGGAACCGTGCAAATGGAGATCACCGGCGCTCCACGCCACATCGGGGACCAGCATGAAAGCCGTCATTGCGCACAGTACGAGACCAAGTTTTCCGAATCGGCCGAATTTAGCCATTGTAGTATACTCCTCCGCGTTAGAGATGACGGCACGCCGCCACGTGCACAATTTCAAAGAATCGGGCAGTTATGCCTGCCCGCGCCGGAAATGCCGGAAAATCAACGCTTCAAATCTCACCCCCGGCTGGACCGCGTAGCGCGATCCTTGCCGAAAAACGCTCCAATGCCGGACTTGCGGCAGTGCAACGCAATCTGGAAGTGAGAAATCCGGAACTATTGCACAGATGTCTTTTATGCTCTTTAACCCGCAGCAGGTTCATGTCAGTCCAGACCGGAAACACTGCATTCTTCCGCTATAGCAATGAACGCTTCAAGGTTGCCTAACGGTCGGCAAAGCCGCCCTATAACCATTTAGCGGCAGAGATTTGAAGACAAATCCTTGCGAGCATTTCCAGTGTGAAATGCTCTAATAACACGTCTGACCGGCATAGAGCAAAAAGCATTTATGGAATAATTCCATGTCCAATGTTTGGCAGGATATAAATAACAATCAAAAAAATCAAGGAAGATCTGCCTGTAAAAGCTTGTCCGAGGCTGATTGTGAATTAGGGAACTTGCAAATACTAGATTTCAGGGCTGTCCGGGGCGCATTTTTTTTGTTGTGAAGCTGTTACAAAATTGCGCCAGCAGCAAGCATTTCCTGCTTCTTTACTTTTTTATGACAAGCGTAAAATGCCCTGATTACAGGGCCATAGGTCGACAAGGCAGGCTTTGAGAAAATCAGAACAAGCAGTAAGGCAGCAAAAAACTGCCTTTACCTGACCGGACTGCGATCAACTTTTCCAGTTCTGGTCGCTCACAGATGGCATGCATAGCCCGCCTGATTGCCTGCGGCTTAATACAACACTTTGGTAAGGCTCAGACCACAGGCCGGAGCAGTGGGGAATTCAAGCAGAGTCCGGTCGCCGGATTCCAGCACGCGCAAAGCATCCTGCGCCTCCAGTCTTCCGCGTCCGGCATAAACCAGAAAGCCCATCAGATTGCGCACCATCTGCTTCAGAAAGCCGTTACCCTGAAAACGCCACGCAAGATGTGGAGAATCTTCCCCCGCCCTGCCCTCTCCCGGCAAAGGCAAAGGAAAATGACTGATGGACTCCAGAACCCGCACCGTGTCCTCAATGGGCGTACCTACGTTCTGAAATCCGGCAAAATCGTGCTCGCCAATCAGTACGGCGGCGGCCTGCTCCATAAGGCTGATATCCAGCGGCCCAGAGGCCCAGGCAAAATCCTTGAGGCGCGGCGGCACATAACCACGCCCGAGCCAAAGGCAGTAAGTATAGACCTTGCCCCGACAACTGAAGCGCGAATGAAAATCGCTGTCCGCCAGTTCCGCTTCCACAATCGAGATCTCCGGCGGCAGGCGGCGTTGCAGGGCACCGGCCCAGTTGATGCCGCTGGCGCTGTCGTCCACATCAAAGTGAACAACCTGCGCGTCCGCATGCACCCCGGAATCAGTACGGCCGGAAGCATGCACGCGCACACGACTGCCAAGCAAATCCGCCAGCGCGTCTTCAAGCACCCCTTGCACGGTATGCGGCTGCTCCCGGCCCTTTACGGCCTGAATCTGCCACCCGGCAAAACCGGTTCCAATATAGGCTATGGTCATTTTTACGCGTGCCATGCAACTGCCCCTGAATTCACCCGAGGTTTCAGATATACAAACAATGTGTTTTACGCCGGAACTATGCCTCAGGAACCAGATTTTGAAAAGCGCCGGAATGCGACCAGTAAAGCGCTTCAAAGATTTGTTATCAAATCTTGCGCGTCTGGTAAGTATGGACCAGCCTTGCCGTTCATCGGGCAATATCTTCAGCGAAAATGCCATAAGGGATGGAATAAAAAAAGGCCCGCCGGGAATTTCTGTTCCCGGCGGGCCTGACTGTTCTTGCTATTGCAGGGGCATCTGCATTCTGGCCAGAGCCTCGGTGAGGCGGGCGGCCTTGATGGGGTCGGCGAAGGAGAGAATTTCCCCGGCCTGACGTCCGCGCATTCCTGCCAAAACTCTGACAGCCACTTTCTCATCCAGCGTGGAGAGCACTTCCGCGGCCTGACGCGCTTTCATGTTGGCAAGAACGTCAACCAGCTGGCGGTAACGCGCATCTTTGATTTCTTCAGCATCGCGCAGCATGATTTGCAGGCGCATTTCCAGTTCCTGCATCTGCACAAAACGCTGTTCAAGCTCTTCCTGCAGGGCCTTGAGGTCCTGTTCCTTGCGCATCAGCTCTTCCTGCTTGCGGTTCAGGGCTTCCATGGTCAGAGAGCTCTGCTGTCCGGCGGGCTGCGGCACACTGATGGGGGCAGCGGCAAAAGCCACGCCCGGTACACGCTTGACCTTGGGCAGAGTGAAAACCGGTTCCGGCTGCACTTTGGGGAAAATGGACTGCTCGGGCTTGGACGGGGCGGTAACGGAAGCATCGTTGGCAGCAACAGCAACGCTGGCAGATTCAGTAGCCGCAGGAGCGGAAGCCGCGCCAGAGCCTTCGGGGGTGGCGGGAGTAGCGGGAGCATAAGCTTCGGCAACAGTCATGGTTTCCTTGTCCGCAGGGGCAACGGCCTGTTTCCAGGATTCCGTCACATCGTCAGAGGACATGAACACGCCTTCAAAGTAGGCTGCGGGATCAAGCAGAACCACACCCATAAGGCAAACCTTGCAGGCCACCAGAAAGAGCAGAAAGCGACAAAGTCTAGACGGTCGCTTTGTTGAAACGGATTGTTGCTGTCTCATCATTCTCACGCTGTTCCTTCAGCTTTTCTTCGTCCGCAAAACGCTTGGCCTGTCTGGACTTGAGCTTGTCCAGCAATTCGCGCTCCTGCGCCTTTTCCACCAGTTGATTCTGGCGCTGGGCAACTACCTGCTCAAGCGAGGCCAGATTTTTTTGGGCATATTCCACATCGTATTGCAGGGCCTGGATATAATTCTGGGTCAGCCAGCGTTCGGAGCCGCTCATGGCGGCGGAATTCTGCATTTCTTCACGCTGCTGCATCAGTTCCAGAGTGAGGGTTTCAAGTCTGGCGGCTTCGGCATCGCGTGTGGCTCTGGCTTCGGCCAGAGCCTGCATTGCCTGCTCTTCCAGCTGCTTGCGGTAATCAAGCACTTTTTCCAGCTTGAACTTGAACGCCATCTCAACCCCTGCTTTATTTGAACGCCGACCTGGATTTGTCTGTCAACTAAACGGCGTTCATGCAGGATGCTTATGCAAATTTGGTGCCTGAATTTTTTATTTAATATTTCAGAGTGTTATCGCAATAAATCTTTACAGCACGGCAACTGTCAATAATACGGCAAGTTCGCCCCAGATAATGGCGCAGCCCATAAAATCCCCGTTGATGCCTCCCTCACGGATTGCAATGCGGCGCAAAAACAATACGCCACAGCCTGCAAGCACCAGCCCTGCAAGCGTATGCCAGACACCAACACAAAGCAGGCCGGACACGATGGCCGCAGCCGTTGAAATCACAATGCTGGCCGTCCCTGTGCCTTCGCAGGTGAGTACGCCAAGGGTGGACCAGCTTCCCGCACTGGTTGTTCCGGCCAGCGGAGCCACAAGGCAACGGCCAAGAATAACTCCCCACAACAGGGCGGGCCAGTGGCCCTGCTCAAGGCAAAGCCCGGCCGCCACTGCCATGGTTCCAATTCCAAAAACCAGCCCCACGGCCCCAAAGGCTCCCAGACGGCTGTCTTTGAGCACTTCCTGAAAGCCCTCTCCGGTACGTCCGCTGCCGAGCGCGTCAAACAAATCGGCCCAGCCATCCCAGTGCAGCGCACGGGTGAGCCAGGCCATGAATGCGGCGTAGAGTATGCCTTGCAGCAGCGGCTTGCCTTCCGCCAGACCAAGGGCAAAGGGCAAAACGGCTACAGCCCCGAGAATTGCACCAGCCAGCGGGTACCAGATAAAAGAACCTACAATATCGTCACGGGTGGCGGCGCGCCCGTTCACCAGACGGCTAAGAAAAGACAGGGCCAGAAGTGTCCTTCTGGCCGCATGCGTAAAAAAATTTTCCATTGTAATTCCGGGCGCAAATTCCACGCACCCGCAGGGCAACCCACCATAAAGACCCAAAAGGCCTTGCTAGCGGAGCTTCTGCGAGATGTTGAAGGACAGCGCGTAGAGGTGATTGAAGAAGTCCACGTTCTCAACAAAAACATCGTCCGGCGTAAAGATATGTACGCTGGCGTAGTTGAGAATCCCCTTGACTCCGGCTTCAATCAGATAGTTTGCAGCCCGCTGGGCGCGTTCGGGCGGCGTGGTTATAATGCCGAGCTGCACGTTTTTTCCAGCCAGCACTTCGGCCATGCGGCGCGAGCAGATAACTTCCATACCGGAAATTTCTTCGCCAATCTTGAACGGGTCGCAGTCAAAAGCGGCAACAATATTGTACTGGCGCTGCTTGAACTCGCGGTGGTTCAGAAGCGCGCGACCAAGGTTGCCAACGCCAACCAGCGCGCAGTTCCAGGGTCTGTCAATGTAAAGAGCCTGACGAATGGAGGCAATCAGGCCTTCAATATTGTAGCCAACCCCGCGTACACCGAACTCCCCGAAATAGGTGAGGTCTTTGCGTATCTGTGAAGCGTTCACATCGCAGGCCTGCGCCAGCACTTCGGAAGAAACCAGCTCCACCCCGTCGCGCGACATGCGCTCCAGGGTCTGAAGATATACGGCCAGACGCTGGATTGTGGCTCTGGGTATTTTATCTACTTTGGCGTTGTACGGCATTGTCTTTATTATCCCGATAATCAATGTTTGCAGCGTCTTCCGGCTTACACAGCCAGAGCCGCTCCACTATAATATCACCCCCGGCGGTTTGACCCGCCGGGGGCGAACAAACTTGGCTTTACTATTTTACGAACAGCATGATCAAGCAGATGACCAGGGTGTAAATAGCGAGCGATTCAATAAAGGCCAGACCAAGAATCAGGGTGGTCATGATCTTGTTGCCGGCTTCAGGGTTGCGGGCAGTGCCTTCGCAAGCGCCTCTGAGACCAACGCCCATGCCGATGCCGCAGCCAAGAGCCGCAAGGCCCATGCCGATGGCGGTGTAAACCAGCAGGCTGGAAGAATCAGCAGCCGGAGCACCGGCGGCTTCAGCAGCCATGGCGAAAGAGGACATCATCAGCAGGGCCGCAATGGTGAGCAGGACTGTAAACAGTTTACGCATGGATTGCTCCTTGAATCAGTTATATTGTTGTGGCCGTAAGACCATTCCCTACTTGTAAACGCGGGCGGCAATATGGCGAGCCCGCAAATCCTGAAGGCGCATCAATGGGCGTGCTCAATGGCTCCCTTGATGTAAAGCATGGCCAGCAGGAAGAAGATAAAGGCCTGCAAAGTCTTGGCAAGGCCGAACAGGAAATATATCGGCAAGGTGGCGAACAGGGGTACCAGGGTAAAGAAAATTACCAGTACAAGTTCTTCGCCGCGAATGTTGCCGAAAAGACGCAAAGACAGCGAAACCGGGCGTGCCAGATGGCTGACCAGCTCAACCGGCAGCATCAGCGGCACCAGAACCGGCATCGGTCCCATGAAGTGCTTGATGTATTTCGGTCCCCAGCTTTTAAGGCCCAGAAAGTTGTAATAAAGAAAAATACACGTTGCCATGGAGGCGGTGGTGTTCAGGTTGGCCGTAGGCGCGTCAAATCCGGGCACCAGACCAAGCAGGTTCATGCACAGAATGAACAGGAAAATGCCGCACAAGAGTGGCACATAGCGGCGTCCGGCTTCACCCATGTTATTGATGGTAAAGTCTTCCAGCCCGCCGATAATCAGCTCAAGCACGTTCTGCGCGCCGCTAGGCACCATTTTAAGCTTTCTTTTAACAATGAGGCCGACCACGATTAAGATGGCCATGGCCGCCCAGGTGTAAAAGACATGCTTGAACTCAACGGACTGCCCGTTGATGACTGCATTATCCAAACCAAGTTCGGTGGAAATCAAAAGCGGATGTACCAAACCTCCGGCCATTGCAAGCCTCCTGAACGGTTGCGCGTACTGCGCCGTTTTTTTAGTAATTTATGCGAACCAGTCGCATTTTTCCAAAGTTCTCAAGCATACCCCGGCAATCAGGCTCAGGGCGAAATTTCTTGCAACCGCGCACAACCCTGGTGCTGTTGCCTTAAGCGCGCAAATTCTTGCGCTCAGGCCCGGCTGTTTCTCATGCCCAGCAGTGCAACGGCCCCGGAAGCAGCCACACAGCAGACTATCCCGGCACAAACGGCTACAGGTGATCCGCCAAGGATGGCCACTGCAACCAGCACCGCACCGGTAAGCGCGAAACGCCCAATAAAGCGCAGCAGTTGCCCGGCCAAAAAATCACGGCTGTATCCACCGTAAAAATGCCTGAAAATGAACAGGCTCAAAAACCAGAAGTTAAAGGTCATCAGCGCCGCGCCAATAAAGGCCTGCAGCACAAAACCTGTAAACCAGAAAGCTACGGCTCCGGCCACCAGCAAAAAAGCGCAAATGACCAGTTGAACCAGCATGACGCCGCGCAGCACCGGGTCGGTAAACCCCTTATGATAAAGATAGGTCTCAATCCGCTTTTTCAGACTTGTTCCCATCAGTATCATCCTGCGTCTTCATCAGCAGCTTGGCGTCCAGATAAACGTTGCGAAAACCGGCTGCTACCCCGATGGGGAAAAACACCACCTTGAGCCAGGGCCCGGTATCCAGCCATTCATCAAGCCAGTAACCGATCAGGCCTCCGACAATAATGCCGGAAACCATATGCAATCCCATGGTACTGGCGCGCCCGAGGGAGTCCATCAGGGCCGGGTCCTTACGGGCCTTGCCGCCTTTACCGCCAACGAGCCTTCTCACAAACGTTCCGCCATTAATGTGCATCCAGTAACGCTGATGTAACAGGCGACATAACTCTACCCGTTACATGCCTGCTCACTCCTGTGGCACGGCTTGCGTCCGGAAGAAAAATCCAACAGTCCGAATGCGGAGTATTAGCACAGCGGTCATTAGCCGTCAAACCAAAAGGGCAAAAGCACAACTACGCAAAAAAGCTGACAAACAGACTTTCAAAAGGCAGTCAAAAACGCCGGAGCAAATACCGCATCAACGATCAAAACAAGCTCCCAACCACGACTGCGCCAATGCAAAAGCTCATCGCTCAAAGCGTTATACCGCTTGCACCTTTTTTCACAATAACGACATTCCTGAGCAAAGGCAACACTTAAATGCAAAAACGCTTTTTATTTCTCTGCCCGCAAAAGACCGGCTAAAAAAAACACGATGCGCAAAGAACGCCGCGCAAAGAATAATCCCGGCATTTCCACACGCTTAAACAATAGAAAACGGGCTTTTGCAAAGTCGCCAATCTCTGCAAAAGCCCTAAAAGAAGTCGTTCCCGTGCCCTAGCCCCGCAGGGTCAACCTGCAAACACACTCAACATGTGGCGTATGCGGAAACATGTCTACCAGGGTCAGGCTCTCCAGCTTGTAGCAATCGCTCAAACCGGCAATATCACGCGCCTGAGTTGCGGGATCGCAGGAAACATAAACGATGGAGCGCGGGCGGCACTGTTTTATGCTTTTCAGAATGCGCGGCGACATTCCACTACGCGGCGGGTCTGCCACCAGCAAATCCGGGCCGCTGAAGCCCTGCGGCAAGAGCCGGGGGCGACTCTCGCGCCAATGCAGGCTTTCCATAAACGCGGCAGCGTCGCCATCCACAAAACGACAGGAGCCTTTACCCAGACGCGCGGCATTGACGTTGGCAAGTTTTACCGCTTTTTCGTCCAGCTCCACGCCCAGCGTTTTCCCGGCAAGATTTGACATGCCCAGAGCCAACGCGCCCACACCGGAATACAAATCCCACAATTCGGAATAGAGTTTGCCGGACCCCGCATCACCAGCCGCCCCGGCGGGCCCAACGCCGTCCCCGGCAGCAAACCGCGCCGCTTCTTTATATAACAGCGTAGCGGCCCCGGTGTTGGTCTGCGAAAAGCCGCTGACCGGAAATTCCAGCAGCAGACCGCCAAAATCTTCCCAGATGCTGCGGTTGCCAAAAACGCGGAAGGTCCGTTCGCCTCTGGCTACTCCAAGACGCGCACGTCTCTGACTCAGCACAAAGGAACTGACACCGCAGGCGCTCAACGCTTCCCAAAGCTCCTCCACAAGATTCTTTTCCGGCAGGTGCGTGCCGCAAATAAGCTCGACAACCAGTTGCGCCTGCCCTTCGCGAATATACTCCGGCTGGCGCAAAACAAGATAGCGCAGGCAACCGTCCCGCCGCACAGCATCGCCGGTTCCGGAGTCGCCAGCATGGGCGCTCATTCCGGCAACATCAGCACCCTGCCCGGTAACATTATCGTCCTGTTCTGTATTGCCCCGTCCAACAGCGCGATCCGCCGCATTGGACGAATCCTTGCCAGAAGCGCCGCGCCGCGCCGGCTCCTCTTTCCATACCGACAAACCGTGCTGGTTAGCCCAGCTGCGAACAGCGCCAAGCACCGCCCCGGCTGCCGGACCTTGCAGCGGACAGCCTTCTATATCCAGAACCTCGTGCGAGGCACGGCGGCGCAAACCAACAGACACAGCGCCGCCAGCCTCGCCAAAGGCGTATTCCATCTTGTTGCGGAACCCGCGCTGCTCCGGCGAGGGGATAATCCCCGGCAGACTTTCGCCCTCCGGACAAAGCCCCGGCACAGCCGCAAGGTCAATACCGCCAATGCGTGAAAAAACCTGTGCCGCCTGCTTCCTTTTAAGCTCCAGTTGCGCTGGGTAGGCGTAATTTTGCATGGAGCAGCCGCCGCAAGTTCCAAAGTGGCTGCAAAACGACTCCACCGCGTCCGGCGACGGAGAAAGGCTCTCCACCACACGGGCCAGCAAAACACGCTTCTTTTCGCCGGTAACTTCGGCCAGCACCTTTTCGCCCGGTAACCCGCGGTCAAGAAAAACCACCCGGCCCTCGTGCCGGGCCACGGCACCGCCATCAACATTAAGATCAGCCACCACCAGTTCCAGACGCTGCAAAGACTGTGTCATAAAAATCCGCCAGATACGCGCTTGCGTGAAAAAATTTTGAATAAAAACACCATTGCCGGGCGGTTTAAACCCGCAGGTATCCGGGCTTGTAACACCAGCACAAGCGCTTGCCAATGCACAAATTCCGGCCGGTGCGCTTACGCTTGATTGCCGCAAACATACGCAGGGCGTGCGCTGCCTGCTGAAAAGAAAGCAAAGTCCTACAAAATTGCGCTTGACTAAAGCCGGAAAATAGCCAACATAAACCGAGCAGACAGAAAATCTACGGAGGCTTAGTGATGTTGTCCGAACTGTTCGCCGATATGATGAACTCCACCCCGCAGGGTTTTGTGGGCGTCGGCCTGATTGTCATTTACTTCGGTATTATTTTGGGAACGGCCATTGTGCGCATCGTCAAGGCCGACCATATGACTCACCACTAAAATTTATTTTCGGCTTTCACTTGACTTTCCGAAGAAAGGGGGCTAAACGTCCCTTTCTCTTTTCTGGAGGAATTTTATTATGTACGCAATAGTTGAGACAGGCGGCCAGCAGTTCCGTGTGGAAGAAGGCGCCAAAATCCGTGTGAATCTCCTTCCCGCTGAAGTGGGTTCCGAAGTCGAGCTGAACAAGGTTCTGCTCGTTGGCGGCAGCCAGACTTCCATCGGCAAGCCTTATGTTGAAGGCGCTTCCGTGAAGGCTGAGGTTGTCGATCACACCCTCGGTGATAAGGTCATCGTGTTCAAAAAATGGCGCCGCAACGATTCCCGCCGCACTACCGGCCATCGTCAGCGCTACACGATGCTCAAGATCAAATCCATCACAGCCTAGGCTGTTTATTCAGGAGCGAAATCATGGCTCATAAAAAAGCAGGCGGCAGTTCTCGTAACGGTCGCGACAGTCAGGGGCAAAGAAGAGGCATCAAGCGCTTCGGCGGTGAAGCAGTTCTGGCCGGTAACATCATCGTTCGTCAGGTTGGCACCAAGGTGCACCCCGGCAAGAACGTTGGTCTTGGCCGCGACTACACCATCTTCGCCACCGTTGACGGCTTCGTCAAATTTGAAAAATACACCCGCAAGAAAAAGGTGCTGACCCGCGTGCACGTTGTGCCCGCCGCAGCCTAACTTGCTGTTGCATTCTTCCGGAAAGGCGAAGGCTTTTGCTTTCGCCTTTTTTCGTTATTTTTAGCCTAAAAGCTAAACGCCAAAGAACGACAAACCGGGAGAAGGGAGACAGACCATGAGATTCATAGATGAAGCCAACATAACGCTCCGGGCAGGCAAAGGCGGCTCCGGCTGCGTGGCCTTCCGGCGCGAAAAATTCATCGAGTTCGGCGGCCCCAACGGCGGCGACGGCGGCGACGGCGGCAATATTATCCTTAAAGCCTCGTCCAAGCTGATGTCCCTCTACGACTTTCGCCTCAAGCGCAACTACGAGGCCGAAAACGGCAGGCCGGGGCAAGGCTCGCAAATGCACGGGCGCAACGGAAAAGACCTGATCCTTGAGTTGCCGGTCGGCACTCAGGTTTTCCTGATCGGTGAAGACGGCGAGAAAATGCTCACCGACCTGCCGGAAGCAGGCAAGGAAGTCCGGGTAGCTCGTGGCGGCAGGGGCGGCAAGGGCAACGAATTTTTCAAAAGCGCCACCAATCAGGCCCCGCGTTTTGCCCAGCCCGGCGAGGAAGGCGAATTCCTTCAGGTACGTCTGGAGCTTAAAATTCTGGCCGACTGCGGCCTGGTGGGGCTGCCCAACGCAGGCAAGTCCACCTTCATCTCCACTGTCTCGGCCGCCAAACCCAAAATAGCCCCCTACCCCTTTACCACGCTGGTTCCCAACCTTGGCGTCATGCTGCACGATGGCGACTATGACAAGCGTATGGTTATTGCCGACATTCCCGGCCTTATCGAGGGCGCGAGCCTTGGCGTTGGCCTTGGGCACCGCTTTCTCAAGCATGTGGAGCGTACGCGTTTTCTGGTACACATCCTCAGCGCGGAAGATATCGACCCGGACAGCGAGAACCCGTGGGAAGGCTTTGACCTTATCAACGAGGAACTGCGCCTGTTTGATGAGAGTCTTGCGGAGCGCGGACAGCTTGAAGTAGTAAATAAAATCGACCTGCTGGACGATGAACAGCTGGAAAAACTGAAAAACGCTGCCAAAAAATCCGGGCGCGTCATCTTCTTTATTTCCGCACTGGAAAAAAGGGAGCTTGAGCCGCTGGTTGAGGAAATGTGGCGTTTGCAGGAAGAACTGAACCAGCACGACCCGCTCCAGAAATCGCGCCGCAGGCAGGTTGTTGAAGACGTTTCCGACAGCGATGATGATTCTGATGCCGATTTTGACGATGACTTTGACGGAGACGGAACGGAAGTAGTCTGGAGCAAATAATCCGGCTCTATTCTTGCCAAAGTACAGGTAAAAACTTATTTTGCAGGCATGGAGGGGGAGAACGGACATGCTGCTGATTGCCATAGGAATGCTCCTGATCGGGCTGGAATTCCTGATCAAGGGAAGATACATCGTCTGGTTTGGCCTTGGGGCGCTATTTGCTGGATTGATCGCCTTTTTTATGGGCGAACCGGAATGGCCCGTACAGGCCGCGCTGTTTTGCTTCTGTGTAATGATGTCTGTCGCGGTTGGCCGCCGGATGCGCAAGGATACGCCCGGCCTGACAGCCGCCCAGCGCAGCGCGCAACAAAAGTACATGGGCAGGCAGGCCTACCTGCAAATCCCCATTGTAAACGGCGAAGGCAAGATAAAGCTTGATGACAAGTTTTACACGGTGCGTGGGCCGGATTTGCCCAAAGGCACCATTGTTGAAATAGTCGCAGTCGACAAAACAGCTTTTACAGTAGCTAAAGCATACTCCAATCTGGAATGAACAGCCGCTCTGACCTTACAAGTCCGGCAAGGCCCGCCCTGCGGGAATTGCCGGATATTTTTGACGCCATTGTCGCCGGGGCCGGGCACGCCGGTTGCGAGGCAGCCATGGCGCTTGCCAATCTCGGCCTCAAGACCCTTCTTGTCACCAGCAATATAGACCGCATCGGGCATCTGTCCTGCAACCCGGCCATCGGTGGTCTGGGCAAGGGCCATATGGTGCGCGAAATTGACGCCCTTGGCGGCATGATGGGCCGCTGGGCCGATGCTTCCGGCATCCAGTTCCGCATTCTCAACGCCAGCAAAGGCCCGGCAGTGCAGGCCCCGCGCGCGCAGATGGATCGCAACGTCTATATGCGCCATGTGCAGGCCGACATCATGTCGCACCCCAACATCTGGCTGCATGAGGATTTTGTGGCTGCCCCGCTGCTGGAAGACGGTCGGGTTTGCGGAGCCATCACCAATCTGGGCACAAAGTTCAAAAGCCGCGCCCTGCTCATCACCACCGGAACCTTCACCGGCGGGCTGCTGCACTTTGGGCCGGTCAAAATTCCCGGCGGCAGGCTGGGCGACGCCCCCTGCACCGCCCTCACCCCAAGCCTTGAGGCCCTTGGCATCAAGCTGGGCCGACTGATGACCTGCACCACTCCGCGCCTTGCCATGGACAGCGTGGATTTTTCCGTCATGCAGGCGCAGCCGGGCGACGATCCCGTGCCGCAATTCAGCTTTACCGGCCCAAGGCCACCGCTCCGGCAGCTCCCCTGCCATATGACCTGGACCACGCCGGAAAGCCACGAGATAATCCGTGACGCGCTGCACCTTTCGCCCATGTATAACGGCGATATAGCGCAGCCCGGCCCGCGTTACTGTCCGGCCATCGAAGACAAGATAGCCAAGTTCCCGGACAAGCCCCGCCATCAGATTTTTGTTGAGCCGGAGGGGCTGGACAGCATTGAAGTCTACCCCAACAACATCCCCACCGGCATGCCGCTGGAAGTGCAAAAAGCCTTTCTGGAAAAAATTCCCGGTCTGGAAAAAAGCCAGATCATCCGGCCCGGTTACGCTGTGGAATATGACTTCATCTACCCCACACAGCTCAAAGCCACGCTGGAAACAAAGGCCGTGCCGGGCCTGTGGTCTGCCGGGCAAATCAACGGTACTTCCGGTTACGAGGAGGCAGCGGCTCAGGGAATCTGGGCGGCCCTGAACATTTTCTGCTCCCAGAAGGGCCTCAGGCCGTTCCTGCCGGGACGCGACCAGTCCTATATCGCGGTACTGGTGGACGATCTGGTCACCAAGGGCACCAACGAGCCGTACCGCATGCTCACATCCCGCGCCGAGCACCGCCTGCTCCTGCGCCACAGCAACGCAGATGCCCGCCTGACCCCGTGGGGCCGCGAAATCGGTCTGGTTACCGATGAGCACTGGCAAGCATTCCAAGCCAAGCAGGCCGAAATAAAATCCCTGATGGACGAATTGAACGAACGGCGCATAACACCGGACGCGCCCACGCGCGAAAAGCTTGCCGCCATAGGCGAAAGCGCTCCGGTACGCGGCATTCCGCTGGCCGAGCTGTTGCGCCGCCCGACCATGAACACCACCAGACTGGCCGCACTCTGGCCGGAAGTGCTTGGGTACAGTACGGAAGCGCGGCTGGAGGCGGAAAGCGCCCTGCTTTACGCCGGATACCTGCTGCGACAGGAAGAACTTGCCGCCCGCCAGCACAAGCGTGAAGAAGTGCCGCTGGACGGTGTAAATTACGCCGAAGTGCACGGCCTGAGCCGGGAAGAGGTGGAAAAGCTCACCCAAATCCAGCCAGCCAACCTTGGGCAGGCCGGTCGTATTTCCGGTGTAACACCGGCAGCACTGGGCTGTATCGAAATCTACCTGAAAAAACGCGAGCGTATGAACCGCCAGCAGTAACCAGATCAAGACAGCTCATCCAGTACTGCTGTTGCCCTGCCAGACTTGCCAGTTCAGGAACAAAAAGCGCCGATATCATGCATTACCCTGCCGGGCCGCGCGGATTTTGCAACCGCGCGGCCCGGTTTTTCAGAAGCAGGCAAACATCCGCCAGTACAGGCACGCCGCTTGCACGAATCATTGCAAAACGCGCACGGCGGCGCATACGACGCGGCAACCAGTCTGCTGTATATGCCCAAATGCGGGTATGAAGCTTGAAAAGGGTGAAAAAATCAATACTATCTGCCGGATACGCGCAGGTACAGACAGTGTTGCGCAGACCAGCGCCCGCATGGAACTGTCAGCGAATCCGCCAATGGCCCGTAAAGCCGCCATGCTGCTAAGTTTCTGCCGCATGAAAAGAATTATTGCTCATCCGGCAAGAAAAAAGTAATAATTAATCAAACTTTATATGACGACATATTCTAACCATTCACTCCGCAATGGCGGTCGCACCGGGCGGTACTCATGCTGAGCAGGCCGCTTGCCGGGCTACTGGCCTCTTTTGTCGCGCTCACAGCCGAAAAGGCTTTCGCAGCCAGCAACTTCAGCGAGGTGCGGGAGTCGTTCTTCAGCAGCGGCGGCGACTACTCCACAATCATGCGCCTGATGGTCATTGCGGGCGTGCTCCTGCTTCTGATCTGCATCGTGTCGGTAATCCGTCACATGCGCAAACAACGCGAGGTATTCATCCCCACCGGCTGGATCACCTCGCCCAAGGTGCTGCGCGATCTTATAAGCAGCGCCTTCCGCCAGCGCAGCACTTTTGACATGCAGTTCGCGGATATCAGGGGGCAGCGCCGCCCGACCCTGCGCTGCGCCATGCGCTATCTCGAAAACGATCGTATCGGACTGGAAGCACAGGGTGTTCAAAAGGTTGCCCGCCGCTGGACAGGGCGCAAGGTTACCTGTTATTTCAAGATCAGCATCAAGGAACAGCCGGTTTATTATACTTTCACCACACCGATTGCAGATGTGGAATTACGTCAGATTGGCACAACGATCATCTGGCTGCAATACCCGGAAAAACTGCAAAACCGGCAAAAACGCGCCTTTTTGCGCATAGTGCCGCCGGAAGAATACATGCTTGGCGCGGCCCTGTGGCACGGCCGCAAAATGCCGGATGTGGCAATACTTGGTGATGTGCAGCAGTGGGAAAAACCGAACATGGCCCTGCTGCCCGGCAAAATCAGGCAGTTCGAGATCAGCGACGTATCGGCTGGCGGTCTTCGCCTGACCGTGCCACGCAAGGAACAACTGGCCACCGGCACGGAATTTAACGTATCGGACAGGCTAATCCTGCTGGTTGACTTCATGGACCCGGAAAACAACAAGCGCATGCGCTTCTGGCTGCTTTGCCGGGTTCAGAACATGGCAAACGAATATAATCTGCGCAACCTTGAAATAGGCGTGCGCTTTCAGGCCTGGGCCATGCCCGGCGACGGCGGCTCAAACATCGAGTGGTTCAAGCTGACCAACGAGAACGAGGTCGCCCCCCTGGGCAACTGGATAATTCGCAGACATCTGGAACTATTCAGGGCCAACCCGGAAGAAGAGCTGGAACGGTAACAGCTTAAAGGCCCTTCCCAACTGCAAACAAAGGAGGATATTTTGGACAGCGGCTCTGAAGGCGGCAGTCTTTGGCATAAGATAACCCGCTTTTTTCACGGCAAGGGTACGGACAACGTTGAGCAGGCCATCATAGAAGCCAGTCAGGAAGGCGAGCTTCATGCATCGGAAGGCTCAATGATGCTCAGTATCCTGCAACTGGACGACTTGCAGGTGCAGGACATAATGACCCCGCGCACCGACATCACCGCCATCCCAGCCGAATGCAGCGTTGCCAAAGCCGTTGAAGCCATTACGGAATCGGGACATTCCCGCATACCGATCTATCTGGACGACCGCGACAATATCGTGGGCGTCATCTATGCCAAGGATCTCCTGAGGGAGGCTCTGACGGCATCCAATCATGAAAAACCGGTCTCGCAGGTAATGCGTCAGGCCTTTTTTGTGCCGGAAACCAAAAACGTGCTGGAACTTCTTAACGAGTTCAAGACCAGAAAAACGCACATGGCTGTGATTCTGGACGAATACGGCGGCACCTCCGGTCTGGTCACCATCGAGGACGTGCTGGAAGAAATCGTGGGCGAAATCGAAGACGAACACGATGCCCCCAAAGAAGCGGACATTGTCATTGTTGACGGCGACAAGGCCAGACTGTCCGGGCGCGCCTACCTTGAAGATATCAACGAAGCCCTCAAGATTCATCTGGAATCGGAAGAAGTCGATACCATCGGCGGTCTGCTCTCGCATATTGCCGGGCGCCTCCCCCTGCCAGGTGAGGAGTTTGTGCTGGACGGCGTGAAATTCCTGATTGAGGAAGCGGACAGCAAACAGGTGCACAAAGTACTGGCCCAGAGCCTTGAACCGGCCGTAGGCGCAGAATCGCAGGAAAACAACAGCGCAGTGGCGTAACTGACGGCAGGGTCGGTTGGGGCTGCCAGTTGAGTCGGCTAAAGCCGGGCAACAGGCACAGACGTCACGAATATCGCAACTGTCGAAACTGGCGTGACTGCCTGAACTGGCACTACTGCCGCAATTGTCATAACCGGCCACAGCCGGCACTACTGCTACAACTGACGCGGACATCAGCGTCACCGGCACCACTGTTACTGTGGATGCCGCAAGCAGGCGTGCGGCACAGCGGCCTTATGGTTTACGCCATCACACCCCTTCCATACAGGTCACCCCAACTCAGATGACATACAACAAATTTACCCATACCCACGGGGCGCGGCCCAGCCTGTTGCGTCCATCCCGCGCTGAATTCGGGTTGATGCTGCTTGCGGCGGCCGGTTATTTTCTGGCCTTTCCCAACCCGCTGGCGCAGATTCCGCCAATGGCGCTGCTCATGCCCGCCTGCATCCTCTGGCTGAGCCTTACCCAGTCCAGCAGGACCAAAGCGCTGTTCCAGTCCTTTCTCTGCCTGTTCGCGGGCAGTTCGCTGGCCCTGTACTGGCTGGCAATACCCATGCGCGAATTCGCCGGGGTACCGTGGCCTCTGGCAGCCTGCTTTGTGATGCTGCTGGGCGTGTACATCGGGCTGTACGGCGCGGCCTTCTCGCTACTGCTGCGCTTTCTTACCCGTTATCTCGGCCTGTGGCTGGGGCTTGCCGCCTCCGCGCTGGGCTGGGGAGCGCTGGAGCTTGTCCGGGGCTGGTTTCTCACCGGCTTTCCGTGGCTTAGCCTTTCCTCGTCCTTTGTGGGCTGGCCTATCATGGCACAGGGCAGCGCCCTGTTCGGCATGTACAGCTACTCGGCGGTTTATGCTTTTATCGCGCTGCTGCTGGCTGCCCCAGTCATGCCCGGGTTCCTCAACGCGCCCACCCTGCTGGCCGGTTCGTCACGCTTTATCGGAAGCACACAGACATCACTCAAGGACAACCGCCTGCTCCTGCTCTACCGCCGCCTGTCATTCATTATCCCGGCGCTGGCGATTTTTGGCGCGCTGCTCGCATACGGCTCCGAACGGCTTGATGAAGACTGGAACGCCAAAGGGCCGCAAAAAATCGTGGTCATGAGTCAGGGCAACATCGCCCAGTCGCTTAAATGGGATCAGGACATGCGCGCCCTGACCATCCGGCGTTACCTGTCGCTTTCTGAACAGGCCGTGGGCCTTGCCGTGGAGGAATTCCAGCGCAGTCCGGATCTGATGATCTGGCCAGAAACCGCCATGCCCTTCCCCTTCCAGCCAGGGCCGGACAGTTTTGGCAGCGGCATGTCCGCGGAACTGTCGCGCCCGGTCAGGGCTTTTGCCCAGGCGCACGGCGTGCCGCTGCTTTTTGGCGCACAAGCCGTAGAATTCGCAAATGGTGAGGAACGAGCCTACAACCGGGTCTGGCTGCTGGATGAAAACGGCAGCGCCGCAGGCAGCTATGATAAAGAACATCTGGTGCCCTTTGGCGAATATATCCCGCCGGGCCTGTATGTGCCTTTTGCCTCGGAATTTTTACAGGGCACGGGCTTCACACCCGGCAGCGGAACGCCGGAAGCCCTGCGTACAGGCGTCTTTACCTTGGGGTTGCTGATATGCTATGAGGTCATCTTTCCGGAACTGGCCCAGACCCGAGTTGCCGGGGATACGGATAGCGCAGGGGCCAACCTGCTGGTCAGCGTCAGCAATGACGCCTGGTTCGGCAAAAGCTCCGCACCGATGCAGCATCTTCAACTGGCCGCCCAGCGCTGCATTGAGCAGGGGCGCTATATGGCGCGCGCCACCAATACCGGCGTAAGCGCCATAATCGATCCATCCGGGCGAATCATTCACCCAAGCCCGCTGTTCAAAAGCTGGGCGCAAGCGGAACAGGTCACCCTGCTGGAAGAGAGAACTTTTTACCACCGCAACTACCGGGCCATGACTACCGGGCTGCTCGCGCTGGCTGCCGGAATGATTGTTCTGGCCGCGCTCAAGGCCCTGCTGGAACCCAGAAAAAAGCCCAGGATATGAACAAATGCAACAAGTAAGCGAATTACGCGCCCAGTGCGCCACATTGTTTGAGAAATATGAAACGCTCTGGAGGCAGCTTTGACCCGGACGGTCTGAAACGCCGTCTGGACGAGATCGAAAAGCAGATATCCGCGCCCGGAGCCTGGGACGAGCCGGAAAAGCTCACCCCGGCGCTCAAGGAAAAAAGCCGTCTTGAATCGGAACTGGAGCGCAACTCCGCCCTTTCCGGAGCCAAAGACAATGCAGAAGAATGGCTGATGCTGGCAGAGGAAGGCGAGAACGAAGCCGACCGGCACGAGGCCATGCATTCGCTGGAGGAAGCCATCGGGCAACTTGGCGAGCTGCTGGAGCAGATGGAAATGGAGATGCTGCTCGGCGCGGACGGCGACAGCGAGGACGCGCTGCTGGAAATTCACCCCGGCGCAGGCGGAACCGAAGCGCAGGACTGGGCCGAAATGCTTTTGCGCATGTATATGCGCTGGGCCGACAGCCACGGCTTTAAAACCGAATATCTGGACTATCTGGGTGGTGACGAGGCAGGCCTTAAAAGCGTGACCATCCGCGTTAGCGGCCCCAACGCCCATGGCCTGCTCAAGGTCGAAAAAGGCATCCACCGCCTGATCCGTATCTCCCCCTTTGATACCTCCGGCCGCAGGCATACTTCTTTTGCCTCGGTTGACGTTATGCCCGATGTCGGCGAGAATGTAAAAATAGAGGTAAACGAGAGCGACCTGCGCATAGACGTATTCCGGGCCAGCGGAGCAGGCGGGCAGCACGTCAACAAGACCAACTCCGCCGTGCGCATCACGCATATTCCATCAGGAATTGTGGTGCAGTGCCAGAACGAAAAATCGCAGCACCACAACCGCGACGCAGCCATGAGCATCCTCAAGGCCCGCCTGTACGCGCTGGAGCTGAAAAAACGCGAAGCCTTGCGTCAGGCCGACTACAACGACAAGGACGCCATCGGGTTCGGCAGCCAGATCCGTACCTACACCATGCAGCCGTACCGTTTGGTGAAAGATCACCGTACCAACTCCGAATGTACCGATGTGGACGCGGTGCTGGACGGCAAGCTGGACACTCTGATCAGGGATAACCTTATTTATGAGCACTCGACAAAAAACTAGCAGCCAGCCGGAAGGCGCCGCCAGCGCACAGGACCTTGCGCCGTCCGTTGCCGGTACCGGCGAGCAGAACGGCCCCGCGCACGCGGATACGGAAAAACTGGTACGGGAATTCCGGGCCGAGCTTTCCAGAGTGGCCTCGCTTTTATCCAGCGAGATTACGCCTGCTGTGAACAGTACCGGTTCTGTGCTGGTGGGCCGCATGGTGCAGGGCCTTTCAAAAGAGCAGTGGGAAACGCTGGCCCATGACAATAATCTGGCCTCGTGGATTGCCATTCCGCTGCATGCGGAGGCATCCGTCAGCATGGGTTCCATCACCGCCATGCTGGATCAGCTCGTCTACCAGCGCGACCATGACGCGCTTACCGGTCTTGCCAACCGCCGCTACTTCGACAATTACATCGAAATAGAGCTTAAACGGGCACGGCGCAACAATACCCCACTCAGTCTGGTGCTGCTGGATCTGGACGACTTCAAACGCATCAACGACAGCATGGGCCACCAGTGTGGCGACAAGGTGCTGCGTGAGATCGGCGGCTTTTTGCAGGCCGGGCACCGCTCTTTTGAAATGGTGGCCCGGATTGGCGGCGACGAGTTCGCCATTGTGCTGCCGGGCAGCAACTGCTGGGTTACACGGAACATGCTGGAACGCGTTTGCAGCGACATAGCCGCGCACGCGATACGTTGCGATGATTCGCCAGAGTTCAATGTTAATTTTTCGGCCGGGGTGGCCTCGGTTGGGCCGGATACCGGCTACACCAGCCCCGACGAGCTGTTCAAGCGGGCCGATGCCGCCCTGTACGATGCCAAGCGCAAGGGCAAAAATCAGGTCTGTATCATGGCCGAAGCACAGGGACGCAGCCCGTCCGACTGCATGGTACTCTCGCACGAGAAAAAATTTCTTTTCACAACTCCGGAGTAAGCAGAAATGTCAGATAATACAACCTTGAGCATAGCCGTGCTGAGCGGCAAAGGCGGAGTAGGCAAAAGCAACCTTGCCCTCAACACATCCTTTGCACTGAACAAAAAAGGCGCGCGGGTTCTTCTGATGGACTGCGACCTTGGGCTGGCCAATCTGGACGTGCTGCTGGGAATTACCCCAACCGGACACCTCCAGCATCTGGTGGACGGCAGCCTGCGCCCGGAAGAAGTGCTGGTGCCAATCACCCCCACCGGCTTTGACCTGCTTCCCGCCAGCTCCGGCGTGGCCGAAAGCTTTGAGAACCAGCACCTTGTGCCGTCCATAGTCATTGAAAAACTTGGTGCCCTGGCCAGTTCGTACGACTATGTGATCATGGACATCGGCGCTGGCATATCGCCCACCGTACAGCACTTTGCTGCCATGGCCATGATGCGCGTGATGGTGATTACCCCTGAGCCGACCTCACTCACCGACAGCTACGCGCTGATCAAGGTATTGGCCGCGCGTCAGGGTATTCGCGATCATCTGGTGCTGGTCAATCAGGTAGAATCCGCCAAGCAGGAGGAGCAATCCTTCAAGCGGCTGGCTGCCGCCTGCACGCATTTTCTGGGCATTACCCCGGTAAGTCTGGGCGGCATCAGCCACGACAACAACCTGCTGGAAGCGGTGCGCCGCCAGAAGCCCATGTTGCAGGAGTTCCCCAAATCAAAAAGCGCCAAGGATTTTGAAGAAGTTGCAGACAAGCTGTCCAAACTGCGTACCAGCATGTTGCCGCGCATTGCCCAGCTTTCGCCCTTGCGCATGCCCGGCGCAATTATCCGCGAATAAAAGTAGCCACGCGGCATAGTAAGCGTCACAACATGCTGCCGGATTGCTTCAAGCTTGAATACATGCAAAAAAAACTCAATACATTTCGCATGTTGTAAAGCGAAAGATGCAACCGGATAAATAAAATGCGCACTATATAAAAGCAAAAATGCCACCGAGCCCCCCTTCTTCACCTGAAGAAGGGGGGCTCGCATATGGAGAGGTCCCCGTTATGCCGCCCTCAAGCTTCGTATTTTTTATTAATGACTTGCGTTATACAGGCCCCCCCGCTTCATATTTTTTATTGCAGTTTAACAGTAATATTTAGTTTGAATATTGATTTTTGCCGCATTGTCAGGCAATATCATATATATACAGATGTAGCCGCATGTTGGGCACATGCGGGAATTTGCAGGCAACAAAAATCTGTTGTCTGGCTAATGCAGGAGACTTCATGAATAAAAGCGAACTGATCAAATCCCTGGCCGAAGAAAACGGCCTCTCTGCCGAAGAAGCTACTGTTGTGGTCAACACCTTCTTCGATTGCATGAAAGATGAGCTGATCGCCGGAAACCGCGTGGAAATCCGCGGACTCGGCAGCTTCAAGCTCAAAA
This sequence comes from Desulfovibrio sp. OttesenSCG-928-C06, assembly GCA_030267065.1. Taxonomy (GTDB): domain Bacteria; phylum Desulfobacterota; class Desulfovibrionia; order Desulfovibrionales; family Desulfovibrionaceae; genus WRHT01. The sequence goes on along the minus strand of JAJDJF010000006.1, from coordinate 15,987 downwards.
CCTACGAAGGATATTCCGGACGCAATCCCAAAACCGGCGAACTGGTGAACGTAGCTCCCAAGCGGCTTCCCTTTTTCCGCGCCGGCAAAGACCTCAAGGACTACCTGAACGAAACAACCTCATAATCCGGCAGCCCACGCCCGATTGCAAACGGTTCAGCATTTCAGGACAGTTCGCGATTTCATTATTGTAGCATTCTTCTTATGCGTACCCCAAAAGGGGCCGGAATCTTCCGGCCCCTTTTGCATACCTGACCGCGCAGCCTGCATCCGGCAGCTCAAACCGGACCGATGCAATACCATAACGTACAAGGCGTGCCAGCACTGTCCCCGTGCTGTCGCCGTGCCGGTACGGTTGCCAGCACGATTATCAGTACGGCTATCTGGGCCTTTACCTGCACAGATGTCCGGGTAATGGCTTTGACAGCGCCGGGGCTTTTCCAATACAGTCGCCCCATGACCTGTCGTACATTTTTCAGCCGTTGCGCGGCTTTTATTTCTCCCGCCATTCCAAGCGCATGGGTGGCCGCACGCCCGGGGCAACCCCGGCTGGTGCTACTGCCCATGCTGGTTATGCTGTACATGCTGATTGCCTGTCTTCAGCCCTGTGGCGTTGGCGCGGCCTCTGCCGCAGAAGTGATCACGCCTGCGGCTCCTGCAGCAGGCAGCTACAGCCCGCAGCAGGCAGGATACGCCACAAACGGACTGCCAGACCAAACATCTGCCCAAGTGTCTGAACAAGCATATGACCAGGCATATGGGCAAACATCTGAACAGACATCCGGGCGAACATCGAATCAGACAGGTGGCTGGAGGCAGAGTGAAAGCGAGCGGGGTGACGATGGTCTGTATCAGGAAGGCGTGTACCTTGGCGAACTGCTTAACCGCGCTCCGGTGCTGCAAATAGCCTATTGCGCCGAAACAAGGGGCGAGCTTTTGCCCTGCGGCACCTGAGGCAACACCCGCTTTGGCGGGCTGGCCCGTCGGGCCGGATTTTTCAACAGGTTACGCCTTGGCGACTCCCCTACTCTCTTTTTTATTGGTCCCGGCGAATTTGATGCTGACACGCCATACCAGCGCAGGCGGGAATGGCGTAGCGAACCTTCTGTGGGGCAGGTGGCCGAGGTTTACCGGCTGCTTGGGGCCGATGCCGTCTACGTTTCACCAAAGGCCGCTAGCTGGCTCACGCAGGATGGCGGCAAACTGCCGGAAAACTTCTGGCAACCGCAAGCAGAGCCGATAAGCAGGATTTTTGAGGTAAGCGGGCGGCGAGTAGGCGTGGTATTTTTCCGGGCAGCCCCGCAAACAGCAACGCGCAGCACCACTTCCGGCAACACGGGCAGCAGTGTCAAATCAACCCTGCCCATAGCGCAGCGCGGCCCGCTGACCGAGGCAGAACTGGCAAGCCACGCCGCTTACCTTGAAGAAGCGGCAAAATGCGGCAGGCAGCTAGCCCCGCAAGTGGACCTGCTGATCGGCGTAAGCCCATGGGGATACCGGGTGGAGCGGCACTTCATCGGGCAAACTCCCGGCCTGTACCATATTCTGCTGGGCGGCGGCAGCGGCCTTAGCTTCCCCTACGCTTCAACCGAAGGCGGATACCCGCTGATCTGGTCGCGCCCCTATCCGGAAGGGCGCAGCGTAAACCTGATCAAGCTCTACGAATGGCCCCAGCCGGGCATCAGCCAATGGACACCGGAAATAAGCTTTGGCGCAGACTTTGAAGACCTTGGCTCTTCCATTCCGTCCGACCCGGAAATTGCCGGGCTTTTGCCGCAATATTAGAATCAGCTCCAGTAAATCGCGTATCCGAAAGCATAATTCTTCCACAGGAAGACGCAAAAATAGAAGATGGCCTCAGTGCGCAACACACGCTGAGGCCATCTTCTATCTGTAACACCATAAAAAGAAAAAACGTTTCTTTGAAGCCGGGATGGTTAGCAAAACCCCTGGTCGTGTCGGCATTCAGAGTGATTTTGTTCTCTCGCAAGGAAGAAAGTATTTTTGCGGAGGGAGCATACTCTTACGGTATGTGACCGGAGTAAAAATACTTTCTGACGCAGCGAGAGGGCAAAAGCGCCTGAATGCCGGCACGACCTAGTCGAAGTCCGCCAGCAGCGCCCCTACATGCACCCCGCCAATAACCAGCTTGGCGTTCTCTGCGCGAATGCGCCAGATGGCCTGATAAAGCTGGTCGGAACTGATGCCGTTGCGCATGGCGGTATAAGCCTCGATAAAGGCGGCAAGGTTGTCGCACACCTTTAAGAGCTTGCCATCCTTGGGGTCAAAGGCATCCTGATTGTACAGGCTCTCCAGTTCCTCAAGGCTTACCACCGTTGGCGTGCCGTTCTTCCTGATGCATTCCTTGAATTCCGATCCCACCGCGCTACCCAGATAATAGGAGAGACGCTCCACCAGATCCGTATGCCCTTCATCAAGCAGGGGCTTGAACACGCGGCGCTCCAGTTCCTCGTCCTCGTAGGCGCGGATAAGCTCGCCAAGGCTGTCGCTGGATTTTTTTACCGGCGAGATGATGTCGCGGGTCAGAAGCTCCGGCAGATCGTGGAAGAGTGCGCAAAAAAAGTTGTTCACGCGGCGGGCCTTGCAAGCCCCGGCAGCCAGACTGAAAAAATAGGCATAACAGGCCACCATGAACATGTGACCCATCACCGAGGTTTCCGGCACGCGCGGCGTTTGCGACCAGCGCTTCTGGAAGCGCAACTGGCCGCATAGCTTGGCAAAGCGCCCCAGAGCCGTGCCGGAGGTCTGGGCGGTGGTGGCGGGCGAAACAGGCGCATCCCCAAGCAGTTCGCTCATCCCGGCCAGATTCTTGCCCGATGCCAGCTTACGCTGAAAATCGGCCTCGATATGCGGCATTTCCGGGTCAAAGGCGTTCATGGGGCTCAGGATACTCAACTCCCAGTTACTGGCGTAGTTGTGGGCGGCATCCAGAATACGCGCCGCCAGATCGTTTTTTTCCGGACCGCGGATATACGCTTCAAGGCGCTGCCAGAACTCCTCGTCCAGCGGGCGCAGCATCGGCTCCAGTTCGGAAAGCACCCAGTCGGAAAGCTGACGGTAGTCATCAGGGTTGTTCTTGATGCGGTAATATACCGGCGGCTTGATGTCCGTGATGACCAGCCGGAAGAAGTACTCGAACATGCCGCGCTCGATGACCTCAAGCTCCAGATTCAGACGGTTTTCCGGGTAGCCCGGTTCGTAACCCGGCAGGTAAGCAGGCTGGGCAGGGGATGGGGCCGGGCTTTCATCGCCGTTCAGACGGCATAAAATCCAGGCTACAATCATTTTATGGGCCTGCTTGTCGGCCTCAATAAATTCCATTGGCCTGAGCTTGTCGTTCCAGCGCTTCATGTAGGAGCCCGCAAACACAAACTGGAGCAGGCTTTTGCGTATATTTACCATTTATCGTCCGAAAAAAGTTGAAGTGAAGACGAATTTGTTATATTGCATCCGGACCCGTTATTGGAGCGGCTTGCCGCTTCTGCCATGATATGCCCTGAGAAGGCAAATCACAATCCCCTGCAGATACTATTATTTGCGGGTCGTGTTGTTTTGTGTTGACATCAGGCGGATAAACCTTTAGGTAATCCGTCTTTCAGAACGTATTTTTCGTTGCGGGCCACATACAGGCCCGTGCCGGTCCGCCCGGATTAAAAGGCGCGGACACATTTTAAGGAGTGTCTTTCATGAAAACGTTCAGCCCCACCCCCGCAGACATCAAGCGCGATTGGTATGTGGTGGATGCCGAAAATAAAATTCTGGGCCGCCTTGCCGCCCAGATCGCTCACCGCCTGCGTGGCAAGCATAAGCCGGAATTCGCTCCGCATATGGATAACGGCGACTTCATCGTTGTTGTGAACTGCGAAAAAATCGCGGTTACCGGCAAAAAACTTTCCGACAAAATGTACTACCGCCACACCGGTTACCCCGGCGGTCTGAAAGAAACCAATCTTGAAAAAATGCTGGCCCGCAAGCCCGAATTCGTGCTGCAGGCCGCTGTGCGCGGCATGCTGCCCAAAAACCGCCTTGGCCGCGCCATGCTGAAAAAACTTAAAATATATGCCGGCACCGAGCATCCGCATGCTGCTCAGCAGCCCAAAACCCTGGTTCTGCCCTACTAGGCCAGCCTGACGGAGAATGAACATGTCCAACGATTTTCATTACGGAACCGGACGCCGCAAAAACGCCACTGCCCGCACCCGCCTTTATGCCGGAAGCGGACAGATTCAGGTAAACGGGCGTTCCATTGAAACTTACTTCCCGCGTAAAACCCTCCAGATGATCGTGCGCCAGCCGCTGGTTCTCACCAAGCTGCTCGACAAGTACGACATCCGGGTCAACGTTCAGGGTGGCGGCGTAAGCGGCCAGGCCGAAGCCGTGCGTCACGGCATTGCCCGCGCTCTTCTGGTTGTTGATGACAACCTGCGCCCCCAGCTCAAGAAAGCTGGCTTCCTTACCCGCGATGCGCGTAAGAAAGAACGTAAAAAATACGGCCAGCGCGCTGCTCGCGCCCGTTACCAGTACTCCAAGCGTTAATTCGCTGGAGGCATGGAGCTTACGCTTCATACTACAGAATACAAAAAGCCCGCGTATGCGGGCTTTTTTTCAATTCAGGCGCAGGCATACAAAAGTGCTCCAGCCCCTGCCTTGCGACAACAGCAATGCCGGATAGTCTTAATGCCTGAAGCCGTTTAGCCTTGAGGAAACGTAAACACCCGGCAAACATCTGGCGTCAAGCCGTTCTTGACGTATTGTGGCATGGAGCCTGCTACCATCAATAACCAGTCCGACAAATAAAAAAGCCCGCTTGCACGGGCTTTTTTATTTGCTGGGAATCAACATTAATATTCAATAGTAACGCATCACTCACTTGAAATGCTCTGCAAGAAACTATCTTGAAACTCCTGCCGCCAGATGCTGCCAAGCAGCGTTGCCAACCAGTCAGGCAATCATTTGAAGCGGTAATGCTGTAAAGAAGCGCCCTTTCCCCCGACGCCTTTCAAACCCAGTCTGCCACCAGAGCATATCCAGATGGACCGCACTGCCCTGAAACGTCTGGGTGTGCAGTACTGCATCTGCGGATATCACAGGCAGGGAATCCCCGCCAGCACTGACATACCAGACGTAAAATGCTGTCAAAACAGACTGGGTTCAAATCAACAGCTACAACCCGAATCAGGCAACCTTGCGCCTGACGCGTGCAACTGCCTTGCCGCGCGGAGGACGCCCCTTACGGTGCACCATCCGCAGCTTGCAAATCGGAAAAAGCTCGCTCTTTCCAGTTTTATCATTGGTTGTTTTATAATCATCCAGAAGGTCTTGCAGGGTTATGGCGGCCAGTTCCTGATTAAGGGAATTGGATACGCGCACCCAGGCTGAACGGGTAGCGCAAAAATCCTTGCTGTCGCATACGGCCCGATCTTCAGAGCCACACAGGGTAAGCTGTATGCCGCCTTCCATCAGGTAGACCACGTCTGCCAACGTAATGTCAGTAGGATTCTTGGCCAGTGAGTGGCCTCCGCTCGCTCCTCTTGTACTCTGGGTCAATCCGGCCTGTTTGAGCGGTTTAAGTATCTGTTCAATGAACTGCACAGATACTCCGGTATGTTGCGACAGCCTGGTTGCAGGAACAGGCGTCGCCTTGTCATGCCGGGCGAGATCAAGTAAGATCCTCGCGGCATAACGCGTCTTAGCTGAAAGTTTCATATTACCCCCCAAGGTATGTTAAAAACTCAGCGTTTTATATAAAAAACGTTGCATATTATACAATTGAAGTCAACTTTCGTAATGCCCGTAAACTGACTCCAGGCCCGAAGACACCGATTTCCTTTTAGAAAAAGAATTATTCCATAAACGGCGTGACACAAACGCCGTAATAAACACAAAAACACTCCGAAAAGCAAACAAACTGCTGAAAAGCCAATTTGCCTTGCCCCGAAAGCGAAGATAGCACAAAAAGCACTAGCGACTTATTTAAGGCGTAAAGGCAGCCCGCTCAGTAAAACCACAACCTCATCAGCAGCGGCGGCGGCCAGTTGATTCACCCGGCCAAGAGCATCCCGGAACAGGCGGCTTTCACGGTCTGCGGGGACCAGCCCCAGCCCGACCTCGCAAGAAACAATTACCACAGGCAAGCCGCTTTTTCGCAGGCGAAGCAGCGCGGCGGCAAAAACTTCCGCAATCATATCTTCCGTCTGGCTGTACTCCAGACCGGGAACATTAATGCGCACAGCCTCAAGGCAGGCGCTAACCCATGTACTGAGACAATCCAGCAACACAGCGCCGCCCAGGGCGCAGGCTTCATCAAGCTTTTCCGGTAAATTCAGGGCTTGCGCAATGGGGATTTCCAGAGTCTGCCATTCACTCGCGTCCCCTTGCATTCGCTCTTCCTGATGGCGGCGCACCCGCTCGCGGCTTTCTGCATCGCGCGCTTCCATGGTGGCCACAAAAACCTTTGGTGCCGACTGCCCCGCAGAGTCCGCCTGACCTTTTTTGCATGTCAGGCCGGAAACCAGATTCAGGGCATATGCGCTTTTTCCGCTACGGCACCCACCGGTGCAAAAAACAATATTGCCATCAATATGCATGTTACAACCAGTATCCAGTAAAAAAACATGTGCCGCAAACAGTGGAAAAACATGCAGTACGACAGACGTAGCAGCAAGATAGTGCTAACATATGGAATAGTATTACAGTATTTTATCTGCTTCCGCAAGGTTACGCGGCTAAAGCATTAAATACCGCTGAAAACCGCACACCTCAATGTCAAAACATATATGAACAGTAAAGACATTCGACAAGTTTGGAAAAAAGCGCTAAAAACAGAAAAATTTCGATATCAGTAAAGGAACGCTAAAAGCATGAAATACAACCCACAAGAAATTGAAAACAAATGGCAAAGCGTCTGGAACGAGGAAGACGCCTTTAATGCGTCATACGGCGGCGGCAAGCCGCACTTTTATTGCCTGGAAATGTTCCCCTATCCCTCGGGCAACATTCACATGGGCCATGTGCGCAACTATTCAATAGGCGACGTGCTGGCCCGCTTCAAGAGAATGCAGGGGTACAATGTGTTGCATCCAATGGGTTGGGATGCTTTTGGCCTACCTGCTGAGAACGCTGCCATTCAGAACAACATTCATCCGGCCAAGTGGACTTATGCAAATATCGATAACATGCGCAAGCAGCTCAAGCGTTTGGGCTACTCCTATGACTGGAAGACAGAGATAGCCACCTGCCACCCGGATTATTACCGCTGGGAGCAGCTTTTCTTCCTGCACTTTTACGAAAAAGGCATTGCCTACCGTAAAAAAGCCGCGCAAAACTGGTGTCCCAAGTGTAACACTGTTCTGGCTAACGAACAGGTTATCGAGGGTGAATGCTGGCGTTGCGACTCGAAAGTGGAGCAAAAAGAGCTTACCCAGTGGTTCCTGCGTATCACCGACTACGCGGACGAACTGCTGGCAGATCTGGACAAGCTGACCGATGGCTGGCCCGAGCGCGTGCTGACCATGCAGAAAAACTGGATCGGCAAATCCATCGGCGCGGAAATTGAATTTGAGCTGGCGGAAGGCAACGGTGCAATCCGTGTGTTCTCCACCAGACAAGACACCGTATTCGGTGCCACCTTCATGAGCATTTCCGGCGAGCATCCCCTGCTTGAACAGTTGATCAAGGGCAAGGAGCAGGAAGCAGCCGTACGCGCCTTTGTGGAAAAACTCCGTCTGGAAGCGCAGAAAAACGCCGTTGGCGCGGAAGCCATTGAAAAAGAAGGTATCTTCACCGGCTCTTACTGCAAAAACCCCTTTACCGGCGATCTGATGCCCATCTTTGTGGCCAACTTCGTTCTGGCCGGTTACGGTACCGGGGCGGTAATGGCCGTACCGGCCCATGACCAGCGCGACTTTGACTTTGCCAAAAAATACAACCTGCCCATGCGCGTGGTAGTGCAGCCCAAAGATGGCGACCTCACCATCGAGAACATGACCGAAGCCTACAGCGGTCAGGGCATCATGCAAAATTCCGGCGAATACGACGGGCTGGACAACGAAACCGCCAAGGGACGCATAGCCGACTGGCTTGAAAGCAACAACAAGGGCAAGCGCACCGTAACCTGGCGCCTGCGCGACTGGAACATCTCGCGCCAGCGCTACTGGGGCGCGCCCATCCCCATGATTTACTGCGACAAGTGCGGCGTGGTGCCGGAAAAGGCCGAAAACCTGCCGGTGGTGCTGCCCATGGACGTGCAGACCCACCCGGACGGGCGCTCGCCCCTGCCGGATACCCCGGAATTCTACCGCTGCACCTGCCCCAAATGCGGCGGCGAAGCACGGCGTGAAACCGACACCATGGACACCTTTGTGGAATCCTCATGGTACTTTGCCCGCTATACCGGCGCGCGCGAAGAAGACCGCGCTTTCAATCCCGAAGCCGTAAAAAGCTGGCTGCCGGTGGATCAGTACATCGGCGGCGTTGAGCACGCCATTCTCCACCTGCTTTACTCGCGCTTCTTTGTGAAGGCACTGCGCGACTGCGGCTTTATCGAGCTTGACGAGCCTTTTGCCCGCCTGCTGACCCAGGGCATGGTGCTTATGGACGGCTCCAAGATGTCCAAATCCAAAGGCAACACCGTTGATCCGACATCAATGATTGCCAAGTACGGCGCGGATACCGTGCGCCTGTTCTGCCTGTTTGCGGCTCCGCCCGAGCGCGATTTTGACTGGACAGACAGCGGTATTGAAGGCGCAAACCGCTTTGTGCAGCGCGTATGGCGGCTTGCGGCGGAACTTGTAGGACAGCTTCCGGCTGCCGCTGCCTGTTCTTCCACCGCTGATGACGCCAAAACCGAAGCCGCGCGCGAAACCCGCTACCGCGAACACGCCGCGATCAAAAAAGCCGGGGACGACATTGCGGATCGCTTCCAGTTCAACACCGCCATTGCGGCTGTCATGGAGCTGGTGAACCACCTGTATCTGGTCAAGGAAGAGCTCCTTCAGACCAGCGAAGGCAAAAAAGTGCTGGCCTCAGCGCAGGCCAGTGTTCTGGCCATGCTCACCCCGATTGTTCCGCACATGACCGAAGAACTTTGGCAGCTTCTCGGATTTGACGGACGCGCTTCCAGCCAGCCGTGGCCTGTTTACAGCCCGGAAGCCATGCAGCGCAGCGTCATTACCGTGGTGGTGCAGGTTAACGGCAAACTCAGGGGCAAAATCGAGGTTCCGGCCGAAACAACTCAGGCCGAAATCGAAGCAGCAGCCCTTGCGGAACCTAACGTCAAAAAGCACACGGAAGGACTCACCGTCAGAAAAGTCCTCTATGTGCCGGGAAAACTCGTCAATGTCGTTGTATCCTAAAAAAGAAAGATACGGAGCTGGTACTAATGGTGGGCAGGGCAACCTGTCCACCCCCACTCCTTGCGGCGCACGCACCTTGCGCAGTAGAGCCGGTTTTCTGATTCTGGCCGCGCTACTTGTACTGCCTGCCCTCTACCTTGGCGGCTGCGGCTACGGCTTTCAGGCCGGAAAGCCCACTGTGCTGGGCGAAGCAACCAGCACACTGAGCATCAAGGGAATAGAGCAGCCTACCCTCTACCCCTGGCTATCGCAGATCTTGCGCTCCAATATCCGCGACGAGGTCAGCGCCCGCAAAGTCGCGGTCTGGGTAGACAGCGGCAAGTCTGACTACAGCATGCAGATCAACGTGAAGCGCTTCACCATCCGTGAAAGCGTCAGCAACAAGCACGATGACTCCCTGCTGTTCCGCGCCAGCATGATAGTGCAGGCCATTGTCTACGAAGGGAATGGCAACACCGAAGTCTGGCGCTCCGGCGATATCAGCTATGCTGAAACTTACGATACCTACTACGAGCGCACTGCTGCAGAACTGCTCAGCAAACGCATAGCCGAGCGGCTGGTAAGCAGCCTGCGCGACAAGTTCTAGAATGTCCAAACCTGGCTTCAACATATGCCTGGGGCCTGATTCAGTGCTCCTCAAAGAGCACATCAACTCGCTCCTGGCCGCGTACAAGCCGGACCCGGCTGCCGATGCAGGCGGCCCTGGCAGCCTGCTGGGTGACGGGCAAAAGGATGGGCAGGCAGGTGCAAGCAACTGGGAGACCTGTGTCTTTTGGGGCGACGAGCCGCTTGGCGAAACATTCTGGGAAAAACTGACCCTTCAGGGCCTGTTCGCCCAGCCGCGGGTTGTGATCCTGCGCAATGCGCAGAACGTCAATGCGGACGGCCTCAAACGCATCTCCAACGCGCTTGCCAGCATCAGCGGTCAAATCTGGCCTTTTTTGTGCTTTGAGGTCGACTTCGAATACGGCAAGGCCAAAATTCCGGCGCACATTTCCAAACTCCAGTGCGTGCAGTTCGCGCAGAAACAGGGCTGGTACCGCGAGGTACCGCCCCTTTCCCCACGCGATGTGCGCGGCTTTGTGCAGGCTGAGGCACAGCGGCAGAATCTCTCTTTCAGCCCGCAGGATCTGGATACGCTGGCCCGCTCCATGCAGCCGGATGCCGGAACAATACGCCTTGAGCTGCAAAAAATAGCTCTGGCCTGTCCCGACGGGCGTCTTACCCCGGAAGCCCTGTCCATGCTCAACTATCAGGCAGACATGGATATATTCGCATTCCTGCAGGGGCTACAGTCCGGCCGCAACCCCGGCGCAATCTGGGCGCAATATCAAAAAGACCACGCCTCTGCCGCCGATTCCGGGCTATTCTCGTTCAGCGCCATGTTGCTGCGCGAGGCGCGCATCATGTGGCAGATTCTGGCTGGCGAGCCTACCTCCAAAATGCCGCCTCAGGCGCTAAGCGCCAAAACAGTGCTGGCCCGCAAGCTCGGCTATACCGGAGTAAGCAAAATCTGGGATCTGGCACTGGCAGCCGACAAAGGCGTAAAAAGCGGCGAACGCAGCCCGCAGCAGGCTTTTGAGCGCTTGATAGCCGAACTGTTCCGGCTGTTCGGAGCGGTCTGATGAAAGAACAGGGCCTGCATTACCACGGGCATCGCGAACGGCTGCGCGAAAAACTGGCCAAGAATCCTGTCGATATGCCCGACTATGAAATTCTGGAACTGCTGCTTGCCAAAGTGCTGGTCCGCAAGGACACCAAGCCGCTGGCCAAGGAACTTTTGCGGCGCTTCCAGTCCGTAAAGGGCGCGCTGGACGCAAAGCCGGCCGAGCTGCTGACGGTTGAAGGCTTTGGACCCAAACTGCTGGAATACTGGACGCTGCTGCGCGAGTTGCTGGCCCGCTACGCCGAATCGCCCCTGCGCCGCAAGGAAAAGCTCGGCACGCCGGAAGAAGTGGCAGCCATGGCCCGCGTCCGTCTGGCTGGCGTACCGCACGAGGAGATCTGGGTTGTCTTTCTGGACGCGCAACTGAACATGATCTCATGGGAGCGCCTTTGCAAGGGCACCATTGACGCCTCCACCGTGTACCCGCGCGAACTGCTGCAACGCGCCCTGCTCCTCAAGGCGCACAGTTTTATCATGGTGCACAACCACCCGGCCGGTAATGTCTCCCCTTCCAAGCCGGATCTTCAGCTTACCCGCTCCATACAGGAAATGTCCGCGCAAATCGGCGTGCGCATGCTTGATCATATAGTTGTGACCGATGATGCCTGCTACTCCATCCTGAACGACGGCCTGATGTTCTAAAGCCTCAAAAAACAATTTTCAGCTTGAACCGTTCCAGCGCCTGTCAGCCAGACTGGCAACCGCACAGGCAGACTGGCAGCAAAACAGACAACAGGCCAGTCTGATTGACTGACTGCTCCTGTCAGAACTCACTGCCCCCTTGACAATCCTCACTTCAGACCTATTTCTATAAGGTTATTTATAGCCTGAAGCATATTGCCGAATTCTTTTCAGGAAGCCATTTTATGAAATGACTTCTAATAATACGAAAACAACAGACAAAGCCGCGCCAAAGCGGTTAGCCTGTTTCAGGCACCGGCTCACTCGGCCTTATGAGTAATCCCTGTGAGGTGAACGCATGAGCAAAGACGATAAAGATATTCTGGATGATTTCTCTGAAGCCGGGGTTTCCGCTTCGGAAGAAATAGATTTTTCCATTGCCGCCGGTGATGGCGAGTCCGGAACGGGCGAAAACATCCCCTTTAACGATAACCCACAAAACCAGAACACCCTGCCATCGGACATTCCCGGCACCTTGCCGGTTCTGGCCGTGCGCGATGTGGTGGTCTTCAACTATATGCTGCTGCCCCTGTTTGTGGGGCGTGACGCCTCGGTGCAGGCGGTGGATGCGGCCCTTAACGGCAACCGCTACCTGATGATCCTTACCCAGAAAGACGAAGCGGTCGAAAACCCGCAGCCGGAGGATCTGCACCGCATCGGCACTGTTGTGGTGATTATGCGCATGCTCAAGATGCCGGACGGACGCCTTAAGCTTCTGGTGCAGGGGCTTACCCGCGCCCGCGCCACAAACATCACCACCGGCAAGCCGTATCTGGAAGCCGATGTGGAACTTTTGCCCGAGCGCGACGAGCATTACGCCGGGCTGGAAGTGGAAGCCATGATGCGCGCCGCCCGCGACCAGAGCGACAAGATCCTTTCCATGCGCGGCATCAACAACCCGGAAGTGAGCGCGGTGCTGACCGGCGTTGACCACCCCGGGCGTCTGGCCGATCTCATTGCCGCCAACCTGCGCCTGAAAGTTGCCGAATCACAGGAACTTCTGGAGTGCCTTGATCCGGTCAAGCGTCTGTCGCTGGTCAACCGGCATCTGGGCAAGGAAGCGGAACTGGCCACCATGCAGATCAACATTCAGGAAAGTGCGCGTGAGGGCATGGACAAAGCCCAGCGCGACTACTACCTGCGCGAGCAGATGAAGGCCATCCGCCGCGAACTGGGCGAAGGCGGCCCGGATACCAGCGACATGGACGAGTTGCAGGACGCGCTGGACAAGGCCGGACTGCCGCCGGAAGTGCGCAAGGAGGCGGACAAGCAGCTCAAGCGCCTTTCAGGCATGCATTCGGACTCAGCCGAATTTTCGGTACTGCGCACCTACCTTGAATGGCTGGCAGATCTGCCATGGCGCAAAATGTCGCGCGATACGCTGGACATCAAAAAGGCCCAGAAGATTCTGGACGAAGATCATTACGGCCTGGACAAGGTCAAGGAGCGCATTCTCGAATATCTTTCGGTGCGCAAGCTCAACCCCAAGTCCAAGGGGCCTATCCTCTGCTTTGCGGGGCCTCCGGGCGTTGGCAAAACATCGCTGGGGCGCTCCATTGCCAGAGCTACCGGGCGCAAGTTCTTCCGCATGTCCCTTGGCGGCATGCGTGACGAGGCGGAAATTCGCGGTCACCGCCGCACCTACGTTGGTGCCATGCCGGGCCGCGTGATTCAGGCCATGAAGCAGGCCGGAACGCGCAACCCGGTTATCATGCTGGACGAAGTGGACAAGATAGGCGCGGACTTCCGGGGCGACCCGTCCTCTGCCCTGCTGGAAGTGCTTGACCCGGAACAGAACTTCTCTTTCAGCGACCATTATCTGAACGTGCCCTATGATCTTTCACGGGTCATGTTCATCTGTACCGCCAACTCGCTGGACACCATCCCCGGCCCCCTGCGCGACCGCATGGAGATTATTCGCATCCCCGGCTACACCATGCAGGAAAAGGTCGCCATTGCCGAACGCTACCTCACATCGCGTCAGGCCAAGGAAAACGGACTGGCGGAAAAGGACATGGTTTTAAAGGAAAACGTGCTGGAAACAATGGTGCGCGAATATACCCGCGAAGCAGGGCTGCGTAATCTGGAGCGCGAAATTGGCTCCGTTGCCCGCAAGCTGGCCCGCAAAAAGGCCGAAGGCGAAAAGCCGCCCTTTACCGTGGATATTCCAGTCATGCACCAGCTTCTGGGCGCACCGCGCTTTCTGGATGAGGAACTTGACAACAATCTGCTGCCGGGCGTGGCACTTGGTCTGGCCTGGACGCCCTACGGCGGCGAACTGCTGCATATCGAGGTAACCAGCATGCCCGGCAACGGCAGGCTGATCCTCACCGGGCAGCTTGGCGATGTGATGAAGGAAAGCGCACAGGCAGCGGTCAGCTACGCACGCAGCCACGCCGTTGAGCTGGGAATCGACCCCAAATTCAACGAGAATATGGATATTCATATCCATGTGCCTGCCGGGGCTACGCCAAAGGATGGCCCCTCGGCCGGGGTAACGCTGGCAACGGCCCTGATCTCGGTTCTAAGCGGCAAGCCGGTTTCGGCCGACCTGTGCATGACTGGTGAAATAACCTTGCGCGGCAACGTTCTGCCCGTGGGCGGCATCAAGGAAAAAATCCTGGCTGCTGTGGCACGCGGCATCAAGAATGTGACCATCCCAAGGCAGAACCAGAAGGATCTGGAAGACATACCGGACGAACTGCTGCGCCAGATCACAGTACATCCGGCCACCACGCTCAAGGACGTGCTGAATCTGGCCTTTGCCGATGCCCCGCGCGCGGCAAAGAAAAGCCCGCCGGCCAAAAAAAGCCCGCCCGCAAAAAAAGCGCCTGCGGCCCGTAAAAGCACTGCCGGTGCTAGCGGAAAAGCTACACCTACTGTTCAATAACTTAAAAGCGCAGATACAATACAAAGCCCAAAAGCTTTAAACGCATGAACCGCGGCATTATATAATAATGTCGCGGTTCCTTGCATATCAGAGCTACAACGCGTCCAGGGCAATTAGCACTTCACATGATTGCCAGACAGTCGGCAAAGCCGCGCTGCAATCATTTGGCGACAAGGCTTTGAAGACAATTCCTTGCAGAGCATTTCAAGTGGGAATGTTCTATTCCTGACGGCTTTTCAACAATGGCTTGCCGTCTGCGAACGCGTTGCCCAGTCTTGGACCATCTGCGCAAAATGGCTGATATCGCGGAAAAATTGGCCGAGGTGATGGATTGAGCAACCTTAATTTGTTTTAGCCTGCGGCTGCTGCATCTTCATCAGGCGCAGGGCGTTAACAGCGCCGGGGTGCTTGCCCTGCGCGGCCTTCTGCATCCATTTGACGGCCTCTTCATGGTTCTTCTCAACGCCTTTGCCGTTAAGGTACATACTGCCAACCTGAAACTGCGAATCAGAGTGCCCGGCCTCGGCTGCCATCAGGTACCACTTGAAGGCTTCCTCAAAATTTTTGGGCTGCCCCTCACCGGTTCGCGCCATGCCTGCAAGCGAATAAACTGCCCGCAGGTGTCCCTGATCGGCAGCCTTCGTCCACCATTCCCGTGCCAAAGCAAAGTTCTGTTTGGAAGAATCGCTGCCATCGCCGCCGTCCTGTACGCCCCGGTAATAAACCAGACCAAGGTTATACATGGACTCCACATGCCCCTTGGCGGCGGCCTTTTCCCACCAGACACGCGCTTTGGCAAAGTCCGGCTTGTTCTCTTTATTGCCGTTGCCGCGGGCTTCCATCAAGGCCATGGCGAACATGGCGGCAGAGCTTCCCTCTTCTGCCAAATCCTCCACCATCTTGCGCGACTGCTCAAACTCGCGCATGTCGTACAGCTTCTGCGCCTGTGTCATCACATCGCGCACACGCGCAGCATCAGGCTCTCCGGACGCAGTTGCGGCGGTATTTTCAGCAGCTCCGGCAGTATGCAGTCCGCCGCACAAAACCAGAGCCGCAACCATAAAACAGGCCGCAAAAGCCAGAGCGGCGCGGCGCAAGAACAAGTTGCTCGAAAACAAATCTATCGAAAAATTCATTATATTACCTCATTACTGTCAGTCAGTATCACCGCCCGGATATTGCCGGGCTGCAATGTAACCGGATGGTCTTTATCGACAACAGTCCTGTAATATACGCCTTGAGCCGCCCGATTGCAAACGCCATGCTTATCCTGCCCTGCCCGCGACCCGCCGGCACTACTCATTGTTGCATCGCATAAAAAAGCAGGTATTATCTATGGTTGCATGAAAAATATAACTGAGGTATTCATGCATAGTA
>JAJDJF010000059.1 GCA_030267065.1 Desulfovibrio sp. OttesenSCG-928-C06 | reverse complement strand
CAGTAAGCTTACGCCACAACAGCGTGATATTAAAAAAGGTTCCCGCAGTTACGCGGGAACCCTTTTATTTGATGTAATAAATTCAGACTATACGGTCTGTTGATTTTCCGGGGGTGTTTACCGTGTCGGCATTCAGGGTGCCGATATAACCTAGCCCCAGTTTACGCGGCCGCTGTCCTTGCCTTCCACTGCCTTCTGCACTTCCTTTATTTCGGTGTGCGTTTCGGCCATGGCCTTCTTCTTGAGCCAGTCCTTGCCTTCAACAATGCGGGTTACCATCATGGCAGAGATGGTGTCGCCGGTGGCGTTGATGCAGGTGGCGGGCGGGTCAACAAGGAAGCCGATGGTGGCGATGATCGGGAAGGCTTCGGGCGGGAAGCCGAACAGGCTCACGATTAGCATTTCGCCAATCAGGCCGCCGCCGGGCACGCCGCTCATTACCACGCCGCTCATGATGGCGATAAGGAAGGTAACAACGTACATTTCAAGGCCCACAAACTCCTGCCCGAACAGACCGAACAGGAAGGCGATTTTCAGCACGGCGGAAAGAACCGAGCCTTCCATGTGCATGGTGGCGCCCATGGGCAGCACGATGTCGCGCACGTCTTTGGGCACGCCGATGTTGGCCGAGGCTTCAAGGTTTACCGGCAGCGTGGCGATGGAGCTCTGGGTTGCCAGCGAGGTAATGGTGGGCGGCAGGATGAAGCGAATCATGCGGCGCAAGCCTTCCATGCCCCCGGCCAGCCAGGAATAGAGCGGGAAGAAAATGAGGAAGTAGAGCAGGCAAAGCGGGTAGTAGATAGCCATAGCCCTGCCGTAAGCGCCGATCAGCTGCGGGCCAAGGTCGCCGACAAGGGCGGCGAAGTAAGCGCCAAGGCCAATGGGGGCGTAGAGCATGATCAGGTCGACCATCTTCATCATTACGCGGGAAAGATCGTCAAGCAGCTTGGCTATGCGGTTGTTTTCGCCACCGGCAATGCTTACGCAGGCGCCGAACAGAATCGAGAACACGATCAGCGGCAGCATGTTGCGGCGGGAGAGCAGCCCCGCAAAGTCGTTAACCGTAAGCGCGCCAACAATGGCCTGGCTGAGGGTTACTTCTTTCAGGCCGTCGGCGGCTTCCAGCGGGATATCCACCCCAAGGGCGGGCGGGAAAATTTTTACCACGGCAATGATGATTACCGCAGCAATACCGCCGGTACCGAGGAATACCCCAAAGGTCGCGCCAAGGATTTTACCAAGGCGGCGCATGTTCAGCATGTTGCCTACTGCGCTGGAGATGGTCACAAACACCAGCGGCACAACAACCATGAACATCAGGTTGATGAAGATATCGCCCAGTGGTTGCAGGGCCATGGCCTGTTTGCCGAAAATCAGACCGATGGCGCTGCCGAGAATGATGGATATGAGCAGAATTAGCGGAAAACGGTAGTGCTTCCACATGGATGGCCTGGCCTGGCTTCTGTTTGGCATGTGAATCCCCTGATTTGGTTGCATGTTGGCTTAAAAGCAATGCTTGCGCGTGATTGCGCGGCGCGCGCCAGCCTGTGGCAGTGGCAGGCGTGCGTAACTGGTTTAAAATATACTGGAAGTCGTTTCATAAACAGGATTTTTGTTCTTTTATGAACTTCGCACTGGACGAGCCCACTCGAAGCGGACGATGGCAAATGGCAAAAAGACATTTATGAAATGACTTCTAACAACTAATGAGTTCCGACCGGGGCTGTCAACTGTGAAGTTATTCACTTTTTGCGGTTGTTCCGGCAGGGTGGGCGTGGCGCTGTGCCAATCTGCGGCAGTACGGACGGTTTATTGTTGCACGGCAGTTTTGTGTCTAAAAATGTTCTGTAATTTTATGGTGTTACAATGCTGATTTTTGTCCGCTTTGATTTTGCTGTTGACATTTTTACAATAGCGGGGGTAGCTTTGCCAAAACAACAAGGAAAGTGTTTTCGTGCTTAACAACTACATGACGCAGTTTAGCTTTAGCTTTTTCTTTAGAACGCGAGGAGTCCGCGTTCCGGTTGGTTGCGTCTTGTAAAAGCTGAGCACATTTAACCGGATAGAATAAGCCGGGCATCCTCGCAAAAAAGCGGAAAGGATGCCCGGCTTTTTTGCGTTCTTTTTTCACCACGCAACATGTCACAAGGAGAACTTAGGTGAATGTTCAGTTAATAATTCTAATTGTTTATGTGGTTGCGCTGCTGGGTATATCCTGGTGGTCGGCCGGGCTGGTCAAACGCTCAAGCAACGGCGCGCTGGGCTATCTGCTGGCCGGGCGCAACATGCCGGTTCCGCTGATTGTGGTTATGCTGGTAGGGCTGGCCGTGGGCGGAGCTTCAACTGTTGGCGTTGCCGAGCGCGCCTACACGCAGGGGCTTTCCGCCGGGTGGTACAATGCGGCCTGGGGGCTGGGCGGTATTCTGGTAGGGCTTACTGTGGCCAAGCGTTTTCGCCGTATGCGCGTAAAGACCATTCCGGAAATGATGGGAGCCATGTTTGGCGGCAAAACCCGGTTGTTGAGCGTAATCTGCCAGCTTCTGGTCATCCTGAGCATTACGGCCCTGCAATATGTGGCTGGCGGGGCTATTCTAACCGCGCTTTTGCCTGATCTGTTCACCATGAAGCAGGGCATGATCGCCTCGGCTGCCATCTTCATCCTGATTACACTTATCGGTGGCTACTGGGCCAGCGGTCTGACCAACCTGATCAATGTCGTGATGATTTATCTGGGGATTATCGTGGCGCTCTGGCAAGCGCTTGGCAAGGCCGGGGGTATGGAAGTGGTAACAGCCAGCCTGCCGGTTTCGGATGTATGGCTGGACCCGGTCAGCGGAATGGGCATTGCCACGGTTTGCGCCTTTGTGGTGGTAATGTGCACCATGGCGGTTAGCAATCAGGCTGTTTCGCAGATTAGCTTTGCCGCGCGTGACGGGCGCACGGCCAGAAGGGGATTTTTGATTGGCGGCATTCTGGTTCTGCCTGCCGGTTTTCTGTGCGCGATTTTCGGCATTATCGCAGCCGCTCTTTACCCGAACCTTGAAAGCCCGGCCATGGCTCTGCCCATGCTGGTAACGCAGCTTACCCCACTGGTTGGCGGCATCTTTCTTGCGGCTCTCTGGGCGGCTGACGTCTCCACCGCCGTGGGTCTGTTGATGGGCTGCTCCACGCTGGTGATGGAAGATGTGGTCAAAAAAGCCTGCCGCAAGCCGCTTGGTCAAAAGAGCGAAGTGCTCGTCTCCCGGCTGGTGGTGCTTGGCGTGAGTCTGGCGGCCTTTGTGCTGGCCCTTACGGTTGTGGGGATTCTTAAAACTCTCACCACCGCGCTTGCCATGACGACGTCCTTCACCCTGCTGATTATTGCCGGACTTTATTTCCCCAGACTGTGCCGCAAGGCTGCCGGGTTGCCCATTGTCGCCGCGTCGCTGCTGCTCTGGGTTGTGTGGACGTATTTTCCGCAGTGGCGCATTGGTCCCGAGCTTATCTATATGGAGTGGATTGTCTGCGGCGGCATCTTCCTGCTTTGCGCTTTGATTTGCAAGGAACCGGCTGGAAATCTGGTCGATCCGCATACCGGAATTATTGCCGGGCAAGCGGATGATGAGAACGGAGCCGGAAGTGAAATTGAAGAATCCGTACCCGTAGCGCCGCAGGTTGTATAGGGCAGGCGGCTACATTTTACTCATGATATGGTAGCGCCCCGTGGTGTTGACCTTCACCACCGGGCGCTGTGCTGGATAGCGCGTTAACTGTTTTTAATCGCGCGTCATGGAGATTAGTTCGGAGACGTCCGGCAGGTACTGCAAAACAATTACATTGGCGTTGGATACCCGCATACGGAAGCCGGGCAGTTCCGGGTTCTGGCCTTCTTCAGCCAGATCATAGCCGTTACTGTTAAGAAGAACGATATCAACGGCGGCCGGGTCGTTGTTCTGGTTTACGGTCATGCAGACGTCTGCGACCTCATTCCAGGCTTTTTCCCTGCTCAGGTCTTCCTTCCAGATTTGCGTCATATGTTCCGTCTCCATGTCTTCTCCGGTAGAAAGCTGGAAAAACCACGGACGGTAGCCAATTTGTGCCAGGGTCTGCAAAAACTGCGTCAGATCATCAATGCCAATGGTGTATGTACGCAAACTACACGCGCCTGGCTTGTCGGCATCGTTTCTGGAAAACGATTCCTGCGATTCAACCAGAACGGCCCATGTTTTTCCGGCAAAGCTGGCCGGAAGATAGACTTGCGAGCTCCATAATGGAAAATCCTGCGCGCCCATGGCCCGGATTTCGCCAAGGTTTTCGGCGGCAAGTACTGCGGAAAAGGAAGTATTGGTCGGGTCTGCCGGATCGGCAAGAACTGTTTCCGTGCCCGCAAAGCTTGCGCCGGATGCGGAAGAAGGAGCAGTCCCGCCCTCAAGAAGAGTAATGCCGCAAACACTCATCTCGCCGGGCTCGGTTGTGAGCCAGTTTCCGTTCCATTCAGCCTGACTGCCGGGGTTCTCGGCAAGCCACTTTTCCAGAACCTCCGGGCAGCGCTTGGCAGCGTGATCGTTACTCCAGATTGGTCCGGCCGGCAGGTCAAAGGATTCGCCTTTCTGGACTGAGCCGGAATCCGGGGCGTCGGGGTTATCAACCAGCGTCAGACGGGGGAGGCCGTCCTCGCCGTAGGATAGCTCAAGGATCGGTTTGGAATTGCCTTCCAGAGCGGACATGTCAGTGAACGTGAGAAGCATCAGCCCCACATCGATGGTGACCTCCTGCAACTGGCTGGAATTGCCGTCCGCAAAAATGCAAAAGTTGTCCGGCACAACTCGGATGGTAAAGCCCATGCCGCCGCCGTCACCTTTGATATTGATGGCCTGTATCTCAAAACCGGTGCGGTTGATGAATTTGACCTCAAGCTCGGCCAGTGCGGGGCTGGCTGTCAGCAGCAGCAGGCAGCAGGCGAGAAAAGCGCGGAAGATGTTTTTCATTATAAATCCTTGTGCTGGCGTTGTTTATGGCGGTTCGCCCAGAATATGGTCAATTATATTGTCTGCCTGACAGCGAAGTGGGCTTTATTGGATGCTCCGTTCGTGCCGGTCAGCTTTTTTTGAAATTGCATAACATGTGCCAATGGCATGTTTTGTGCGCAGGGCGGCGTATTAACTACGCAAACACTGGCAAACCCCAGTCATATGGCGCAAACTGACATCGCTTGCGCCCGGATAATGGGCGAATTTTTATTCTATGCCCATTATCCGGGCGTATTGCGCGTTATCTTTTTCGCCATATATATCTAAAGCCGCACAGTGCCGGTATTTTCTGCGCCATGAGCCACTGGCCTTGAACTTGCAATATCCGGCCTTGTTGACCCGGTTTATGGCACCCCCATGGTCTTGTTTCGGGGGTTTATCAGCGGCATCGCTAATGTAACCGGGAGCAACCTGCCTGATTCGTCCCGATGCAAGGCGGCATGCCGCTCCGCCTGTTTTAAAACCGTATAGCAGTGCGGTCCCGCAGGGCGGGGAGCGCACAGGAGAAAGGATATGATGCATTTGAAACGGCGAGCCGCCTGCCTTCTGGCGGTAATGCTCATGGCTGGCGCACCGGCGGGAATCGCTTCTGGCGCGGAAATCGCCCTGAACAATGAAATGGAACTGGATATCAAGGCTGTTTACTGCGTTGATGATGCTGGCGTAACCAAACAGGCAGCCGGGGCGATCAAGGCGGAAGCCTCCATAACCGTGCCGTCTGACAAATTTCCGGAATACGAATGCAACCGCATCGCCGTGCAGGCGGCTGACGGTAGCGCATGGCAGTTTTATCAGGAGCCGGAACCGGGCGCTGCCACGGAAATCATTTTTTCCATGGACAAGGCCAACCCCAACGCCGAGGTATCATACCCGTCTCTGGTGATTGAATCTGGCGGAGAAAACTATGTTTCTCCTGCCGGCGTGCCGCTTTCTTTCCTTGTTCAGGCCATGGAGTTCGGTCTGGATGAAACTACCTGGAAAAATGCCGCCACCCCCGGCGCGGATAAGTCCGAAGATCCGGGCGCGTTTGCTGTTTCCTTTGCTGACGTGTCCTGGAGTCTGGTTGGAGACGGGCTGGTGTTCTCACCCGATTTGGTACCCGGCAAGGAACTTGCCGAATCCGCCAACCTTGTTGCCAATTGCTCCAACTCTACGTTTATGGCCATATTTGAGGGCCTGAAAAATTTTGGCACAACCCCCTGGGCTCTGGCTTACAACGAAGATGAAGCCGCGCTGACCAGCGAAGGGGCTGCACTGCTCCCGGATGCGGAAGTTATTGACGATACAGAGACTGACGAAAAGCGTTGGGAAGCGGTGATCCAATTTCTGGGACTGGTAGCGGATGCCAATGGGGAAGACCTGCCGCGCTTTGTTTTCGGCAACGATACCCTTATTTTTGATTTGGTCATTGACCTTGAAGATGGATCTGCAACCCTGACCATTACCCGCAGGGAAGGTGCGGCGTTCGGCTAGGCGTACAGGCCGTCGAGGCATGCCTGCACAGCAGGCATGCCTCCTTTTTGCGGCGTTCCATTAATTTATACTGAGGAGCGAGAATGTACCGTACCGTCATTTTCAAAAACAGATTTCTCCCGCTTTGCCTTGCAGCGCTGATGAGCCTGGCGCTTTTTGCCGCTCCCGCTCTGGCTGACGATACCCTTGTGACCTGGGAATTTACCGGGACCGAAATAAACGACAAGGGACAGCTCAAAGTCTTTGGGAAGCTGATCAACAACACGGATGAGGCAGTCACCCATCTCGGCCCCCGTTCATGGACCTATGAGCAGTACGGCGAGATGAAGGAAGACTCAAACCAGAAAAGCGCCAAGCTGAAAACACCGCTACAACCGGGAGAGCAACGGAGCTACTTCTTCATCGTCAATGATCCTGATGATGTATCAAACTTCAGGGTCACCATCCACAATGTCACCTTTGAAAGCGATGAAGACCCAACGCCACCGCCCGCCCAGAAGCAGACGCAAACCCGCAATGCGGCTGACGCGGATTTTAAAAGGGTCAAGGTCCGGCTTCTCAGTGCGCAGAAAGATGCCAAGCATACTGGCATATTCATCAAGGCCGCAGTCTACAACAACTCGGACAAGAATATCACCAAGCTGTATTCAAATGTAGCTCAGGAGTACGATATCTTTACGCCGTGGGAATCCTCTTTTACTTCGACGTTCCCGTCCTTCCCGCCCAATAGCGTCAAGATTCTCACCTTCAAGGCCCCCATATCTGGCACGCATTACAAGAATGGCCTCACCGATGCGCAAATCGAGGCGCATGCACAGGGTAAAAGCCCGGCGTCGCCATCAAGGGTGCAGCTGACCGATATCGAGTTTGACGAGTACACGAAGCCTGATATGGAGTACGGTCCCAACCGTGGCAATATCATGTGGACAGGCAGCGCCGGAAAGCTGAAGGACGGCAAGCTGACTCTGAGTACAACCATTACGAACAACTTCAAGGAAGATATCGTTGGCTTCAATACATATACTGTGTCGTTCGATCATGCTGACGGCAAGTATGTTTCGTACAGAAGCAACTATGAGCCCAAGAACCCGATCTACACCAACGCAAAACTCAATGTCACTCTTTTCGTCAATGACGGCGCGGCATTCAGGAACATTCAGAACGTCAAGATTTCCGACGTAACCTACATGTCCCGCCCGGTTTCAGCCAGACCCAAGCCGAAAACGACAGCGGCGAGCAATTCAAAATTCAGCATCAACACCAAATCCGTTGTCAGAAGCAGCGACAAGCAAAGCTTTGTTGTTACCGTTGAAATGCTCAATAACTCCACAGGCCAGCGCATTGGTAGAGTTGATGATATTGCAGTCCACTACGAAGCCGAGGAAGGCGGAAAGTGGGTTGGCTACAAGAAGACCATCGGCAACAAAACGATAGATATCGAACCGCTGGGAACGGAAACCATGAAGTTCACCTTCGGCAAGAAAAACATGAAGAACGTCCGCAAAGTCAAGGTTGTAGGCACGCCTCGCTTCCTCGACAAAGGCGTTTAGCCGAATGCCGGAGCTGGCGGTTAGGTACAGCAAAAACTTATACCGTAAGCAAACCCGGCCCTTCAAATTACGCAGATAAACCTCACAGACAAGGCCTTACAAAATCAGC
>JAJDJF010000058.1 GCA_030267065.1 Desulfovibrio sp. OttesenSCG-928-C06 | reverse complement strand
TGAAAAGCGATGCTTGAAACCTTACAAAACTTCGATTGGCTGACCCTTGGCGAATGCACCGTGAACGGGCTTACGCGCGGCAGCATCTATGCGCTTATCGCGCTCGGTTATACCATGGTCTATGGCATCATCGAGCTGATTAACTTTGCGCACGGCGAAATCTACATGATTGGCGCCTTCACCGCCCTGATCATTTCCGGGCTGCTGGGCTTTCTCGGTTTGCCTACTCTGGGGCTGATAGTCATCGCTGGCCTTGTAGCCATTTTATATTGCGCGGCCTATGGCTTTACCATGGAGAAGATCGCCTACAAGCCGCTGCGCGGGGCAAACCGCCTTTCCCCGCTGATCAGCGCCATTGGCGTATCAATTTTTCTGCTCAACTATGTGCAGTTGGCCCAGACTTCCCAGTATGTGATTTTTCCCTACAACATTCCGGATTTTGAGTTTCTGGAGCCGATTGCGCATATTTTCGACTCCGCAAGCTTTATCCTGATTCTGACCAGCGCGCTGGTAATGACTGGCCTGACCCTGTTCATCCGCTATACGCGGCTGGGCAAGGCCATGCGCGCCACGGCCCAGAACCGCAAAATGGCCATGCTGCTGGGTATTGACGCAGACAAGATCATCTCGGCCACCTTTGTTATCGGCTCGGCTCTGGCGGCAGTGGGCGGCGTGCTTATTTTGAGCCGCACCCCGCAGTTCGACTTTAACATCGGTTTTCTGGCCGGGTTGAAGGCTTTTACGGCGGCAGTTCTGGGCGGCATCGGCTCCATTCCCGGCGCCATGCTGGGCGGCATTGTGCTTGGGCTGTGCGAAAGCTACGCCACCATGTACGTTTCTTCCGATTACGAAAACGTTTTCGCGTTCTGCATTCTTATTCTGATCCTGATATTCCGCCCGTCCGGACTTCTGGGCAAAGCCAAGACGGAGAAGGTGTGATATGCGCGGCGTAATTCGATCTCTCAAAGTAAGTATCTGGTTCATGCTGCTCACTTTCCCGCTTTTGTGCATGCGGGTGGATACCCTTGCCGATCCCCCGGCCGTGCAGTGGCGACTTATGAACGCTGTCTGGATTGGTCTGGCTATTTTTGTGCTTTCTTTTGCCTGGCGCGGCATGATGGTGCGCAAGGGCGACATGACCCCGGAAGAGGCCGACATGGTCTGGGCCTTCAAGCTGCTTGAGCGGGACAGTATCCGCAACTGGGCAGTGGGCTTGCTTTATTGCGCTCTCGGCTGCGTGCCGCTTCTTGTGCAGTTTTACGAAAAGGGCAAGCTGGATGGCGCGGGTTTTGCCGCCTGGATTATTCTGGCCCTCGGCCTTGTTGCCGGGGTCACGTCCATTCGCGGTAAAGGGCCTGAAGCCAAGAGAAAGCTGGCCTTTGTCACTTCCAACTTTACCGACCGCCCGCAATGGAAAATGATCGCGGCCTGTTTGCTGCTGGCAGTGTTGTTCGCGCTGCCCATCGGCATCAGCGGGTACCAGACCAAGGTTCTTACGCAGGCGCTGATCTGGGTGGCACTCGGCCTTGGGCTGAACATCATTGTCGGGCAGGCCGGGCTGCTGGTGCTGGGCTACATGGCTTTTTACGCCGTGGGTGCCTATACTTACGGCATTATCAACCACAACCTGCCGATGATTGGCTTCTGGCCGCTGCTGCCTTTGGGCGGCCTGTTGGCTGTTGTTGCCGGTCTGGCCCTTGGTTTTCCGGTCCTGCGCCTGCGCGGTGACTATCTTGCTATTGTGACGCTCGGCTTTGGGGAAATCGTCAATCAGGTTCTTTTGAACCTCAAGGACGTGACCGGCGGCTCGGACGGCATTGCTGGCATTCCCAAGCCCGGACTTTTCGGCTTTGACATTGCGCCGCAGGCCGGGGCGGTTTACGTCTATTATCTGGCGATTTTGCTTGCTCTGGTAAGCATTGTGGCTGTCGGGCGACTGCGCGATTCGCGCCTTGGACGTTCGTGGATGGCCATGCGCGAGGACGAGGTGGCCTGCGAGACGATGGGCATAGACAAAACCCGCGTCAAGCTTACTGCCTTTGCTCTTGGGGCCTGCTGGGCCGGTCTGGGCGGCGTTCTGTTCGCAGCCAAGGAATCGTTCGTTAACCCCATGGCCTTCAGCTTTATGGAATCCATCACCATTCTCTGCGTGGTGGTTCTGGGCGGGCTTGGCTCAATCTGGGGCGTGGTGCTCGGGGCGGTCATTATCGTGGCCCTGCCGGAATATCTGCGCGCCTTTGCCCAGTACCGTATGTTGCTGTTCGGCGCGTGTCTGGTGCTGATGATGGTGTTCAAGCCGCAGGGACTGGTCAAGCCCAGACGCAAGAACTGGGTTATTCTGGATGCCGACCTCTACCCGGCCGGTGGCAAAAAGGCCGAAGAAGCCGAAGCTGTGGAGGGCAAGTAAGATGGATATTCAGACTACCGCTTCTTCAGCAGTTGCGTCAGAGACCGCCAAGAGCCAGCAGGCCACGGCTGTGCTGGAGGTCAAGAACGTCAGCATGCGCTTTGGCGGGCTGATGGCCCTGACCGATGTGAACCTGGAAGTGGCCCGGGGGAGCATTACCGCTCTTATCGGACCCAATGGCGCGGGCAAGACCACGCTGTTCAACTGCGTGACCTGTATTTACACGCCCACGCAGGGTTCCGTTTATCTGAACAGCCCGAGCATTCACAAGCGCGACGGGCGCGTTATTCCCGGCGCAAGCCACAACCTGACCAAGGTAAAGCCTTACGAGGCCACCGCTTTGGGCATGGCCCGTACATTCCAGAATATTCGCCTGTTCCCCGGCATGACTGTGCTTGAGAACGTGATGATTGGCCGCCATTGCCGCACCAGTGCCGGAATTCTGGGGGCCTTGCTGCGTCCGCGCGGCGTTAAGCGCGAGGAAGAAGCCATTGTGCAGCGCAGCTACCAGTTGCTCAAGTACATGGGCCTGCACGAGCTGTACCGCGAGGAGGCGCGCAACCTTGCCTACGGGCAGCAGCGCCGCCTTGAGATCGCCCGCGCCCTTGCCACCGATCCCTACCTGCTTTTGCTGGACGAACCGGCGGCAGGCATGAACCCGCACGAAACCTTGGCCCTGCGCGATCTGGTTATGCAGATTCGCGAGGAATTCAATCTCTCCATCCTGCTTATCGAGCATGACATGAACATGGTAATGAGCGTTTCCGACAAGGTATACGTTATGGAATACGGAAGGGTAATCTCCAGCGGCGCTCCGGCCGAGGTCAGCCGCGACCCCAGGGTTATCAAGGCCTATCTGGGGGAAGAAGATGCTTAAGATTAAGAATATCAGCACCTTTTACGGCAACATTCAGGCGCTATGGGACGTAAGCATTGATGTGCGCGAAGGCGAGATAGTCACGCTTA
Source organism: Desulfovibrio sp. OttesenSCG-928-C06 (assembly GCA_030267065.1). Lineage (GTDB taxonomy): Bacteria > Desulfobacterota > Desulfovibrionia > Desulfovibrionales > Desulfovibrionaceae > WRHT01. The sequence continues at coordinate 4,818 of JAJDJF010000058.1, read as the reverse complement.
TCGGGGCCAACGGAGCGGGCAAGTCTACCACGCTTATGGCTATCAGCGGCGGCGTTGCCGCGCGTAGCGGCGAGATTATCTTTAATGGCACTCCGATTCATAAAATGACGCCGGATCGCATCGTGCGTCTCGGCATCAGCCAGTCGCCCGAGGGCAGGCTGATTTTTCCGGACATGACGGTTATGGAAAACCTTGACCTTGGGGCCTATCTGCGCCGGGACAAGGCCGGAATCAAGCAGGACCTCGATTATGTGCTAGGGCTATTCCCGATTCTGGCTGACCGGGCCGGGCAGCTTGGCGGCACTCTTTCCGGCGGCGAGCAGCAGATGCTGGCTATCTCACGCGCTTTGATGGCCCGACCGCGTCTGCTTTTGCTGGATGAGCCTTCTTTGGGGCTGGCCCCGATCATCATCCGGCAGATCTTTGATATCATCAAAGAGGTCAACCGGCGCGGCACCACGGTGTTTCTGGTTGAGCAAAACGCCAACCACGCCCTCAAGATTGCCAATCGCGGTTATGTTATGGAAACAGGACGCATTACCATGGAAGATTCCAGCGCGGCCCTGCTTTCCAACGAGGACGTGCGCAAGGCTTATCTGGGAATATAAAGCAAATCCTCCTGTGACTGTTCGTTGCAGAAGGCTGTAAAGCAAAGAAAATGCGAATAGCGTCTCAAGGCATAAATGGTTGAGATTCTGTTGTTTTGAGCACGGCAAACGGCCCGGAACCGGCACTGGTTCCGGGCCGTTTTTTTATTCCGGTCCTAATGGGTTGAAGATAAATGCGTCTTAAGGTACTTTACGGCTTCAACATTTTTGCGCGAATCCAGAATACGGACACTTGGGACTGCGTGATTCTACGCGCTCAGGCGTACCTGCTTAAAACTCTTTTGCTTCGCCTTCCATACCGTCTTGAATTAAAACAGAAACTAAAACGCTCTGCCGCAGAGTGACAAATATTCCGGGATTATCATGATTATTTTTCTGCTGATGCACCTGATTATTTTTATCTACCTGTTTGCCCGGCTAATCGTGCCGCTGAATGTTTCCAAAAAAATCAAATTTGTTCTGACCCTGCTGATTTTTGCCGCGTCGCAGCATTATTTGCTGCGCTTCGCGTTTGACAGTCTTTCAACGCCTGAACTGCCGCGTCTGTTCATAATGTTTGAAGGCTGGTGTTTTGCCACGGTTGTTTTTCTTTTTTTGCTGGTGCTGGGCCGGGATCTGTTTTTGCTGTTCCGCTTTGTTTTTACTTCCGGACGCCGCAAAAGAGAAAGTAGACGCTACTTTGCCAAAAAGCACTCCGCAGACCGCCGTAAAGTCATGCTGGCCTTGACTGCCGTGGCCGCTGCGCCTGCGGCTTTCGGCGTCAGTCAGGGCAGCCGCGTGCCAGCGGTAAGGCAGTGGGACGAAAAACTCCCCGGTTTGCCCAAAGAGCTTGATGGGCTGGTGCTGGCACACATAACAGACTTGCATGTAAGCCCGCTTTTTGGCCCGGACTGGCTGGAAGCTCTGGTGCAAAAGGTAAACGCCATGCAGCCGGATCTGATCCTGTTCACCGGGGACATGGCTGACGGGCAACCGGAGCTGCGCGGCATGGACGTGAGTGCTCTGGCCTCATTACGAGCGCCTTACGGCGTTTACGGCTGCGTAGGCAATCATGAATATTACGGCGGTTACCGCTTCTGGATGAATCGTTTGCAAGAGCTTGGAATGACCATGCTGGAGAACAGCCACAAGGTTATTGAGATCAACGGGCGGGAACTGGCGCTGGCCGGTGTTACTGATCCGGTGGCTCTGGAATTCGGGCTACCGGTTCCGGACGTAAAGGCGGCGCTGGCTGATGCGCCAGAAGGCGCTTTCAAGATTCTGCTGGAACACCGTCCTTCCTCCTTTGAGCATAATGCGGAGTTCGGGGTGAACCTGCAATTGAGCGGGCATACCCACGGCGGGCATATTATCGGGATGAACCAGCTGGTGGCGCGGTTTAACGGCGGCCACGTTTACGGCTGGTATTCCGCAGGGCCTTCGCGCATGTATGTGAGTTCCGGTGCCGGGCTTTGGAACGGCTTCCCGGTACGCATTGGCGCAAGCTCTGAAATTGCGCGCATAACCTTGCGCGCCTGGGAGTAATGCAGCGATTTTTGTGCATGGATCATTATGCCTCCGGCGGGCGGTATAGAGGATGCATCCGGTTAGGGCGCGGTAGTGATTGCAGGATATTGAAAGTCTTGCACCGATTGATGCCTTCAGATGTATCAAGCCGGTGATAGTTTGGCATAGTTTGTTTGCAGAAAAGCCGGAGAATCTTCTCCGGCTTTTCTGGTTTTGATGAATGATAGCAATCCTAAGTTTTTACTGCGGATTACTATTATTTTCTGTTAGCTTGTTTCGTGACTGTTCACACCATGGCTCTTTTGTCCTTTGCCTGCGTCAGAACTTTTCCTGGTTCATAGTGCGCGCAGGTCCGGCGATATTGAGCTTGCGGCTAGAGCTTTTTTCTGGCCACTCCGGTGCGGATGGCGGCTTCGGCCACGGCTTTGGCAACAGCGCCGCTTACGCGCGGGTCAAAGGCGGGCGGCATGATGTAGTCCGCTTTGAGCTCCGCGTCGGAAACCAGCGCGGCAATGGCCTGTGCCGCCGCGATGTTCATTTCCTCGTTGATGTCGCTTGCGCGCACGTCGAACACGCCGCGGAAGATACCGGGAAAAGCCAGCACGTTATTGATCTGGTTTGGATAGTCGCTGCGCCCGGTTCCGACCACTGCGGCCCCGGCTGCAATTGCATCTTCCGGCATGATTTCCGGGGTGGGGTTTGCCATGGGGAAGAGGATGGGCTTGTCAGCCATGGAGCGCACCATGTCCGGTGTTACGGTTCCCGGTGCGGAAACGCCGATGAACACGTCAGCTCCCTTGATGACTTCGGCAAGGCTCCCTTTTTTCATGTGAGGATTGGAAATTTCAGCCATGGCCTGCTTTTCCGGGTTCAGACCATCGCGGCCCTTGTAAATTGCACCGTTACGGTCGCACATGACCACGTCTTTAAGGCCCATGGTCATGAGCAGCTTGATGATGGCAACCCCGGCAGCGCCTGCGCCGCTGGTAACAACGCTTATTTTGCCAAGTTCCTTGCCCACAAGCTTGAGGGCGTTGAGCATGGCGGCAAGCGTAACCACGGCGGTGCCGTGCTGGTCATCGTGAAAAATCGGGATGTCGCAACGCTCCTTGAGCTTGCGTTCGATTTCAAAGCAGCGGGGCGCGGAGATATCTTCAAGGTTAATGCCGCCAAAGCTTCCGGCAAGCAGGGCCACGGTGTTGACGATTTCGTCAACGTCATTGGAGCGGATGCAAAGCGGGATGGCGTCCACGCCGCCAAAGGTCTTGAAGAGAACGCATTTGCCTTCCATTACCGGCATACCGGCTTCCGGGCCAATGTCGCCAAGGCCGAGCACCGCGCTGCCGTCGGTTACCACGGCTACGGTGTTCCAGCGTCCGGTAAGCTCGTAACTCAGTTCCGGGTTTTCGCGGATGGCGAGGCAAGGCTGGGCCACGCCGGGGGAGTAGGCAATTGACAGGTCGTTCTTATTTTTTACAGCCATTTTGGGTACTGTTTCCAGCTTGCCCTTCCACTGGCCGTGCATTTTTAGCGATTCCTTGGCGTAATCCATGTTTCCTCCAATTTATGCGGGGCGCGTGCGCGCTGTTTTTGCTGGTTGGAAATTGTCATTATACGCGGGAATTGTAAACTGCCCCGGTAAAAAATTATCCTGAAGGCCGCCCCGCAGCCGCATGGTGTAGTTATCAGATTGCTGACGCTGGGGCATTATCGGGCTGGCCTCGGCTAAATAAGCCACACCATCTGGCTGGCTGGACTGACTAGTTTGGACTGATTGCTCTGGACTGACTAGCCAGGGCTGACTGACTTGAGCCGGCAAGGCTGGGTGCAATAAGTAACACTGCGGTAATTTTTAAGGTTTGTGTTAATTCGGACTTCCGGTAGCTTGATTTTTGAGCAGCCCTCCTGTAGTCGTCTTCGTCCGGCCCGCAACAGTTCAGGCTCTTGCCGCGGCCCGTATTTTTACTTTGGGCGAAAGCCCTTGCCCGGCAATTTTGCCGTAACCATACAAACAATTTATTGAGGATATTATGGCTAACGAATCCACCGTATCTGCGGCAAATCCCGCCCCGTTGGGCCTTGCCGGGTTCGCTCTCACCACCATACTGCTTAACATCCATAATGCCGGGCTTTATCCGCTGAGCGTGATGATCATGGGCATGGGCGTGTTTTACGGCGGCATTGCTCAGCTTATTGCCGGTATTATGGAATTCAAGCGCGGCAATACCTTTGGCACAGTAGCCTTTGTTTCGTACGGCGCTTTCTGGCTTTCGCTCGTCTTTATCTGGGCCATGCCGCTGACCGGACTGCCTGCTGCGGATCCGCTCTCCATGGGCTTTTATCTGGCTATCTGGGGCGTGTTTTCCTTTGCCATGTTCATAGGCACGCTCAAGGGCAAAACCATAGGCAAGCTGGTTTTCGGTTCGCTGGTTATCCTTTTTGCGCTGCTGGCTGCCGCCAACTTTACCGGCAGCCATGCCATACACACTATGGCAGGTATTGAGGGCATCATCTGCGGCGCTTTTGCCCTTTATGAAGCTGCGGCTGTAGTGATAAACGAAAAGTTCGGACGTGAAGTGCTGCCCATGTAGCATTTTCGCCTATATAGACCAATATGCACAAGGCGCCTCAAACGTAAGTTTGAGGCGCCTTGTCGATTATACAAGCTATGCCGGTTTTTTTATTGTTGTAAAGTCCATGAAAG
>JAJDJF010000057.1 GCA_030267065.1 Desulfovibrio sp. OttesenSCG-928-C06 | reverse complement strand
CGGAGGCAAAAAAAAGCCCCAGCGCCGCAGGCAAAAACAAATCCTTAAAAGCTCAAAGCTCTTACTTAAACAAACTGCTGCAAAAAGCGCAGGTCGTTTTCAAAGAACATGCGCAGATCGCCGATGCCGTATTTGAGCATGGTGATGCGTTCTACGCCCATGCCAAAGGCAAAGCCGGTGCATTCGCTGTCAAAGCCAACATGTTTGAACACGTTGGGGTCAATCATGCCGCAGCCGAGGATTTCCAGCCAGCCGGTGGTCTTGCACACGCGGCACGGCTCGCCCTTGATGTGGCCCTGTCCGTTACACATGATGCAGGAAACGTCCACTTCCGCGCTGGGCTCGGTAAAGGGGAAAAAGCTGGGGCGGAAGCGTACCTTGGTCTGCTGCCCGAACAGGCAGCGGGTCAGGTAGGCCAGAGTGCCGCGCAAATCTGTAAAGGTGATATTTTTACCTACCAGAAGCCCCTCGATCTGATGGAACATCGGGGTGTGGGTAAGGTCGGAGTCGCGGCGGTAAACCTTGCCGGGGGCGATAACAGCCACGGGCGGCTTTTTGCTGCCAAGCATCGAACGCACCTGCATGGGCGAGGTGTGCGTGCGCATGACAATGCCGTCGCTAACATAGAGGGTATCCTGCATATCGCGCGCCGGGTGGTCGTGCGGAAAGTTCAGGGCCTCAAAGCAGTAAAAGTCGGTTTCCACTTCCGGGCCACTGGCTACGTCGTAGCCCAGATGCTCCAGAACGGCGCAAATTTCTTCCATCACCATGGTGATGGGGTGCAGCGAACCCTGCCACGGCATGCGTCCGGGCAGCGAGGGGTCAAAGGCGGCCAGACTTTCGGCTTCCTTTTTGGCTTTCAGCTCCTCGATGCGGCGGTCAAGCATGTCCGTGAGAGCGTTCTTGATCTCGTTGGCTTTCTGCCCAAAGGCAGGGCGCTCTTCAGGAGCAAGATCCTTGAGCTGGCTCATCAGCCCGGCCAACTGTCCCTTGCGGCCCATGAACGACACGCGCAGTTCCTCAAGGTCAGATAAAGAAACGGCCTGAACGAGATTCTGCTTGAGTTTCTCGACCAGGCTTTCCAATTCGGCAATAAGATTCATGAGCTAACGCCCCTTGGTATAAAAAATACCCGGACCCTTGGAATCAAGATCAAAACAATGAGCCAGCCGGAACCGGCTCGAGAATCCGGGAGAAAAAAATAGCCCGTCCGGCAAAAAGGGGTTGCCTTTCTGCCGGACGGGGCAAAATACTAGTTCAGGCTGGCCTTGGCGGTTTCAACCAGCTTGGCGAAATCTTCCTTGGCGCGTACAGCCAGATCGGCCAGTACTTTGCGGTCCAGGGCGATTCCGGCCTTGGCCAGACCGTTCATGAACTTGCTGTAAGAGAGGCCGTTTTCGCGGGCTCCGGCGTTGATACGCAGAATCCACAGTTTACGGAACTCTCTTTTTTTGACCTTACGGTCGCGGTAGGAGTATGCCTGTGCTCTTTCAACTGCCTCACGGGCGGTGCGGTACAGTACGCTGCGGCCGCCGCGGAAGCCTTTGGCTCTATCAAGATATTTTTTGTGGCGTTTGTGTGCCGCCATCCCTCTCTTTACACGCATGAGATAACCTCCATGTAGACTTCGCGAGGCGGAGAGTATGCCAGCGAAGCGCTATACCACGGGCTGAACCTGCTGCAAAAGCAACCGCTCAAGCCGCTCCCGCCGCCAGACCTGTAGGGCCGGTTCAAGACGGGCGGTAAAATTAAAACAAAAATCCTTTGGTCAATTGCGGATAATTTTCATATCCGGACGCCGTACAGAAAAAAGCGCGCAGCAAACAGGCAGGCCCGTTTACCCCGAAAGCTTGTTTCTACAGGTACGGGCACATGCGCTTTACTGCGGACTCGTTGCTCTTGTCCACAATAGCGCCCTGGCCCAGACGCATTTTGCGCTTGGCGTTCTTCTTGGTGAGAATGTGGCGCAGGTTCTGTTTGCGGCGTTTGAACTTACCGGTGCCGGTAACGGAAAAACGCTTGGCTGCACCCCTTCTGGTTTTCAGCTTGGGCATCTGACATACTCCTTGAAACTTGGGCGGTTAGGCCCTGTGTTATTAAAGCGGTAAACGCTTGTTGCCGCTCCCCTCTTACGGAGGGAAGCGGCATAATGCTCTAAAATAAAAATTTAAGCAAGTGTTAAGGTCGCACTACCTTGACACAAAAGCTCCCCCACAATGAGGGGATCAAGAGGAAATCATTCCCCCAAAAAAACTACTCCGCAGGCTTATCAGCAGACTTTTCGGCGGTCTTTTTGGGCAGCGGAACCAGCATCATGTGCAGGGTACGGCCTTCAGAGCGGGCGTCCTGTTCCACCTTGGCGATGTCCCTGGTGTCTTCGATCACGCGGTCGAGCATGAGCTGCCCACGATCTTTGTGGACGATTTCGCGGCCCCGGAAAAATATGGTGGCCTTTACGCGGTCGCCGTCATCCAGAAAACGCCGGATATGCGCAAGCTTGGTCTGGTAATCATGTTCGTCCGTTTTGGGGCGGAACTTGATTTCCTTGATCTGGACCACGGTCTGGCGCTTTTTGGCTTCCTGCTTCTTCTTCTGTTCTTCGTACTTGAACTTGCCGTAATCCATGATGCGGCAAACCGGCGGCTCGGCGTGGGGTGCCACTTCCACCAGATCGAGTCCGGCGTCCATGGCAACGCGCAATGCGTCGTTACGGGCCATGATGCCAAGCTGGTCACCTTCGGCTCCGATTACACGCAATTCGCGGGCACGAATCTGTTCGTTGCGGCGCACGGTATCCTGCGGCTCGCGACGCCCGCGCGGGCCCATGTTGGTATTAGGAGAAGCTATAGCTCATTCCTCCACGTTTAAAGGGTTCCTGGGCGGCGGCGCGGATCATCTCTACGAACTCGTCAAGGCTCTTCATGCCGACGGTATCGCCGTTATTGAGGCGCACGTTGACTGAACCGGCCTCAACCTCTTTATCTCCGACCACCAGAATATACGGAATTTTTTCCATCTGAGCCTGGCGTACCTTATAGCCAAGCTTCTCATTACGCAAGTCCGCCTCTACGCGGATGCCACGCTCTTGCAGGTAGCTTACGGCCTTGCGGCTGAATTCTTCCTGCGCGTCAGTGACGTTAAGCAGCTTGGCCTGCACCGGTGCGAGCCAGACCGGGAATTTGCCGGCCGTGTGCTCGATGAGGATGCCGATAAAGCGTTCCAGCGAACCGAGAATGGCGCGGTGCACCATAACCGGGCGGTGCTTTTCGCCATCCTGTCCGATATAAGCCAGCTCAAAGCGCTCGGGCAGGGTGAAGTCCACCTGCACGGTGGAGCACTGCCACTTGCGGCCAAGGCTGTCTGTTACCTGACAATCGATCTTGGGGCCATAGAAGGCGCCGTCGCCCTCGTTGATCACCAGCGGCACGCCAATGCGTTCCAGCGCCTTGATCAGGGCGTTGGTAGCCAGTTCCCAGGCTTCATCGGTACCGATGGATTTTTCAGGGCGAGTGCTGACCGAGAGAGTGTAATCAAAATCAAACAGACCGAAAAGGTCGCGGATAAGCTTGATAACGTCGAGAATTTCGTCCTCAAGCTGCTCGGGCGCGCAGATGATGTGTGCGTCATCCTGCGTGAACTGGCGCACGCGCAAAAGTCCGTGCAACGCGCCGCTCATCTCGTGGCGGTGCACAACTCCGAGCTCCGCCAGCCTTACAGGCAGGTCGCGGTAGCTGTGCAGGCTGCTGTTGTAAATCATCATATGGCCCACGCAGTTCATAGGCTTGACGGCGTGCACATCACCCTCAATTTCGGTGAAGTACATGTTCTCGCGGTAGTTGTCGTAGTGGCCGGACTTGACCCAGGACTCCTTGCGCAGAATCTGCGGCCCCTGCACATACTGGTAGCCGCGCTTGAGGTGTTCCTTCTTGAGGAAGTCCTCCAGAATCATACGCAGCATCATGCCCTTGGGATGCCAGAAAACCATGCCGGGCGCGTCATATTCATGAAAATCAAACAGGTCCAGCTCTTTGCCCAGCCTGCGGTGGTCACGCTTTTTGGCTTCCTCCAGCATGTGGAGGTATTTTTTGAGGTCAGACTCGCTGGCAAAAGCGGTGGCGTAGATGCGCGAGAGCATCGGGCGCTTTTCATCGCCACGCCAGTAGGCCCCGGCAACGGAAAGCAGCTTGAAGGCCTTGATATGCCCGGTACCGGGAATATGCGGCCCGCGGCAAAGGTCGGTAAAGTCGCCCACGTTGTAGAGGGAGATAGCGCCCTCAGTCAGGCCGTCAATCAGTTCGACCTTGTAGGTTTCCTGCTGTTCGGCAAAGTGCTTGATGGCCGAACCTTTAAGAACCTCGTGGCGGGTGAAGGGAAGATTCTCGTCGATAATCTTCTGCATTTCCGCTTCAATGGCCGGAAAATCATCGGGCGTGAAGGCGCGGGTATAGTCAAAATCGTAATAGAAGCCATTGTCGATGGCCGGCCCGATGGTGACCTTTACGCCGGGAAAAAGGCGGCGCACGGCAGCGGCCAGCACATGGGCGGCGCTGTGGCGCAGAAGCTCAAGCCCTTCCGGGCTGTCAGCGGTGACAGGAATGAGAGTCTGGCAAGTTTCAGGGATAAGGGTAGTCAGGTCCAGAAGCGGCCCGGTTTCGCCGCAACGGGCAGCCAGCACGCTTTTGAACTTCTTGCCGGACAGGGCCGACTTCAAAGCATCGCCACAGCTTACATCCTGGGCGAACTCCTTTTTATCACCTTCTATAATGATACTACGCACGAGATTCTCCTCAAAGTACCGCTAAATGGCCGCCTGGCCGGGAATCGTATTTGCTGCGTGGAGCGTAAGCCCGCACCACGGCGGCATTCCGGAAAGCTCCGGAGCCATAAAACAATAAGAGGGAGGCCGTGACCTCCCTCAATTGCGTTTTAAATGGTAGGCACGAGCAGCTTTGAACTGCTGGCCCCTTCCGTGTCAAGGAAGTGCTCTACCCCTGAGCTACGCGCCTACATAAGCCTTACATAAGTGAGGCAAGTTGGAATAACTATACCAACACCAGTCAATGGTCAAGGGTTTTCAAAAAAAATTATCATGCTAGCGTGACTACACTGGCGGTAGAACTGGCATGGGGGAAATGACGGTCTACGCCCACGGTGAATTCGGGCATAACAAAAAAACGCGCCGCGCCTGACGCGGCCGCGCAAGGGACAACAAAGTCTGCCGCACGGCTACTGCGGCAGCTTGTAGGGGTATGTCCATGTTCCAGACAGAAAAAAAGCTGGTGATGCGCAGCATCATCGATATTGAGCGAAGCTCGTGCGCCGGGTGCGGATTGTGCATTGTGGACTGCTCGCGCGGAGCGCTTACCGTAACGGGCGGCAAGGCAATGCTGGTTGACGACAATCTCTGTCTTGGCGACGGAGTCTGCCTGCAATCCTGCCCCTACCACGCCCTGCAAATCATCACCAGACCTGCCAAACCCTTCGACATGAAGGAGTACTTTGAGGACGGCGATCCGGAACCAGTATATAGTTCCGACGATTCGCCCGAATCGTTCATGCTCTGCTCGGCATCCTCCACCATGCCGGAAATGCGCGGTGCAATACCGTACAGCCACGAGCCGGACCCAAAACCTGACAGCGACAGCCCGCAACCCCCTGCGGTCACGCCATCATTCCGCAGCATCCAGGATCCGGGTGCCCTTACTCTTGAACCTGCAATGCCCATAAGTCAGCAGTCTGGCGCACTAAGCGAAAAAGAACGCAACTGGCCAATCAAGCTCAATCAGATAACCCACATTCCAGCAGGGGTAGACATACTGCTCTGCTCCGACTGCGCGGCGGCCAAAGCCAGACATTTCCACATGGACTACGTTCAGGACAGATACCTGATTACCATTTGCCCACTGATGGAAGACACCGGGCTGCTGGCCTCCAAGCTTGCCGGACTGTTCGCGCAATCGCGCCCCAAAAGCCTGATGACACTGCGCATGAGCACGGAATGCTGCCAGGGGGCGCACATGATCGGGGCTGGAGCGCTAAATATGAGCGGTGCAGGCATAAGCGCGCGCGAAATACTCATAGGAATGGACGGCAAGGCCATCTCCTGATCGGCAATTACCGCTCACCGCCATACGCAAACAGCAATAGTCATAAATTACAATACATTAGAGCAGCACAAATTCAGCCAAACTGAAATATTATGCATTTTTTGTCAAAAAAGGTTGACGGGCGAAAGAGGTTCCTTTAATAAACCTTTCTCTGCCGTAGCGACCTTATGGGCGGTTAGCTCAGTTGGTAGAGCATCGGCCTTACAAGCCGAGGGTCACAGGTTCGAGCCCTGTACCGCCCACCATAAAACTGGCAATGACAAGCCGGTTCAGAAAAGGTCATGCTTCGGCAACTCCCCAACCGCCACAGGCGACCGGGGAACGAAATCCGGCTTGCCGGTTTCGTACCAATCCCGCCATATAAGCGGAGAATGGAGCAGTAGTTAAGACGGTTATAACGCCGGCCTGTCACGCCGGAGGCCGAGGGTTCAAGTCCCTTCTGCTCCGCCAGTAAAAAAGGCGAAAGCCATAAAAATATGTTTGATTTTTGGCTCAAGACAATATATATGCATTGAGCCGTAGCGAAAAGGTGACACTTTTCGCGCCAGCCCTCCCTAGTGAGAGGATTTGGAGCAGTAGTTAAGACGGTTATAACGCCGGCCTGTCACGCCGGAGGCCGAGGGTTCAAGTCCCTTCTGCTCCGCCAGCAAGTGATACCGGGCAACCAGAAATGGTTGCCCGGTTTTTTTGTGCCCTTGTGAACCTGCCTGCCCCTGCTATCTTGAGGCGACTCATTAAAGCACCGCAAAAAACGCCAGCCTGCACCGCAGGTCATAATAAGCCAGTGCGCGATTCCAGTGCCGCAAGCGAATACGCATGATTGCGAATGCAGCACGAGCCATGTGACCGGCATCTCGAACACGCCAAAACTGAAGCTGGTTTAGCCAAAGGCACGCTGCGCTGCTTGCTTGCTGGCAGCGCCCTGCCCAGTTTTTGCCGCCAACACTGAACACGAAAAAAAAACAATCTTGCAGCCGCAGCCATTTTCAAACAGTCTCAGACAGACTCAGTCAAACTTGGCCTCTTCAAGCCCCCGACTTTCATTTTTTCATCCGTCGATAGCCAAAAAATAGCGCCTGACAAAATCGTAAGGCGTTATTTTTGAAGTCATTGCATAAAGCGAACAGCCCCTTCCCGATGTTTTTTTCACGAAAAGCTATTTTTTCTCTCATGCTAACGCGGCGAAATAATTAATAAAAATACGGATGCAACCACCAGTTGCAGAAATTTACAGTCCTCTATGTTGTGCCGCAGCGCAATTTTGGCGAAGGAAGCACCGTACGCAAACAAGCGTATCGCATTTCAACACAATTATTTTTACAGGAGTTTCTCATGTTTAAAAAAGTTGCCGCCTTTGCCCTTCTTCTGACCCTCTGTACCTCCTCTTACGCCTTTGCCGCCTGCTCGCAGGAAGAAGTAGTTGCCAAGGCCCAGGAATTCCAGCAGGTCATCATGCAGGCTGCCCAGAAAGATCCCCAGAAGTATCAGGAAGTTGTCACCGCCATGCAGAAGGACCTTCCCGCCCTGCAGCAGGCGAACAACATGGACGCCATCTGCACCTTCTATGATGAGTGGACTGAAAAACTGAAATAGGCATTTGAAATGAGAGCTGCGGCGCCAATCATGGTCTTTGCTGCGGATACAGGCTCCGCTGCATGCCAGTGGCTGGCTGCCACTAAATAACTTGGTTCACAACCCCGGAGGGCGGCTTCGCCTGCCGGGGTTGTATTGATATTACGGAGGTGCCCTTTGCCCGCTACACTCAAACGACAACACCAGAGCAAGAATGCGGCAGAGCCATCCGGAACAGCGCCCGCCCGGAGGATACGGCGCGTCAATTTACAGCGCGGGCGATTAAGGGTACATAGGGGCACGACACAGCACCGTGAACCAGGTAGAATCAACACGATGACCCTTGCCCAGAAAATACAGAAACACCGAAAAATGCGGGGCATGACCCAGGAAGAGCTCGCTGAAGCGCTTAACGTGTCGCACCAGTCCATTTCCAAATGGGAATCTGCCCAGGCCACCCCGGGGATTGATAAAATCCTGCTGCTAAGCGAGTATTTTAAGATTTCCACTGACGCATTGCTGAAAGAAGGGACGGAAAGCGCCCCTGTGCCGCCGCATCTGCCCACACCAGCGCCATTGCCCGCCTCCACCTCACTGCCTGCGGACGCGCCTCCGGCATCCGTAGCAAAGGCACCTGCGGATCCTGACCGGCAAAAGCCCAAGTGGTTATTTATTCTTGGACTGACGGTTAGTGTGGCGGGACTACTGGGACTGGGCGCGCTTTGGTTTATGTCTCTTCTATACCCTCCCTATACGTTCGATAAACCGCTTGGCCCGGTCGA
>JAJDJF010000056.1 GCA_030267065.1 Desulfovibrio sp. OttesenSCG-928-C06 | reverse complement strand
TGCCGCTTCCGGCGCTTTGGACAGGGCTGCTACTTCGGCAGCGGAGTCTTCAAGCCAGGCCGGGGAGACTGCGGCGGGTTCGCCTATCGGGTATTCTGCGCCCGGCATGAGCGCGCTCCCTTCGCGGTCCATGCGCAGGATATCGCCGTCTTTAGCGGTCTGGAGCCTTTTTGTGGATGAGCCGTTGCCGTCAGTCAGGTTGCTGGCGCTATCCAGTTCAGCCGGGGCAGCCTGTTGAGCGGCCTTCTGTTCTGCTTCCTGCGCCAGAGTCTGAAGTTTGCGGAAGCTGCGGAAGTACGGCGGCTTGAACACGCCGTGTTCGGTGATAAATCCGGTAATCAGCGCGGCGGGAGTCACGTCAAAAGAAAAGTTGTAGGCCGGAACCCCGGACGGAGCCACCTGAATATCCCGGAAGCGCGTCACTTCCTCGTGCGGGCGTTCCTCAATGGGAATTTCATGACCTGAAGCGCAGTTAAAATCAAAGGTGGAGTAAGGCGCGGCAATGTAGAACGGAATCCCGAAATGCCGGGCCAGAACCGCCACCCCGTAAGTGCCGATTTTGTTGGCCGCGTCGCCGTTGGCTGCAACCCGGTCCGCGCCCACCACTACTTTTTGCACCAGCCCCTTGCTCATCAGGATGGCGCAGGAGTTATCGCAGGCAACGGTTACGTCCACGCCGGACTTTTGCAGTTCAAAGGCCGTCAGGCGTGCGCCCTGCAACCATGGGCGGGTCTCGTTGGAAATTACCTTGATTTTTTTACCGGCCTCCACTGCCGCGTAAATCACGCCAAGGGCGGTGCCGTAACCGGCAGTAGCCAGTGAGCCGGCGTTGCAGTGGGTCATAACCGTATCGCCATCGGCAATCAGTTCCGCGCCGTGCGCGCCCATGCGCATATTCAGCTCGATGTCGTCCGCGTGGATGTTCTCTGCCTCATTCTCCCAGATACGGATTAGCGCTTCCAGTCCGACGGTGGAGTTTTCCATCCAGAGCTTGCGCATCCGCGCGACTGCCCAGGCAAGGTTGACGGCTGTAGGGCGGGCCTGAGCGATCTTCTGTAAAGATTCCATCAGGAGACGCTCCCAGTAGCGGCTTTTGTCCAGACCGTCCATCTGCAACTGCAAGGCGGCCAGCCAGCAGCCCCAGGCCGCAGTCACGCCAATGGCGGGCGCGCCGCGCACCACCATTTCGCGAATGGCATAGACAACATCCTCGGTACGGCGGCAGATAAAATACTGCTCCTGCACCGGCAGCAGCCGCTGATCCAGCAGCAGCAGGCGCTTTTGCTCCGGTTCCGGTTTGATATGATAGGTCAGCATAACAGGCTCGGTTAGATTGATGTTCTCGGCAAAAAAAACGGCATCCCGTCTGCTCCGAACGGTTGCGGGACGCGGCAACACAGCCCTCCGGCAGTAGCCGGAAAACAAAAAGCATTTGTGAAATGACTTCTACACTGTTGACAACAAATTTTAAAGCCTTTAAAAGTGGCTCATGAACAACAACGCAATCAACCTTTCCTCCAACTGGTGGTGGCCCTGGTAACAAGGGCCGTGGTTTTTTGCGCGATTTAAAATTATACCGATAAAACCGGTTAAGCGAATCCAACCGCGGCAGTGAAAGCTGACGCGGTTTTATTTTATTCCCCGCCCGGAGTTCACTGTCGCAAAACGGGACCTCTCCCCAGAAAAAACAGGTGAACCAATGTATAACTCCCAGAACATCCCCGGCGGCACCGAGAACCTTTCCGCAATCACCAAATCCGATGATAGCAGGGGCCAGTTTGGCCTCTACGGCGGCGTATATGTGCCGGACGCTCTGGCCCCGGTCATTGACGACATCGCCAAAGCTTACGCGCGTTATAAAAACGACCCGGAATTCCAGGCGGAGCTGGCCTACTACCTGAAAAACTACGTTGGACGCGAAAGCCCGCTGTTTTTTGCCGCCAACCTCACCAAGAACCTTGGCGGGGCCAAAATCTACCTTAAGCGCGAAGACCTCAACCACCTTGGCGCGCACAAGGTCAACAACACCATCGGGCAGTGCCTGCTGGCCCGGCGCATGGGCAAAACCAAAATCATAGCTGAAACCGGCGCAGGACAGCACGGTGTTGCCACCGCCGCAACCGCCGCCCTGCTCGGCATGGACTGCACCGTCTACATGGGCGCGCTGGATGTTGAACGCCAGCACCTGAACGTGGAACGCATGCGCATGCTCGGCGCTAAAGTCGTAGCCGTCAGCACTGGCGGGGCCGGACTCAAGGAAGCCGTGGACGAGGCGCTCAACGCCTGGGTTGCCGACCCCGAAATTTTCTATGTGATCGGCTCGGCTGTCGGGCCGCACCCCTTCCCGGTCATGGTGCGCGATTTCCAGTCCGTTATCGGCAACGAAACCCGCCGCCAGATTCTGGAAGCCGAACAGCGCCTGCCCGATTACTGCATCGCCTGCGTGGGCGGCGGCTCCAACTCCATCGGCATGTTCCACCCCTTCTTCAAGGACACAGACGTAAAACTCATTGGCGTTGAGCCGGGCGGACGCGGTTCCGGACTTGGCGAGCACGCCGCGCCCCTCAACTTCGGCAACCCGGATGTGCTGCACGGCTCCTTCTCTTACGTCTTGCACGACGAAAACGGCGAAGTCGCGCCCGTGCACTCCATCTCAGCCGGACTGGATTACCCCGGAGTCGGCCCCGAACACAGCTTCCTCAAAGACCGCGGACGCGCAGAATATGTGCTTGCCTCTGACGCCGAAGCACTGGAAGCCTTCCAGACCCTCTGCCGTACCGAGGGCATCATCCCGGCCCTTGAGTCCTCGCACGCCATCGCCTACGCCACAAAACTGGCCCCAACGCTGGGCAAGGATCAAATCGTGGTAGTCTGCCTCTCCGGACGCGGCGACAAGGATATGGCTCAGGTTTTAGAGTTGTTGAAAGCGTAAGATTTTTTGAGGGGTGTTTTGGCCTGCGGCGCTTGTTTGGGAATGCCTCCGGCGGGCAACGCCCCGGCGTTGCATCCGGGGGGCGAGGTGCGGGGGTGCTCATCTGTGCAGGCTACAGCGCAAATTATGTTGATATGAAATCCCCTGAACCGGGAGCATTATCCGGGGTAAGACAATAGTAGCCCGGCGAGCCTGAAATCGCCCATTACCGGATGCAACGCCGGGGCGTTGCCCGCCGGAGGCATAAAAAACCAAAAAAGAAACAAGCGCCGAAGGCCATCCCACCCCAAAAACAAAAAAAGCCACCTTACCCGGAGCATCCGGGCGAGGCGGCTTTTTTCAAATAAACTATACAACTACTCTTCGTCAGCCTTTTTGTGTTGCTGGTATTCGGCAACTACTTTTTCGGTTACGGGCGCGGGTGCTTCCTCGTAGTGCGAGAACTCGGCGGTGAACACGCCCTGCCCGCCGGTCATGGAGCGCAGGTCCGGCGCGTAGCGCAGAATTTCGCTCATGGGCACATGGGCCTTGACCTCGGTTATACCGGAAGCGGAATCCGAGCCAAGCACCTTGCCGCGACGGCTGGAGAGGTCGCCGATAACGTCGCCCATGTTGGCGTCCGGGATGGACACGGTCAGGGTAACGATTGGCTCAAGCAGGGTTGGCTTGCAGGTCTCCATGGCTTTTTTGAAAGCCAGCGAACCGGCGATTTTGAAGGCCATTTCGGAGGAGTCCACGTTGTGGTAGGTGCCGTCGTAGAGCTTGGCCTTGAAGTCCACCAGCGGATAACCGGCCAGATAGCCGCGCGCGGCGGCTTCCTGAATGCCCTTGTCCACGGCGGGGATGTACTGGCGGGGGATAACGCCGCCCACGATGGCGTCTTCAAACTGGTAGCCTTCGCCTTTTGGCAGCGGTTCGAACTCGACCCAGCAATCTCCGAACTGTCCGCGTCCACCGGACTGTTTCTTGTGACGTCCCTGCACCTGTGCTTTACCCTTGAAGGTTTCGCGGTACGGCACCTTCGGGGTGTTCAGCACGATATCGACCTTGTTGCGGCGCTTGGCTTTTTCAACAGCGGTTTCGATATGCAGCTGGCCCATGCCGCTGAGCAGGATTTCGCCGGTTTCTTCGTTACGCGAAAGCTTGAGGGTGATATCTTCCTCGGTCAGCTTCTGGATAGCGGCAAAGACTTTTTCTTCATCGCCCTTTTCCTTGGGGGAGAGTGCGTAAGAAATAAGCTGCGGCGGACTTGCCGGGCAGGGCAGTACAAAGCCGGTTTTATCGGCCAGAGTGTCGCCGGTGCGGGTATTTTTCAACTTTGCGAGGGCGACAATGGCGCCGGGGCCAAGGGCGTCCTTGGTGGGTGCCTGATTTTTACCGTTAAGCAGGATTGGGGTGCCAAGGCGTTCTGCTTCTCCGGTACGGCTGTTTTTCAGCGAGGATTCGCTGTTGATGGAGCCGGAAAGTACGCGCACCATGCTGAGCAGGCCGGAGAAGGGGTCAACTACGGTCTTGAACACAAAGCAGACCGGTGCGCCCTTGGGGTCGATATTCAGTTCGTTGGCTTCCGCGTCCAGCCAGCAGCCGCGATCCAGCGGAGAAGGCAGGTATTTTTCGATCAGTCCCAGCAACTGCGCGCCGCCCTTGTTCTCAAGGGCAGAACCGGCCATGACCGGCACAAGTTCGCCGCTGAACACGCCCTTGCGCAGGCCGCTCAGGATGTCTTCGTCGCTCAGAATGCCTTCTTCAAGGTATTTTTCCATGAGTTCTTCATCGCTTTCGGCAATGTTTTCAATCATGGTATCGCGCATCAGGGTAATATCATCTTGCATGTCGGCAGGAACGGCTTCTTCCTTGACGCTGCCGTCCGCCTGGAAAATCAGGGCCTTGCCGCCAAGAACGTCTACCACGCCCTTGAAGGACGACTGGGAGCCGATGGGCGCATAAAGCAGCACCGGGCGGATGCCAAGGCTGGCCAGTCCATCGTAGGCCATGTCAAAATCGGCGCGGTCGCGGTCCATCTTGTTGATGAAGCAGCAGGCGGGAATTCCGGCGGTCTTGATGGCCTGCCAGTGTTTTTTGGTCAGGGGGCGCACGCCGTCAACTGCGTCCAGGGTAAATACCGCAAAGTCAGCGGCTGTAAGCAGGATATCCAGATCACCTATAAAGTTGCCGTCGCCCGGCACGTCCATCAGAAAATGTCTGGCGCCGTTCCAGTTAAAGGTGGCGAAGCCGGGCTGGATGCTGCCGCGGCGCTTGGTCTCTTCCGGCTCGTAGTCAAGGCTGGTGGTGCCTTCCTCGATCTTGCCAAGACGATTGATAACGCCTGACTGAAGCAGAAGCATCTCAGCCAGGCTCGTTTTGCCGCATCCGCCGGTTCCTACCAGCGCGTAAGTTCTTTGAGATTCAATTCCAGACATGCAGTACTCCCTGTGTATGTGGACGTGCATTACGAGGCATTTTGTGAAATGCCTGCAAGGACTTGCCTTCAAATCCTTGCCGCTGGAGAGAAGTAGCGGGCTTTGCCCGACATCTGGCTATCTTTTCAGAGCACCAGCATCCCAATAGCGGCCCGGTTCGGCAACCCCGGCCAGAAGCGCAGAAGCTTGTGAAAATGAAAGCTCTTTATGTTCTTTTGTAGTGGTCGTATCACGATAATGTCAAGAGCAATATCAATCGGGCAGGAAAGAGGACGGCCTTAAAAAATCACCCGGCGCAAAATTCCGTCAGGCGCTGTGCCGGGAGCGGCGCAGGCTCTTGCAGTAGCTTGCAAACTGGCTGTCAACAGCGCAGGCCGGGGTGCTACGCAAATTTCGTTGCGGCACTTGCTAATTATTGACAATGAGAGTAATTCACTATGTTTCACCGTAGACAAACGAGCGGGGGTCTATTTTTTTGACCTTCGGGGCTGGGCCGCAAGGCGCGGCACGGCTCAAACAACGTGGCAGGCCGACTGGCCGGGTATTCCCTATGTATGTGAACCTTATTCTTGGGATACTTGTCATAACGGCGCTTATATGGTTGCTGGTCCGGTACAATCGCAAGGACGAAAGCCCGCGCGAAATGCTGGCAGACGAGCTTGCCCGACGCAGGGCAGCCCAGGAAACAGCACGAAAGGCAAACACCGCCCTGACACTGCTGCGCGACGAGCAATTGCGTCAGGTGGCGGACGATCTGGCTGAAATGCGCAAAAGCCTCCCCGTGGAGGGGCTGCCTGAGGACGCATTCGTCTGGCGTATGCAGGACGGCAAGCTCATGCTGGTATTTTTACCAGACGCGCAAACAGACAAAACTGCCGAAGAGTTTGTTATTGGTTGGGATATCAGAAACCTTGATATAAATTTTCTGGCCGAACTGGAGCAGGTGCAAAACGTGCCCGGCGGCTTCAACCTGACGGCACCGGACGGGAACGTGAGATATTTTGCGGAACATGCTTCGCTCATGCGTGCCCTTTCCGGCCTGATTGCCGATCGATTGGCTTGAGCCGACCGTCTGGATCCGGCTGTTCCGGCCCCTGAGCGCACTCCGCTTAAGGGCCGCTAAAGCGGAGATGTCGCGGGAGCAAAAACTCTCCCGTCCGCTACAAAATGCGCAGGGCGTTCAAGCGCCGCTGCCGCAGGAGTGTTAGAATGGAAGATTTTTCGGTTCCGGACAACAAAATCACCGTGTTCGGACTAACCTATTGCCCCTACTGCAAGGGAACCCAGAAGTTTTTGGACAAGCGCCACATCGACTTCAACTACATCACGGTTGACGGCGAGGACGAAGAAAGCAAAAACCGCTATGTTGCGTTCATCGAAACCGTGAACCCGCGCAAATCTTTCCCCACCGTAATCTTCGGCGATACCGGCGAAGTTGTGGTCGGCTACGACCTGAAAAAGCTCAAGGATGCTGTAGACGTAATGATCGCCAAGTATCCCGAAGTACAAAAACCGCAGCCGGAAAAAAAACGTAGCCTGTTCAGCTTCCTTTAATCATTCCCTAAAGACTCTAACTGGTGTATCCTGTAATTGGTCTGCCTATACACGGCCAGCGGCGCTGGTCGTTTAACCATATTGCAACAGGAGAATGCCATGTCCCAAACTACCAGAGTCACCCTGTACGCGCTTTCGACCTGCCCGTATTGCCGCCGCACGCGCGAGTTCATGGACAGCAAGGGCATCAGCTACCACCTCATAGACGTTGACCTGCTTGAAGGAAACGAGCGTGACGAAGTAGTCCGCACGGTCACCGAACTGAACCCGCGCCTGTCCTTCCCCACCATCGTAATTGGCGAGGGAGACAGAAAGCACGTTTACGTCGGGCTCGACAACGCTGCCGAACACGCCCTTCTGGAACTTATCTAGCCTTACGGATTGCCGGAGAATCATATGAGCGCACCAAAGGAAATGACACCCCAGCAACTGCACGACGCACTGGCAAAGGTCCAGGAAGCCAAAGGCTACTACTTTGCCTGCGAAACAGATATGGTTCTGGAAATTCTCCAGCAGATGCTGGATATGAAAAAACGCTATGGCTACCTTGTTTGCCCCTGCCGCCTTTCATCGGGCAACCGCGAGATTGACCGCGACATCATGTGCCCCTGCCAGTACCGCGACGAGGACGTCAAAGAGCACGGCTTCTGCTATTGCGGGCTCTACACCGATGAAGAGCGCCGCAAAAACAGCGTGCCGCGCGTACCGGTGCCGGAACGCCGCCCGGTTGAAAAAAGCATGGCCGCGCTGGGGGCATCTCTGGGCGGCAAATAAAGTGCAGCCCGGTCCCGCAGTGCCGCCCCCCCCCCCGGCAAACCGGCCTACATGAATCATCTGACCGGCACGCGCAAGCGTTGCCGGTCTCTTTTATGCTGAACACTCGCCATAATTCTTCCGGCAATACGGTGGTTGTGCCCGCCATTATCGCAGGCCCGCACCTGAATGGCACCGGTCAAAAAAATCCCACTGCCCCTTGCCAAAAAATTTTTCCGGGTTATTTATTAAAAAAGAACTTGATATTGAAAATCAAATTCGATAGCAAGAAACTGCAACTGCGTTGGAACCTTCCAGCTAAACGAGTTGTGGTTACAGCTACCCGAACCAGCTGGCCACCGGGCCAAGACGGTGGCCAGCCAACCGGGCTACCGGCAAAAAGGCTATCAGAACACTTTAGCATATCTGGAGAAAACACTATGGCATCCGCTCTTATCGTTTACGGCTCCTCCACCGGCAACACCGAATACATTGCAGACATGGCCGAGCAAATCCTCAGCGCAGCCGGGACCAGCGTGAAAAAAATAAACGCCGCCTCAGCCAAAGCCGACTCCCTGTGCGACGGCTACGACCTTATACTGTTCGGCTGCTCCACCTGGGGCGACGACAGCATCGAGTTGCAGGACGACTTCATCCCGCTCTTTGACGACTTTGAAAAAATCAACGCCAAGGGCAAAAAGACCGCCGTCTTCGGTACCGGCGACAGCAGCTATACCTACTTTTGCGGCGCTGTTGACGCCATATCCGAAAAACTCGAAGCCATGGGCGCGCAAGTCATCGACACCCTCAAAATTGACGGCGACCCGCAATCCGAAAAAAGCGAAATCGAAAGCTGGCTGAAAAAAGTCGCTGCGGCTTAGGAGGATTTTTTTGTGGGGTTGGGGATGGG
>JAJDJF010000055.1 GCA_030267065.1 Desulfovibrio sp. OttesenSCG-928-C06 | reverse complement strand
CTCAACAACATAAAACCCGCTGTGTTGCTTTATTTAGTGCAGCAATACCCCTAGCTTATAACTTACGCTATTGCAGCCGGGGCTTATTCGGTTTACAAAGAGGGTCTGCGGCGCGGGGCTGTGCTCCGCGCGAAAAATTTTCCCATTAACCATTGGTCAGGAGTAATCCCCAAATGTCCATGAAAAAACTTTTCGCAGCGCTTCTTATAAGCGTCTTCGCCTTTGCCGGCACCGCCATCGCAGACGATGACACCATCAAACTCGGCGTATATCTGCCTCTGACCGGGCAGAATGCCTTTGGTGGCCAGCTCGAGCTGGACGGCGTCAAGCTGGCCCATGCCGAACGCTCCACCGTTCTCGGCAAGAAAGTGGAACTCATTGTGGTGGACAACAAGTCCGACAAGGTTGAAGCCGCCAACGCGGTAAAACGCCTCACCGCCAAGGACAACGTGCTCGGCATCATCGGCACCTACGGTTCCTCGCTGGCCATGGCCGGCGGCGAAGTTGCCGAACTCGCCAAGACCTCTGTTATCGGCACCTCCTGCACCAACCCTCTGGTGACCAGCGGCAAGCAGTACTACTTCCGCGCCTGCTTCATCGACCCCTATCAGGGCGCTGGCGCTGCCACTTACGCTGCCAAGAACCTCGGCTTCAAAAAGGCCGCCATTCTGAAAGACGTTTCCAACGACTACGCAGTTGGCCTTGCCAAGTTCTTCCAGGGTTCCTTCAAGAAGCAGGGCGGCGAAATCGTCTCCAACCTGAACTACAACTCCGGCGACCAGGACTTCACCCCGCAGCTGACCCAGATCATCAGCCAGAAGCCTGAAGTACTGTTCATTCCGGCTTACTTCGCCGAAGGCGCCATCATCATGAAGCAGGCCCGCGAACTGGGCGCCACCTTCCGCATCATGGGCGGCGACGCCATGGACAACCCGGACGTGGTTAACATCGGCGGCAACGCTGTTGAAGGCTTCATCATCACCGCCTTCCCTTACGCTGCTTCCATGCCCAGCATGAACCCCCAGGCCAAGAAGTTCACTGAAGACTTTGCCAGGCAGTTCCCGGACAAAGAGCCGAACATGAACACCGCTCTGGGCTACACCTGCTACATGATGTACATGGACGCCATTGAGCGCGCAGGCAAGGCCGACAAGCAGGCCGTGACCGACGCTCTGGCCACCACCAAGGACCTGCCCACCGTTTTTGGCCCGCTGTCCCTGAACAAGGACCACGACGCTGAAATGGCTATCGGCATCATCGAAATCAAGGGCGGACAGCGCCAGTACGTTGGCGAAGTTACCCCCGACCTGTAGAAAAAACGTATCAAAGCGCCATGCCGCGAGGCATGGCGCTTTTTTATGCCCCCCCGACAAAAATAATCCTGCGCTATTACAAATCACCAGGTAGTGCCAGATACTTTAGCAATAAAGGATCAGCGCAATGACTTCTATCAGCAGAATTGAAAACAGCTGGAACGCAATACCAGAACAGATATTCAACGCACTTCTGGTAACATCTAGTGGCGAAGATAATCTTACCATACAGGCCAACAGCCTGCTGGACGCGCTAAAGCACAACAAGACTCCAGAAATGGTTGCGACCCTGCTTGGAATGGTCATGTCCGCCTGGGAGCAATCCATCATGTCGCCAAGTGCGGCTGCGTTTGCCAATGCGGTGCATGAACAGACCATGTTTCTGCCCCCAAAAGTCGCCTCTTTTTGCGCCTGGGTCGCTGCGCTCAAGCCGGAAAGCGAATCACGGCTGGAACGATTGCAGCAGTGTACCGCCTCCAATGACATTGATGCTGCCAAGCGCATGCTGGAACGGATTTACCAGCAGGAAAACCAGAACCCCTTCTGGCTGCGTCAGGCCGGAATACTCGCCTACCTGTTCGGCGAGCTGGACTGGTATGAAAGCTGGTTGCACAAGCTTCCGCTGCCGCCCGGGTTTGCGAATGTTCTGCGTGCCGAATACGCCTTTGCGCGTTCTGATTGGGCCGCCGCCGCGCAATTTTACGCCGCCGCCCATGAAGCTACCGGCATGACAGGCTGGCTTGCGCAACAATCAGAATGCCTGCGCCGTATGGGGCAACGTGATGAAGCAATGGCAGGCTTTGAAAAAGCTTTTTCCGAACGCCCCTGGCAACTGGACCTGCTGCTGCGTCTGGCAGATTTAAAGCGTGGGGCCGACCTGCCGGCAAACGGCATTACCGGCAAAGGCGAAATCCTGCTCTACTCATGGAACCATGCCGCAGACCTGAACCGTGCGCTTAGCGCGCTGGCCGAATCCGAACTGTACGGTTATAAAATAACCGTCCTGAATAACGGCAGCACCGACAACACCCCGGAAATTTTAAGCATCTGGCAGGATCGCCTTGGCGACAACCTGCGTTGCATTACACTGCCTGTAAACGTAGGCGCTCCAGCTGCCCGCAACTGGCTGCTGTCGCTGGACTATTGCCGCAGCGCCGACTGGGTGATTTTTCTTGATGACGATGCCATAGTCCCGCCAGACTGGCTGGACTATTTCGGCAAGACCATGCAGCTATACCCGGAAGCGGAAATTCTGGGCTGCAAGGTTGTTGACGCCAGAGCCCCCCTGCGCCCGCAAAGCGTTGACCTGCACCTCGACAAGCATCTGGAGAGCAAGTTCAGACTGATAGAAGGGCATTCCCGCTTTGCAGACAGGGGGCAGTACTCTTACATGCGGCCTGCGACTTCGGTTATCGGCTGTTGTCACTTGCTCAAGCGCAATAACATCGATGCTGTCGGTGACTTTGACCTGCGTTTTTCCCCCTCGCAATTCGATGATCAGGAGCGCGACATCCGTTCCTGCACCATGGGGCGTTTTTGCCTGTACAACGGCTATCTGACCGTCAAGCACATGAAGTATACCGGCGGCGGCACAGGCTTTAACCGCTGGCTGATGGCCAACGTGAAAGGGAATGTTGAAAAAATGTGGGCCAGCTATACGGGCGAGCAGATAGACGCGGTAATAGAAAAAGACCGCGCACTGTTGCGCGAAGATTTGCAGGACAGACTGCGTCTTGTGTACGGCAGCTGACAGCCGCCCGGGCATGGTACCGTGATTCTGGCTACCCGCAAGAATTAGCCCCCGGCATTTTCTCCGCATGTCTTGCAGAACTAAAGATTAGAGCGTTCTGGCTAAAAAAAACGCAGTTGCCCGGCAGGAATTTGTCTCAAAAACATTGCTGCCGGGTGATTGCTTTGCCTGCCGCCGGGCAGTCACTTTAAAGCGGAAACGCTATAAATAAAACTTGCCGGAATATATTTACAGTCGCAAAACCGAACCGCAAAAGCGCAAAGTACGGCTAAATTATTAACGCGGAAACGCTAACCGCATAAAAGCGCTGGCATTTGGTGCTTTCTTGAGTTAGAAAGCACCAAAACAAAAATTCACCGCCCGCAACAGAATTCTGCCACACATGCGGGCAAAAAACGCGGCCTGCGCCACAGTTGCTGCACGCGTTCGACCAAGGATACCGCATGACTCTGGATATGTTCATTCAGCACCTGTTCAACGCCCTGGCCCTGGGCGCGTTGTATGGTCTGATCGCCATCGGCTACACCATGGTGTACGGCATTTTACGCCTGATCAACTTCGCGCACGGCGATATCTTCATGCTGGGCGCGTATCTGGTGTTTTTCAGCACCATCGCATTCATGCCCGCATGGGTAGCCGCCCTGTTGCTGGGGCTGACCCTGATAATTTTCTATTCCACCTTTGTGGGCTTTGGCAAAAAGCCGCCCGTGTGGTTCTGGGCCGGTGTGGCCCTGGCTGCCGGGATGGGCTGCTACTACGGCTTTATAGCGCCCACCAGCTTTGCGCCGCCCTGGCTGCTGGCTGTGGCCTTTGCCATTGTGGTTACCAGCGCAATCGGCATCAGCGTTGACCGCGTGGCCTACAAGCCCCTGCGCGAAGCACCGCGCATCTCGGCCCTGATCAGCGCAATCGGCGTTTCGTTCTTTATCGAGAGCGCAGCCGTTGTGGTCTTTTCCGGCCTGCCAAGGCCGGTGCGTCAGCCCGAAGCAATGGTCAAGCCCTTTATCTTCAGTCTTGAAAGCATCACCGGTAACGCGGACAGCCTTGTGCGCGTTACCCCGCTTGCCATCATCGTGCCGGTAATTTCAATAATCCTTATTGCCGGTCTGCTCTGGATCATCTACCGCACCAAGCCCGGCCTTGCCATGCGCGCCATCTCCAAAGACATTGAAACCACCAGACTCATGGGCGTTTCCGTCAACAAGGTCATTGCCATGACCTTTGGTCTTGGTTCGGCGCTTGCTGCCGCGGCGGGGATCATGTGGAGCCTGCGCTACCCGCAGATTTTCCCCTACATGGGCATGATGCCCGGCCTTAAAGCCTTTATCGCGGCAGTATTCGGCGGTATCGGCTCCATACCCGGCGCCATGATCGGCGGGGCCATGCTCGGCTTTATGGAAATATTCATCGTGGCTTTCTTCCCGGAACTTTCCGGCTACCGCGACGCTTTCGCCTTTATCCTGCTGATTGTCATCCTGCTCTGGAAACCCACCGGGCTGATGGGTGAAAAGCTGAGGGAGAAAATATGAAAACGAACACTCAGCGCAACTGGGCCTGTACAGCTCTGGCCCTTGGTATTCTGGCCTGGTTTCTTTACTATGCGCAGAACAATTTCAGCCCCTATACCGTACAGATTCTGAACCTTGTGGCAATCAACGCTATTCTGGCTGTTTCGCTCAACCTGATTTACGGCTTTACCGGCATGTTCTCGCTGGGTCACGCCGGGTTCATGGCTATCGGCGCTTATGTCTGCACCCTGTTCATCCTCTCGCCTGACCAGAAGGTCACCATGTGGATGCTGGAAGATATGCCGGAAATTCTGGTCAACATGAACCTGCCCTTCTTCCCGGCGGTAATCATGGCCGGGATTGTAGCCTGCCTGTTCGGGCTGCTTATCGCCATCCCCGTACTGCGTCTGGGCGGCGACTACCTTGGCATAGCCACCCTCGGCTTTGCGGAAATCATCCGCGTTGTCATCACCAACATCCCCTCCATCACCAACGGGGCGCTTGGCATCAAGGGCATACCTGCCCACGCCACCATCTGGTGGAACTACGGCTGGCTTATATTTACCCTGTTTATCATTTGCAGCCTGCTCAAAAGCAACGTGGGGAACGTGTTCAAAGCCATACGCGATGACGAGATCGCCGCGCGTACCATGGGCATCAACTCGTTCTTTTACCGCGTACTTTCCTTCTGCATCGGCGCATTCTTTGCCGGGGTGGGCGGGGCGCTCATGGGCAGCATGATCTCCACCATCGACCCGAAGATGTTCAACTTCATGCTCACCTTCAACATCCTGATGATCGTGGTGGCCGGGGGCCTTGGCTCCATTACCGGCTCAATCATCGGCAGCGTGGTCATTACCTTCATGCTCGAACTGCTGCGCGTTGTTGAAGACCCCTTCAGCATCGGCAGCTTCGAGATCGCGGGCGTGCCCGGCATGCGTATGGTTATCTTCTCGCTGCTGCTTTTGATCATCATCATTTTCCGGCGCGAGGGGCTTCTGGGCACCCGCGAGTTCAGCTGGAACTCGCTGTTCTTCATGCCCCGCTACCTGAAGATGCGCAAACAAATCGAGCCCGGCTCTGGTAAAGATTTTGGCGGGAGGGCACATTGATGAGCAGTCTGATACTCAAAAACGCCACCATGCGCTTTGGCGGCATCACCGCGGTGAACAACTTCTCCATGACGGTGCCGGAAGGATGCATTACCGGGCTAATCGGCCCTAACGGAGCTGGCAAAACCACGGTGTTCAACATGATCACCGGGTTCTACACTCCCACTGAAGGCTCCATCCACTTTAATGACAGGCAAATCAGCCACCTGCCGCCGCACAAAATCTGCAAGGCAGGCATTGCCCGTACTTTCCAGAACATCCGCCTGTTCAGCACCCAGTCGGCCCTGCAAAACGTCATGGTCGGCTTCCATGTACGCCAGAGTAACCAGTGGTGGATGCCGCCCCTGTTCCTGCACCTGCGCGAAGAAAAACAGATTCGCCGCAAGGCCATGGAACTGCTGGAACGCTTCCACCTGCGCGACGTGGCAGACATGCCCGCCGGGTCGCTCCCTTACGGCGCGCAGCGCAGGCTTGAAATAGCCCGCGCCCTTGCCACTGACCCGACCTTCCTTCTGCTGGACGAACCGGCAGCCGGGATGAACCCGCAGGAAAGCACCGAGCTGATGAGCCTGATCACCAGCGTGCGCAACGACTACAACCTGACCATCCTGCTCATCGAGCACGACATGAAGGTGGTAATGGGCGTGTGCTCGCACATCTGGGTGCTCGAATACGGCTCCTGCATTGCCGAGGGCGACCCGGACCACATCCGCAACAATCCCAAGGTCATCGAGGCCTATCTTGGCGAGGAGTACCTGAAATATGCTTAAAGTCGATGATTTGCATGTTTATTACGGCGGTATCCACGCCGTTAAGGGCGTTTCGCTGAACATCCCGCAAGGACACATCGTGACGCTTATCGGGGCCAACGGCGCTGGCAAAAGCAGCACCGTGCGCACCATAGCCGGGCTGGAAAAAGGCCGTGGCGCCATTATCCACAAAGGCGAAAACATCCTCGGAAAACCCGCCGAGGACATCGTGCGGCGCGGAATCGCCCTCAGCCCGGAAGGACGCCGCATCCTGCCGCACCTGTCCGTTGAGGAAAACCTGCGCCTTGGCGCTTATATCCGTAACGACAAGGACGGAATCGCCAAAGATATCGAATGGGTCTACAGCCTGTTCCCGCGCCTTAAAGAACGCGCATGGCAGGCCGGGGGGACCCTTTCCGGCGGCGAACAGCAAATGCTGGCCGTGGGACGCGCGCTCATGTCCAACCCCGAACTGGTCATGCTGGACGAGCCCTCGCTCGGCCTCGCCCCGCTGCTGGTCAAGGAAATCTTCAACATCATCGGCAAAGTGCGCGATATGGGCAAAACCATCCTGCTCATCGAACAAAACGCCTTTGCTGCGCTTTCCATAGCCAACTACGCCTATATCCTTGAAACAGGCAGCGTGGTGCTCGAAGGCCCCGGACAGGAACTCCTGCGCAACCCCATGGTGAAAGAAGCTTATCTGGGGTAAAAAGAAGAAGAAGAAGAAAGTAAGAGATTTAGTTTTAGAGGGTAGGTAATGCCTCCGGCGGGCAGGGCGCTGCCCTGCACCCGGCAGGGGGGGCCACTTCGGATTAGTTCGACCTCGCTCCACTCGGTACGAACGGCCCCTTGACCCCGCAATAGGGGGCTATAGGTCACTTGAGATAAATGAGTTAGGCCGGTGCTGTACCAAAAGTACAGCACCGGCCTTGATTATTTCAGGTTTTTCAGTTCAGCTTACTAACAGGCACCCCGCCACCGGGAGCCACAGCCGAAGCAAAACCACTAACAATCAGCACTACTGGCAACGCCCATAATCGGATGCAACGCCGCGCGTTGCCGAGGGGGAGAGTCCAGAGAGGGGGGGCGAGCAGCCCCCCTCTCTGGCCGCCGGAGGCAAAAAAAACTCAAAAACAATTCCCAAAAAGCGCCGCAGGCCAACCCACCCCCAAAAACTCTTCTCTCTAAACAAAAATCTCCGGATCTTTGCGTTTGCTTTTTGTTACTTTGGACAGGGCCAGAAACACGAGGTCGAAGCCGTTGTACAGTAGACCCCGGAACTTTCTGGATTGTTGCGGGCAGGCGTGGATGCAGGCGGCGCAGGCAAGGCAGCGTTTGTCGGGCTGTGCTTTGATGTTGCGGGGATCGATGGCCTGAACCGGACAGAGGCGCGCGCAGGTACCGCAGCCGACGCAGCGGGAATCGGGCCGGGGGTAGATGGGCAGCTCTTGCGGCTTCATGTAGGGACGTTTGCCTTTGATGTGGGCGCGCACACTCAGCGCTGCGAATGGCCCGGTGAGCGGTTCGGGAAGCTGCGTGGAAAGCGGTGTGATGTAAGGTGTGGCGCAGCCAGTGGTGGAGGGTATGGTGATCGATGTCGCCTGCGGTGCTGCGATTGGCCCGGAGAGCGATACATCGAGTGGCGGCGTGGCGGAAGAGGATGAGACTGTCTGGCTGGCGGAGTTGCAGGCACAGGCGGATATCAGCCTGGCAAGGCTTTGCTCGGCCAGAGCGCGTAGCTGGAGCAAGTCCTGCTCGTCCGGCCTGCCCACGGCGTAGCGGGGGAACACGGCGTGCCGGGCCACAAAAGCCCCGGCCCCGATAACGATGAATCCGCGTTCCTCAAGGCGATCGGCAAGTTCCAGCAGGGCGTCGTCATAGGCGCGATCGCCGTAGGTCATGGCTATGATTGCTGGCGTTCCGGACCCGCGCATTTTATCCAGACGGGCTTGCAGCGGTTCGGGCATGCGTCCGCTATAGACGGGCGAGGTCAGAACCAGCAGGTCGTCTGAGCCGAAATTCAAATCATGCTGCGGCGGGCGGACCAGCAGATCCAGTTCCTCAACACGCTCTAAAGCCAACTGACCGGAAAGCTCACGAGTTGTGGAATCACCAGCGCAGTCACCACCGAAATCATCAGTGGAATCATCAGCAGGGACGCCGCCATCCAGCAGGTTGCCCGATAGGTTGTCGGCCATGTAGCCGGACAGGTAACCAGTCAGATAGCCGGACAAATCGCGGGCCAGCTTTTTGGCTGTGCCAGTTG
>JAJDJF010000054.1 GCA_030267065.1 Desulfovibrio sp. OttesenSCG-928-C06 | reverse complement strand
TACTACAAATGCCAAACCGGAAACAGGTTCAGCTAAAGGCACGCTGAGCGGCTCAATTGGTGGGGGAGGCGTACCCCGAGCGCGCCGCAATATAAATTAACTGTTCAAAGTTAATCTGCTCAAACTGTGGCAAGTAAGCGGCTAACAGATATTAAAAACGACTCTTGCTTCCATAAACTTCGCGCCACAGCGCAGCAGACGGGCACAACAGATTTCTGGCGCGAATGGAGTCGCGGACGTGGCTTGAGCAAAAATAAGAATTTTTCGTTTTAGGTGCCGATTTTACGTTTCTCACGGGCTGAGTGTATATTGATACTCGATGACCGGGAGAAGCGGAAAATCGGCGCATAAAACGGCAAAAGGCTGTTTTTGTTCAAGACGCGGCAGCAATCGCCTCGCCTCAATAAAACGTTATACATATTCCGCCGCCCGGCAAAAAAACAAATCGCAGTTCTATAGAACAGGCATCAAACAGGACAAACAAAATGGCCAGAGAATACCTTACAGAAATCCGTGTAATCAGCGTGGAGCACGACCGCACCAGCATAGCTGAGCAGACCCTTGCGCACAGCAAACCGCAAAACGCGCCCAACGTACGCATCCGCAGCGTTTATTGCCACCTTGAGGCCGGTCGTTGCGGCGTGCCTTCGGGCAGCGTAGCCATCGAGGTAGACGGGCAGATCATCTGGAAGGGTACGGAACTCACCCCCAAGCTGGCGGCAAGTTTCTGGAACGGCCTGCCCTCCTTCATCGAGCAGCAAAAAAAGGACCTGGGCCTGCTCTAACACAGCAAACCGCGCAAAGCCCTTTAGACCGCACATCATACCTGCAAAAAACACCCGCGTACCACTAACAGCGCGGCTTCATGCAGCTCGCCTTATAACTTCAAAATTATAGCTTAATCCGTACCCCATAGTTCTGGAAAACCAGAGCGTTTTAGGCTAGATATAGCCATGCGCAAGTTCACCTTAATGCCAGGGCTGATTGGCCTGCTGGCCCTGCTTCTCTCCCTCAGCCTTACCGGTTGCGGCGGCAACGGCAATCCGCTGTGGCCGGACACCACGCGTGATGCGGAAACAACAGAGCAATCTGAACTTGTAAAGAACGACCCTGACGGCCCGATTGCCGGGACGCAAATCCCGCAAGAGCTTGAGCAGATAGCTGCAAAAACCGAAAAAGAACAAAAGGAAGCCGGACTGCTGGACCAGCAGGAGGCCAACACACTCTGGGTCTATAATCTTGAAGTCATCTCCGA
This sequence comes from Desulfovibrio sp. OttesenSCG-928-C06, assembly GCA_030267065.1. GTDB lineage: Bacteria > Desulfobacterota > Desulfovibrionia > Desulfovibrionales > Desulfovibrionaceae > WRHT01. Next base: position 7,745 of record JAJDJF010000054.1, on the reverse strand, counting down.
TGATGCCCCGGAACTGGTGCAGCCATTCACCAACATAAGCCTGCTGGAAAAGCTCCGCGATACCCCACCGGACAGCCTCACCGGCCTTAACCAGCGCATCAAGTCGGATCTTGAAGAAAGCCGCTCGGTGCTCAACGCCTTCGGCTATTACAGCGGCACCGCCTGGAGCCGGATTATCCCGCAACGTGCGCCGGACTCAGACCGCACTTCCACACAAAGCAAATCTGGCAGTTCAAACAATCCCGATAACGCAGCCGAAAACGATGGCAAACCAAAAATCAACCGCCGCCATGTAACCGTGCGCGTAACCTTTCGCCCTGGCGAGCGTTACAAACTGGGTGCCAACAAAATCATCATCACCGATGCGGACAAATATCCCCGGCCGCCCACGCAGGCTATCGAGGAAAACGCTGTAGCCGCCATGAATATTCCGCTGACTGAAAACGACAGCGCCGAAGCAGACAAACCCGGCAGCAAGGAACAGACAGCGCAGCCAAACGCCGCTACTGAAAGCGCAACCGGCAAGAAAAGCAACTCCACTGAAAAAAATAGCACGCGCAGGCGTTCGCAACAGCCCAAGCAGTTGAATACGCTTGCGGACGTGGATTTGCCCGACGGCTCGCCTGCCGTGGCAGCGGACGTTCTTGATGCCGTGGACAGAATTGAAAACGCCATGCACGACAACGGCTACCCGTTCGCCAAAGTTACCGGGACCCGCTTTATGGTTGACCATGACAGCAAGACGCTGGAAGCGGAAATCAAGGTAGAATCAGGCCCGCTATGTTACATGGGCGTACTGGTGGTGGCAGGCGAAAGCAACGTTGGCTACAAATATCTGGACGCCATGCGCAACTGGCGCACCGGCAGGCTCTGGCGTCAAAGCAGGCTGGAGAATTACGCAACAGCGCTGCGGCAAACCGGCCTGTTCCAGACGGTAGAGATACAGCCGGGCGAAACAGCGGACGAAAACGGCGTAAGGCAGGTGGTGGTAAAAGTTATGCCAGCGCCAGAAAGAACCATAAGCGGAGCCTTGAAGTACAATTCCGACTTCGGCGCAGGCATACAGGCCTCATGGCAACACCGCAACTTTACCGGGCGCGGCGATCGCCTGAATATCGACATGCCCATCTGGGAGGACATGCAAATCCTGTCCGCGCAGTACCGCCTGCCCTTCTTCATGGACAACAGTCAGGATTTTGTGGCTCAGGCCGCCTTTCGCAACGAAGATGTCGATGCCCACAAACTCACCTCCCTCTCTGCCGCAGCCGGTCTGGAACGCCGCTTTTCGCGCCGCCTGAGCGCAAGTCTCAAAGGCAGCTATGAAATGGGCCAGCTAGAGACGCCGGACGAGCCTGAGCGCGACTACTACATGGTCGGCATGCCGCTCAACGTAACCTATAACGGTTCCAACGGCCTGCTGGACGCGACCGAAGGCTTCAGGCTCAACCTGCTGGCCAGCCCGTATATTGGCTACTACAACGATTACTTCACGGTGGCGCGCGGGCGTCTTGACGCCACCGCCTACCTGCCGGTTGTGGGCAAAGACAAGCTGGTCATGGCCTTCCGGGGTACTGTCGGCAGCGTGTTCGGCGCGGACTCGGACGATATCCCGACCACAATCCGCTTTTACAGCGGCGGCGGCGGTTCGGTGCGCGGCTATGCCTACCAGTCGCTTGGCCCGCGCAACAGCAAGGACGACCCCCTTGGCGGTTCTTCACTGCTGGAAGTAAGCGGAGAAGCCAGATACAAGGCTTCGGATTCCTGGGGGCTGGTGGCTTTTCTGGATGGCGGCATGGTCTATACGGATGCCTCGCCGGAACTGGGCAAAGACTTGCGCTGGGGCGCAGGGCTTGGCTTCCGCTACTACACGGTTATCGGCCCGGTGCGGGTGGACGTTGCCACCCCGCTGAACAAGCGCGATGATGACGACAGCTTCCAGCTATACATAAGCATAGGGCAGAGTTTTTAATGGGCGCGGTACTGAAATCAAAAGCATTCAAACGCGTGATGATCGCCCTTGCGTCACTGCTGGGCCTGATCATTCTGCTCATAGCCGGTCTGCTGATCTGGCTGCAAAGCTCCCATGCCGAAAATTTCCTGCGCGATTTCCTGACAGAAACTCTGGCTGAACAGGGCCTTTACCTTAAAATTGACGAACTGGAAGGCCCGCTACCCCGCCGCATTTTTGTGCGCGGGCTAGAACTGGCAGATAATGACGGGGTCTGGTTCAGAGCCTCGGAATTTGAAGCACGCGTCAAGCTGGTCTCGCTGCTGAAATGGCAGCTGAACCTGCCGGTGCTGCGTGCTGACACGCCGCAACTGCTGCGCCTGCCTGTACTGCCCCCTTCTGGGCAGCCGGAAGCGGAACCAGCGCCGACCACTGGCAAATCCGCGCCATTCAAGCTGCCCATCGCCTTCCGTCTTGGTTCGCTAAAAATCAGCAACGGGCAAAACGGGGCTGGCCTTCTTGCATCTGCAATGGCAGAGCAGGATGGAGGTCAGCCAGACGCTCAGCCAGACACTCAGCCAGACGCTCAGGCTGGCAGTCAGACTGCAAAACAGTCCGGCAACCAAAGCGTCGCCAAGTCCGACAGCAAACCAGACAGGCAAGCCAGTGGAGCAAAAAACGATCAGGTTCTGCCCGCCATGAATCTGGAGCTTGCGGCCAACGGCACGCTTTCCAACAGCGGCATTGCCCTGAATCTGGAAGCGGCCCTGCTGCACAAGGACGGCAGCGGCTTTGCAGTCACCCTGCTCACCGGGCACAAGGATACGTTCAGCCGTGATTTTGTGCGCGATTTACAGGAACGCAGTGCCGATTCGCAGGTAGGAGGCGAGACAACCTACTGGCCGCTTGGCCTCAGCGCGGACGACCGCATGTTTCTTTCCGTCTCTGCGCGTGAGGCAGACGGGCTGGTAAAAAAACTCGCCGGACAAAAGGATTTTCCGGCATACGATATCCAGATTCGGGGCTTTGGTTCGCCGCAGGACTGGCGCGCCAGACTTTTTGCCACAGCCGGAAGCGGCAGTGGATCTGTGCCGGGCCACACAACCGGCGCGACACAGGTTGACAGAACGCTGGATCAAGGTTTTGTGGAAGCTGCTTCACGTCTGGGAACGGTTGAAGGTCGCCTCGAATTTGCATCCGAAAACCAGAACATTGATTTTGCCAGCATTCTGGATACGCGCCTTAGCACTGACCTCAAGTTTACCGCCCGCCCCGGCCCCAAAAGCCCGCAGGAGGCAAGCGCCCTGCTTGCTCCGGAACTTGCCCTGACGATAAAAGCGCATCTGAACAAAAAACGCCCCAATATCGAATCCGCCGTGGCCGAAACCGATGGCTGGCGCCTTGCCCTGACCGAGCTTGATATCTACAGCGCTGGCCAGCGCGGCACAGTAATCAACGGCAATCTGGCAGCGCTGCTCAAAAACGCGGCCTTTCTCGCCAACCTCCAGCCCGGAACGCCGGAAGACGCTTACGACTTTATCGGGCAAACCGCCATCGATACCAGAATACATACTGAAACCGGCGGCCAGACAATGCAAGTCCGCATTGACGGTAACGGCCAAAGCAAAATAAGCGGCGAGAACCTCAGTATCGACTACCTGCTTGATGCCTCCTACAAACAGGATCCGGACAAGGGTGACGTCGCCAGCCTCAAAGAGCTCAAACTCAATGCGCTTGGCATTAATGCCGATGCCAGCGGCAATCTGGACCTGCAAAGCGGCAAACTCACGCTTGACGCGTCTGTCAAGGCCGCTGCCAATGGCGCGTGGCACCAGCTTCTCAGCCGTTTAAGCTCTGGCGGGGCAGATGCGGAAGAAAGCCCTATTCCCAACGGGCAACTGGCCCTGAGCATCAAAGCAGAGTCAAACGAACTGCTGCCCGCCCCCGCAATTGGGGCAACAAAGGGTCCGCGTGCCCCCAAAACCTTGGCCAGCCTCAACTTTGAAGGCAGCAAAATGGTCTGGCCGCAAGGCATGTTGCGCGACCTGTTTGACGGCCCGGTGCAGCTTGAGGCCAAACTTGAAGGAAGCGGCGCAAACAACGGCTCTTACCGCGTAAGCCTTGAAAAACTCGAAGCCGGACTTCTGAGCGGCACCGGGGCGGCCACGCTCAGCGGCGCTGGCGGACTTGCGGATTTTGGGTCGCTCAACCCGGCAAGCACCCGGCTGGATTCCACGTTCAACCTGCAACTGGAATCGCTTTCGCCCCTGCTCGCCGCTGCCGGAATGTCCGAAGCCGCGCCCAGACAAACGAACGCTGGTAACGGGCAACCCACCGCGCCTGCGGTTAAAAGCCCCGCCTCTAACCCCAAAGCCCCTGACGCTACGGGGAGCGCCGCATCCACAGGTAGCACAGCCACTGCACCAGCAACGGCCCAGCCTCTGGCCCAGCCTCTGGCCCAGACTAAAGGACAGGTCCAAGGCCAGACAAATGGCCAAACAAAGGATCAGACCACGGCTCAGCCACAGACAGGCGGTAAGCCAGCGCAAGAGCAATTCAACGCGCGCGAGGGCGAAATCGCGCCTGTTCCCGTAGTGGCGCACGCAGTGGCTGGCAAGGGCGGCAGGCTTGTATTCCGCGCCACTGGCCCGTTATCGCATCTGGATCTGGAAGCAGACCTGGGCCTGGCTGAACTGCGCAGCCTGTCCAACGTGGCCCTGCGCGACATTCGCGGCCGGGTGCGCGGCATTTTGCAGATGGATAAAACCGCCAGTTCTGCATCCAGCCAGCCAGGCAGCAAAACAGACAGTAAAGCAGCAAGCAAGCAGGGCAACAAAACCGCCAACCCCGCAGCCAGCTCAACAGCCAGCCAGCCTGTACGCTCCAGCGGCAACATGGCACTTTCTTTCAACGTCGGTTCCGCAGGTCTTTTCCGTATGGATTCGGACTGGATGCTGGATCTGGAAAAAGGCCGGGCCGGGGTATCGCAATTTCTGGCCAAGGCGCGTGGGCTGCAAATGTACGCGCATGCAGATGTGAACTTTGCGCCATCATCCACAACGAAAGCAGATTCCCAAAAACAGCAAAACGCGCTGGGCATAGAGGCGCAAGCCAACCTGAATATTCAGGAATGGCGCACTATTGCAGGGCTGACCGGCGCAAAGCTAGGCGGCGATCCGGCCACGCTGGAAATAACCCTCAAGCCGGAAGCAGCCGGACAAAAAGCCGAAGCAAACTGGCAAACCGGCCACATTTATATTTACGAGAATAACCCGGACTCCCACGGCGTGCGGCAAACCGTATTCAGCCTGAATTCCTCAAAAGGGACGGTCAGCATTGACGACCTGCTCAACTTGCCGGTGATCAACCTCACGGCCAGCACAGGCATTGGCCGGGCCGGGCGCATATCCTGGAGCTCGGGCGAAGCCAATGTGGACTCGAACAAGGAAGAAGGCCGGTTCAAGGTGGCGCTGTATGGCTGGCAACGCCGTAATACCGCCAACGCCCAATCCGGCTCCAGAACGGACGCTAAGGCGAACAGCTCCGCATCCGGCTCGTCCAGCAATGCCACCGCGCAAAAGGCGAACAACCAGCAAGACGCTGAAAGCCGGAACGTGGCTGCGCAAAATACCGGCAAGACCGTTCAGAACGGGCAGGCCATTCAAAACAGGCAGAACAGTCAAAACGGACAAACTGCCACCGCAGCCCAAAGACCGCGCGGACGCGAGCGGCTGGCCCTTGAAGGCGCTTTCAAGCTTGCAGCGCCTTCTGTGACTCTGGAAAAGTTCGTTTTCCGCTCTAATAATGACGCCACTAACATCACGCTGGCCTCTCCTGCCCTGATTGATCTGAGTCACGGCGTGCTGGTGCCGGACTTTAGTCTGGCCATGAAGCCGTCCGGCACGCTGAAGGCATCAGCTAACATCGTGGGCGATGACATGACAGTCGCCCTTGACGCGCAGTCCGTTTCCATGCAGGTGGCCTCCCTGTTCACCGATGCGCTGCTGCCAAAGGGACACCTGAACGCGCGCCTTGATTTGAGCAAAAAGGGAGCAGACCTTAACGGACAGGCTCTGGCCGAGGCCGTGCTCACCCCCAGCGTAACCGACCTGCATGCGCAGGGCAGCGCGACAGATCTGGCTTCCCTTCCGGAGGCCGAACGCACGGCGCAAACGCAGGAAGCCGGAAACGCGCAGCAACAATCCACCCCCGAGGCCCTGCAAGCAGAAGCGGAACAGCCCGATACTGCCAGCCCCTTTACCTTCCGTCTGGCCGCCAACATTGCAAAAACGCCATCCGGCAAGTTCGAGGCAGTGCGCCAGCAAGCCGGAATCACCTACCTGAGCGGCGAAGGCAGCGTAAGCTACGCGGGGGCCAATAAGGATTCCAAAGCAGCGCGGCTGGTCTTTGATTTTCCGCTTCAGGCCAACGGGCAGGATATGCCTGTTCCATCCATGAACAGACCTTTGGGCCTGCATCTGGCCTGGCAGGGGCACACCGCGCCCATCTGGAGCCTGATCCCGCTATCTGACCGCGAATTCAAGGGCTACGGGCAAATCGACCTCAAGGTAGGCGGCACTTTGACCGTGCCGCGCTATGACGGGCACATCTATCTGCTCAATGGCCGTTACGAGGACAAAATACTCGGCCTGATGCTGGAAAACATCCGGCTGGAAGGGCGTGGCAACGACAAGGAATTCAACCTGCTGGCTTCTTTGGAAGACGGGCAGAACGGCAACGTAAAAATAGAAGGAGCTATTCAGGCTCCCCGCAATACAGCCGCCACTGCGCAGACTCTGGCAGAATCGGAACCGCCGCACCTTTCCGTGCGTGGCCAAATCAACCATTTGCGCCCGCTACACCGCGACGATCTGGAAATCCAGCTCTCAGGCATTCTGGGCGCCAAAGGCCCGCTCAACGCGCTTGCCATTAGCGCCAACCTCGAGCTGGAACGCGGGCAATTCACCCTGCTCAACTCGCTTGGGGGCGGGGTGCGCACCCTTGATATCGAGGTGCCGGACGAAGAACAGCCGGAAGCTCCACCAACCGGCATGCCGCTTGACGTGACGCTGAACATCCCCAACCGCTTCTACATTCGCGGCTTTGGGCTGGAGAGCGAGTGGGCCGGAAATATCAACGTCAAAGGCGATACCGCCACCCCGCTGGTTTCTGGCGAAATACGCCCGGTACGCGGCTATTTTGACCTGCTGACCAAGCCTTTTGTCTTCTCCAAGGGCGGCATCTATCTGGATGGTCAGGCCAAGGTGAACCCGCGCCTTGATCTCGGCCTGACCTATACCGGCCCCAGCCTTACAGCCATCATCAACATTATCGGCACCGCCAACCGGCCCAAGTTCGAGCTGACCAGCAACCCCGTGCTGCCAAAGGATCAGATTCTTTCAGAAGTGCTGTTCGGCAAAAGCTTCTCCAACCTGAGCCGCTTTGAGGCCATTCAGGTCGCCAACAGCCTGCGTGAACTTTCCGGCGGCACCGGTCTGGACCTGTTCGGCACGCTGCGTCAGGGCTTTGGGCTGGACATGCTGCGCATCGGCAGCGGAGAAAGCACCGGGCAACAGCAACGCAACACCTACGGCACCATCGGCGCTTCCGACATGGGCGGCGGCTCATCATCAAACGGTGAAGAAGAATCCATGCCCACGCTGGAAGCAGGCAAATATATCAATGACGCCATCTATGTGGGCGTGGAGCAAGGTGTGACCGAAAACAGCACCGGCGTGAAAGTAGAAGTGGAACTGCGCCACAACCTGACCTTTGAAGGCCGCAGCAACGTGCAGTC
>JAJDJF010000053.1 GCA_030267065.1 Desulfovibrio sp. OttesenSCG-928-C06 | reverse complement strand
TGATGCAGCGTGGAGGCAAAAGCGCCAGAATCAAGACGCCACAGGGTGTGCTTTTAAGGTGTGTCCAGCTTGAAGCGCAGACGCAGCACCGGCTCTTTTCCGCTGCTTTCAATCAGATCGTGCGAGACCAGCCGGAACCTGCCGGTTTCTCCGGTTGCAGCCACATGCGCCCCGATGCAGGGGCAGATATCATAATCACCGATGGTCACAAGACGGATTGGAGCTTCCGGCCCTACGGAATCCGGCAGCTTTGAAAGATCAACCAGCTTTTCGGCTTCGCGGCGCGGCACGCTCTGCTCCCGCACCGGCAGATTGCGCACCAGAACTTCGTTAACCGCCGCCTCCAGCGCAGCAGCCTCCGCATCGCTCAAATCCCGCTCAAAGTGATAGTCGCACTTTGATTTGCCGGGATTGAGATGCGAGGAGAAGCAGCGCCCGGAACCGAACATCCTGACCATGGTCTGGTTCAGAACATGCTCGGCGGTGTGCATTTGCGGGTCGTAATCCTTTGACATGCGTTTACTCCTGCCAGTCTGAAAATCTATCTTGCATAAATTTATCTGGATTCCAGCACGCCAAGCTCTTGCATCTTTGCGCGAAAAACCGTCCGTGCTTCTTCCCGCAGTGCTCCCCTGACAAAGCCGAAGGGCACCGTGATCTTGTCTTCGCCACCGTCCGGGCGGCGCACATGCAGTCTGGCCCGTCCGCGCGTCACGTCAGCCCGCGCAATGGAGTTGAAATTTATGCGCAGTGGCGATGCGTACAGGCCGGGCACACACTCCATGTAATCATCATAGAAGGAGAAGACGCTCCACTTGAGCACGCGGCTGTTCATGATTAGAAAAAACACGCAGATAAGCATGGGCAAAACGAGCTGGCCGGGAATTACCATAAAACTGTTCATCAAAACAAAAAAGGCAACCACGCAGACAACAAGCAGTATCACAAATATCAAGCGCTGGTCGTAAAACGGGAATGAGACCTTTGGGGCGGCAGAAAAAACAGAAGCACCGTAACCGGGCGCTGAAGCCCTGTCAGTTGTAGCCGCCGGGTCTGTGCCATCAGCGGACTGGGTGGACTGGGCGGATACCCCGTACAGGACAGCCGCGCTCTGCGCAGATACGCCAGCACTGCCTTGCGCTGACATTGCAGAAGAACCTGCATCAGTTTGCGCATCCGGCGTCAGAGCAACGCTCACACTGTCCAGCGGCATGGTTTTGGCAGCACTGGTGTTTTCCATGCGGTTCACAATTTCTTGCGCCCTTTGCAGGTCAGTCTGCTCGTAATGCCCAAGCTTCATGCGATTGCGCGAAATCATACAGCCGATGGCGCAAACCATACCAATGGGCACAAAGATAACTGAACCGATTGCCCCCACAATCCCGCCAGCCGGACTGCCCATAGCCAGCATAATCACACCGGCAACCGACAAAAGCCCACCACCGATGAAGAGCAGCAGAAATACCGTATCGACCGTATCAAGGTAATAGCTGTCCGTTACATAATTGATGCCATAAATCATCAATCCCAGGTTAATTACAAGGCCAACCCACGCGGCCGGATGCACTCTGCTCATATAATCCCCACAATATTACTTGTATTTAGCCGTGTAGAACGCCGGAAAGCGGCAATATATCCCGGCACATGCCTTATTTCCTGTCCGGCAGATTAATAAGCCTTTCCCCTCTAAACCGCAAGCGTTCCTATTAAGGACTCAAACTGTATGGATTACACATACCTATGCTATTAAAACTTTCAAATGCCTGCCCAAGGCCGCCTCAAAACAGATTCCGGCAGCAAATCCGCCATGTAATCTGCTGGCAACAAGGGGTTGAAGGTAAACTTGCTATTGCGGCAACAGGCGCTAAAAAAAAGAACCCGGAGCCTGTCCGGGTTCTGAAATAATCGCCAGATTACGAATTCATCGGGTACGGGTAGCCGTATTTCTGCCGCATGGCCCGGTATACCGCAGGCGGCACCAGCCCGCGCACCTCGCCGCCGAGCTTGGCCGCGCTCTTGACGATGGTGGAACTGGTGAACAGCCACTGGTAGTCGGTCATCAAAAAAACAGTCTGGATGTGACGCTTGAGCTTGCGGTTCATAAGGGCCAGCTGGAATTCGTACTCAAAGTCCGAAACCGCGCGCAGGCCGCGCAGGATAACTTTGCTGCCCCGGCGTTCCACATAATCAACCAGCAGGCCGGAAAACGGCTCAACAATCACCTGCGGATGGTCAGCAAAAACCTCTTGCGCCATGTTCACACGTTCTTCAATTGTGAACAGCGGATTCTTGGGCGTATCGTTAGCCACTGCCACGATTACGCTGCCGAAAATCTCGCAGCCGCGCCGGATCAAGCTGACGTGCCCGTTGGTCAGAGGGTCGAAAGTTCCGGGGTAGACAACTGGGCCTGAGTTTTCCTTGTCCATAACACCACTCTTGTTTGTCCGTACCGGCGGTCGGCTACGACTTCCAGATCCGGGTGTTCTTTTTCCGGGGCGAACTTGAGGCCGCTCTCGATTTCCGCATTGATGATGCCGTCTTCAGCCAGCCAGCCACGACGTAGAATAGCGCCTATGGCCGGGGTCATCAAGTTCTTGCCGTAGGGCGGGTCAATAAAACCACGTCAAACGGCTCGATGGGGGCCTTATTCAGAACCTTTCCGGCCTCTTCAGCCAGAACCCGGTAACGTGACGGCTCAATGCCGAGTTTTTCGGCATTTTCGCGAATCAGGGCGGCGGCGCGGGGCAGGGATTCGATATAATGCACTTCCCTTGCGCCACGGCTCAGGGCTTCAAACCCCAGACTGCCGCTACCGGCAAAAACATCAAGCACGCGGGCTTCCGGCCAGTAGACGCCGCGCGCCTCCAGCATGGAAAAAATGGCTCCGCGCACCTTGCCCATGGCCGGGCGGTAACCCGGCCCGGTTGTGGTTTTGAGCTGCCTGCCCCTGTATTCTCCGGCTATTATGCGCATAAGGTTCCTGCTAATTTATCACTTATTATCCGGCCCGTCAGGAACCGGCTCAAACGGCGCTTCCGGCTCGGGCCTGAAATCGCCTGCATTGTTTCATGCTATATTCTGGTGAGGAAGGTCAGCAACTTCTTGTTGATTTCCAGCATTTCGTCGCGCAGTTCGGTCTGCTGTTCCCAGGGCAGGGTACTCAGCAGGTCAAAATGCTCGCGTATGGCGCTAAGCTTGCTTTCGCTGTCCGAAAGCACGCGATGCCAGTTGACCTTGGGCAAGGAGCGGGTTCCATCCACCTGCACCATCGGCTCCTTGCCGGGCGCCAGGGTAAGCTCCTCGAGGTAGGCCGGAATCTGCACCTGAGCCTGAAACAGCTCGCGCATTCTGGAAGCAAGCACTTCCTGCTTCTTGAATTCGCCGTGCATCAGGAAGATGGTCATGTTGTCGTGCACAAACTCGCCCACCCAGTCCAGAATCTGCCCCTGCCCGGCGTGGGCGGAAAAACCGTTGATGGTAAAAATACGGGCATTGATGGCCAGGTCTTCGCCAAACAGCGAAATTTCCTTTGCGCCGTCAACAATTTTGCGGCCGGGCGTGCCTACACCCTGATAACCAACGAACACCACAGAACACTTGGGGTTCCAGATATTGTGACGCAGGTGGTGCTTGATGCGCCCGGCGTTGCACATGCCGCTGGCTGAAATGATAATGGCCGGGCCTTCGTAGGCGTTGATTGCCTGCGATTCCTCGGTACTCAGGGTAAAGCGCAGGTTAGGCAGATCCAGCGGGTTCTCGTTGGCTGCCAGTAGCTTTCTGGTATCCTCATCCGTGTAGTGCGGGTATTTACGGAAAATCTCGGTGGCGCGGATAGCCAGCGGGCTGTCCACGAATACCGGCATGTCGTCCGGCAGCTTGCCTTCCTTGCGCAGCATGTAGAGCGAGTAAAGAACTTCCTGCGTGCGCTCCACGGCAAAGGCCGGAATGACCACCTTGCCGCCCTGCCCGTGGCTGTAGGCGATGGCTTCGGCAAGTTCCGCGCGGCTGTCGCCGATATTCTTGTGCTCGCGGTCGCCGTAGGTCGATTCGATGAACAGGTAATCCGGCTTGCGCAGCTTGGGGCTGGCCGGGTCGTTGAGCAGCAGCGCGTCCGGACGCCCAAGGTCGCCGGAGAAAATCAGCTTGGTGGTGCCTTCCGCCTCCTGCACTTCCACCTCAAGGAAGGCCGCGCCAAGAATATGCCCGGCGTCGCGGTAGGTAACGGTCACGCCCGGCGCGGGGCTGAACGGCACGTTGTAGACAATGGGCTTGAGCATCTTGTTGATATGCTCGGCATCCTTCTGCTCATACAGGGGCTGCACCACCTGCTTGCTGCCCTTGCGGGCCAGCTTGGTGTTTTCCCAGGTGGCTTCCATCTCCTGAATATGCGCACTGTCCAGCAGCATGATTTCAAGCAGGTCGGCTGTGGGTTCGGTGCAGTAGACCGGGCCGGAAAAACCCTCGCGCGCCATGCGCGGCAAAAGGCCGCTATGGTCGATGTGGGCGTGCGTAATCAGAAAAAAATCCAGCCGGGGCTTGATGTAAAGCTCCGTCTCGTAGTTGCGTTTTTCGATTTCCTTGTTGCCCTGATGCATGCCGCAATCGATGCCAAAGCGCACGTCGCCGGTCTCAATCATATAGCAGGAACCGGTAACAGTCTGCGCCGCGCCGAGCAATACTACTTTCATGCATTCCCCCAAAGGTTGGTGTTTTGTTTGCGGCGCGGCAAAAATGCCATTACACGCGGCGCGCAACCAGCAAAAATCAGTATGTACCGCGCTTTTATACGCATCGCATGGCGTTAGCGCAAGGGTTAGGTTCTATTGCCCGATGGTTTGAGCCAAAAAAAATCAGAGGTCAGGCCAGCCTGCCCGGGCCGGTACTGGCGCAAAACATAAAGACTGTTTGCTAAAGTCCGGTTTTCAAGTATAGTGGCAACTGTACAAAAAGAACATATTAGCGCGTCTGGCAAGCAAACGGGGCAGAACACGCCTGCCCGGCCTTAACGGAAATGCGCATAAACCGGGCGTATTCAAGGAGAAGACTGTGACCAACCTTACCGATAACCTGCACGATTTTATTTCCCGCAACGATTCCTGGCGCATGTTCCGCATCATCGCCGAAACCGTCAACGGTTTTGAAGAACTGGGCGGCATGAAAAAATGCGTTTCCATCTTCGGCTCGGCCCGTTCAACCGAAGCTGACCCGATTTACCAGACCACCAGAGACATCGCCCGCAGACTGGGCGAAGCCGGTTACGGCATCATCACCGGCGGCGGCCCCGGTCACATGGAAGCCGGAAACCGCGGCGCGATGGATGCCGGAGCGCCCTCCATCGGCCTGCACATCCACCTGCCCAGCGAGCAGTCCGTCAACCCGTATGTGACCACCCGCTGCGACTTCCGCTACTTCTTCGTGCGCAAGCTGATGTTCGTCAAGTACGCAGTGGCCTACGTTGTAATGCCCGGTGGCATGGGCACCGTGGACGAGTTGAGCGAAGCCTTTGTGCTGGCCCAGACCAAGCGCATCAAGCCCTTCCCGATCATCCTGTACGACAGCAGCTTCTGGAACGGCATGATGGACTGGGTGCGCGATGTAATGGTCGGACGCGGCTACATTAGCGAAGAAGAACTCGACCTGCTCACCATTCTGGACACCCCGCAGGAAGTGGTCAGCTACATCAACAAGCACGTTATTATTTAAGTTTTGTTTTTATACACCGCCTCCGGCGGCCAAAGGAGGGGCTGCTTGCCCCTCCTTTGGAATCCTCCCCCGGCAACGCGCGGCGTTGCATCCGGTTATGGTGTTTCGTGTTACCCATCGTGATGTTTACGGTGCTGGTTTACGGACAATGTAATTGGCGGGCGCTGCAAACGGTAGACTCTTTTAAAGACTGCGCAAGCTTTTGGCTTCCAGAATCAAAGCCGGGAAATCCCTAAAAAAATGCCAGCAGACAGAATCATCCCCCCTCCTCCGCCCGGCTGGGCCAGCAAAGAAGACGAAGAAGAACGCGGTGCGCTCTTTGCCTCGCAACGCGGCTGGGAACGCCTGATGGCTGAAGCCCTTGCCGAAGCCCATAAAGCCCTTGAATCCGCAGAAGTACCGGTGGGCGCGGTGGTGGTTGACGCGCAGGGGCAAATTATCGGGCGCGGGCATAACAGCCCGGTTACTGCGAACGATCCATCCGGACACGCGGAAATCAACGCCATGCGCGAAGCAGCGCAAAGCCTTGGTAACTACCGCCTTGGCGGCGCGTATCTGGTGGTAACCCTTGAGCCTTGCCTGATGTGCGCGGGCGCGGCAGTGCACTCGCGTCTGGCCGGGGTGGTTTACGGCGCGCGCGACCCCAAGGCCGGTGCGGTGGAAAGCTGCCTTGCGGCGCTGGACTTGCCATTCCATAACCATCAGCCGTGGCATATGGGCGGCATCATGGAAAAAGAATGCGCCGCCCTGCTCAGTGATTTCTTTGCAGAACGGCGCGAATAGCCTGAAACTTTCGTTTTAATCTCAAATCTTGAATATCATTGATAGACTGCCCGCAAGACAAAGTGACTGGCAGCCTGAATCCTATTTTTTTGCCCAGTAACCTTTGAGAATCTCCAGCGCTTCCAGACTATATTGCTGGGCTGGGGCGCTGCCGCCCTTGATGCGCAGGGTGGCGGCTTTTTCGTACAGGGCGCGGCGCTCGTTAAAGAGGTCCTCAATAGTCTGCCCCGGCGCAATGGCCAGACCGCGATCCGGCTTGCGGGCAATGCGTTCCAGCACGATATCCAGCGGCACGTCCACATAAAGCAGCGGGCCAAGCGTGCGCAGGTGTTCCACCGCGCCGGGGCGGTAAACAACACTGCCGCCGGTGGCGATAACACAACGCTGCATACGGATGCGTTTGATAACCGTCTCTTCCATGTCCAGAAACTCTTCCTTGGTCATGGCGTCGGCTACATCCTGCAAGCGCGTGCCGTAAGCGGCCTCGATCAGGTTGTCCGTATCCACAAAAATCCAGCCGAGAAGCTGCGAAAGCTCCCGCCCCATGGTGCTTTTACCAGCGGCAGCCATGCCGATGATGATCACACACTGGTCCTCGGGAAAGGGGGACGAAAAAGGGGACTGCAAGGGGGCCGAAAAGGAAGTCTGGCCTGAAACGCCGCCCCCGGCCTCAGCCGGAGCGTTTGCAAAGTTGTCTGGTGGCATGTCGGATTGCATGCGCCTAGATAACTTATGCCGCTTATTTTGGCAACAAAGCCTTGTGCGACTCCGGCAACGCCATACACAATTCAACTTTGCTTACCTGCCGCAAAAGGTCTATAAGAAATCGTGGGCAACTTACTGGAGGCATCCATGCCGGAAAACAGACTGACTCGCGCTTGCGGCATCTTGCTGCACATATCATCGCTCCCCTCAAAATACGGGATTGGCGATCTGGGACCTGACGCGCACGCGTTCGCCGAAACCCTTGCCGCCGCGGGCCTTGAATACTGGCAGTTTCTTCCGCTCACTCCTACTTCGCCCTTTATCGGCAACTCGCCCTACTCCAGCCCGTCGGCCTTTGCGGGCAACCCGCTGCTGATCAGCCCGGAATTTTTGCTGGAAGACGGCTTCATCACGAATGCCGAGCTGGAAGCCTCGCTCGATGTAATCCTTCCGCAGGAGCAGGCCGTGGAAGTCGATGCTGCAAACGGGACGCAAGCCGGGGCAAAAACCGTGCTGGAAGCCAGGTCGGGCGCTCCGGCGACAGCGGCACAGACAGTCCGCAACGCGGTTTGCTCCAACAACGGCAGCGTGGATTTTGAGGCAGTCGGCGCACAGCGCTTATTTTTGCTCAATGCGGCCTTTGGGCTGTTGCGCGATCAGGGCATCACCCTTGCCGCTCTGCCCGGATACAAGGATTTTGTAGCGGAAAACGCTTACTGGCTTGATGATTACGCCATGTTCGCGGCCCTGAAGGAGGCGCACAACGGCGCAAGCTGGACGGAATGGCCCAAAGCGTTGAAGCAGCGCGAGGCCAGTGTGCTTGAGAACTGGATTTCCGCGCACCGCTACCTTATCGAGCGCCAGACATTCATCCAGTATCTTTTTAACCGGCAGTGGAACCGCCTGCACGAGCGCTGCCGCACCCTTGGCGTCAAGCTGGTGGGCGACATGCCCATCTATGTGACGCACGACAGTGCGGACGTCTGGGCCAGACCGGAGCTTTACCGTCTGGATCAATCTGGTACGCCGCTGGTGGTGGCGGGAGTGCCGCCGGATTATTTTAGCGAAACCGGCCAGCGCTGGGGTAACCCGGTTTATGACTGGCACGCCATGCGGACGGAGAACTTCCTGTGGTGGATAAAACGCATGGAACACAACCTGCGCCAGTCCGACATTGTGCGTCTGGATCACTTCCGTGGTTTTTGCGCGTACTGGGAAATCCCGGCAGAAGAAGAAACCGCCGTCAGGGGCCGCTGGGTGGAAGCACCGGGGCGCGAGCTGATGGCCGCCATGCGCCAGCACTTTGGCAACCTGCCGATTATTGCCGAAGACCTCGGCGTAATTACCCCGGACGTGCGCGAACTTATGGGCGACTTTGACCTGCCCGGCATGAAGGTACTGCAATTCGGCTTTGGCGGGCAGCCGGGAACAGCGCCAGACGCGCCCTTCCGCCACCCGGAGCACAGCGTTGTCTACACCGGCACCCATGATAATCCCCCCACCCGGCAGTGGTTCGCGGAAGCAGAGGAACAGGAAAAAAACAATTTCATATGTTACCGTGGACAGGATATGGATACGGAACTGGCCAACGAGGTTCTGATGCGCATGGCGCTTGAAAGCCACTCGCGCATAGCCATACTGCCCATGCAGGATGTTCTGCGTCTGGGGGCTGAAAGCCGCATGAACACGCCATCACAGGCCAAAGGCAACTGGCGCTGGCGCCTGTGCGACAAACACGGCTGGCTAAACCATGAGCACTGGGTTGGAAGTTGCGCCGGAATATGGTCTCAGCCACTGTCCATTTGCCATGCGGACGGGCGTACAGCCGCTGCTGATGGCAACCACACGGCCAGCCAGCAGGAATCGCCGCTGCCCGGTCAAAGCCCGGAAAAGCCGGTCAGCATGGATGGTGAAGGAATAGCTCTTTCTGCCGCTATTCAGGCAGACAAAAGGCCCGGCGGCTCTGCTTTCCATACCCGGAAAGCAGTGTGCGCCGCGCCGGTGCCGGATGTGTTCGGGCATGTGCATTTTTTATGCGGACTGTACGGCAGGCTTGAAGGCAAAAGCGACTGACCGCTTATTTCGAACAAACACTGAAATACAGGAAACAATATGTTAAAAAAAACACTCCTACTATTTGCAGCCATGGCGGTGATTATGTGTAGCATTCCAACCGGAGCCGGGGCCGCGCAAAAACCGGTAGCGCCCGCGCAGGTAAATCTTTCGCCCAACATTGCCCAGCTGGTTGTGCGCGAAAAGGCCAACGTCACCAAAGTTTCGGCCGAAACCGGGCAAATCAGGCTGGTTGTGCCCGCAACGGT
>JAJDJF010000052.1 GCA_030267065.1 Desulfovibrio sp. OttesenSCG-928-C06 | reverse complement strand
TCTGGCGGCGCGCTGGTATTGAAGAATCCGGTGCTGACCGCTTCCGGCACTTTTGGTTATGGTCTGGAGTTCGCGCCCTATGGCAACCTGACCGAGCTGGGCGGCATCGTCAGCAAGGGGCTTTCGCTCAAGCCCAAGCAGGGCAACCCGACCCCGCGCATTGCCGAAACATCTTGCGGTATGCTCAATGCTGTCGGCTTGCAGAACTGCGGCGTTGAGGAGTTCATGAACCACTACCTGCCGCAGCTGCCGGTTATGGAACTGCCAGTCATTGCCAATATTTATGCCGACAACCTTGCGGATTTTGGCGAGTTGGCCTCGATTCTGAGCACGGCTCCGGGGCTGGCGGCGCTTGAGGTGAATATTTCCTGCCCCAATGTTTCCTGCGGTGGTGTGCTTTTCGGGCAGGACCCGGAGCAGGCCGCCAAGGTTACGGAAGCGGTAAAGAAGCGGGCCGGGGAGCTTCCGGTAATCATCAAGCTTTCGCCAAACGTAACGGACATCACGCGCATTGCCAGAGCCTGCGAGGATGGCGGGGCAGACATGATTTCCTGCATCAATACGCTGACCGGCATGGCGGTTGATTTGCGCAAACGTGCGCCGCTGCTGGCAAATGTAACCGGCGGTCTGTCCGGACCGGCCATCAAGCCGGTGGCCCTGCGCTGCGTCTGGCAGGTGGCAAAAGCGGTTAAAATCCCTGTTATCGGACTTGGCGGCATTACGAGCGCCGAGGATATTCTGGAATTCATCATGGTTGGCGCACACGCCGTGCAGATCGGCACCGCCAACTTCAGCCGGCCCGACCGCGCCTTCCAGCTGGTGCGCGAACTTGCCGAGCTAATGGACCGTCTGGGCATAAACTCGCTCGAAGAATTCCGGGGCAGCTTGCAGGCTTAATTATTTGGTTGAAGTTTTGTAGAAGACATTTTTGTTGATGGAAGCCAGTTTTACGGGATGTGGGCTCCGCCCACGCCCGGCAGGGGGCAACGGCCCCCTGCACCCGCGAATTTGGGTTATGAGCATGGACATCTTTGCATCAGCGCGCTGGTACTGAAAGCTGGAGCCGGGGCAAAGCATGTAATGCTCTGTGGCTGTTAAATCGCCATATTCGGATCCAACGCCGGGGCGTTGGCCGCCGGAGGCATAAGACTTTCAAAAAAAACGCTGCACCGTTGTTTAAACGGTGCAGCGTTTTTTGATTATTCACTGAGGGGTGCAGGGGCCGTTCGTACCGAGCGCAGTGAGGTCGAACTAATCTGAAGCGGATTTCCCCTGCCGGGTCCAGGGCAGCGCCCTGGCCGCCGGAGGCATAAAATAATCAAATAGAATACTCAAAAAAAGCCCTGTCACCGTTTCGCGGTGACAGGGCTTTTTATTTTTAAAGTAGCGTTTTTACTTCGCAATCATGGCGCGGAGCATGTCGGAGCAGCCCTCGGCGCTGTGGCTCATTCTCTGTAGTTGTTCCACAAAGTGGATGAGCTGGTAGATTTCCTTGAAGTCCATGCCGGAGTTGAAGATGATCGGCACCAGTTCGTTTTGCATCTTGTTCACTTCCTTGTGGTTGCTGCGCAACGCCCGGTAGTGATCCTTGGTAGCTTCGCGGTCGATCAGTTCGCCTGAGAGCAGGTTGATGGTGCCTTCAAGGGCTGGTTTGAGCATCTTGATGGTATCGGCCACTTTGCCGATGTATTCCATGAGCTTGAGCTGGAATTCTTCCGGAATGGTCAGGCTGCGCATGGAGAGCCAGTAGAGGCTGTCCTGCCCTGCGTCCAGAATGTCGTCCTGCTGGCGGGTGTAGGTAAAAAACAGCACCCGGTCCACCGGCATGGCAAGGCCGCGCGGCATATGGTTGCGGATGTTACGCTTGACCTTGTCGGCGTGATCCTCAACGTGTGCCAGTTCCTGCACCAGTTCGCTGAACTCGGTGCTGTTGACCGAGCCGGTTTTGACGAAGCATTCCATGGAGCGTTCAATAAGAACCATGCCCTTGGCGATGAGTTCGTAGTGTTCGAGCAGCCCGTTCATGGGGGAACGTCTGGTTAAGATTCCGAAAAATGGGAGCCTGGCCATAGTTAAATTACCTCCGCCGTCCTGATAATATGACGGTTAGCTTACGAAAATATAGCGTAGCAGCGTATAGATTACTATGCAACTAAAAGCAGCGATGGGCACAGTCAGCACCCAGTACAGGACAATTTTGCCCAGCACGCGGAAGTCCACGGCAGCAAAGCCGCGGGCCAGACCAACGCCGACCACCGAGCCGACTGTGGCGTGGGTGGTGGAAACCGGCATGCCGAAGTTGGAAGCCATCAGCACGGTGGTTGCCGCGCCAAAGGCGACTGCGAAGCCGCGCGAGTTGTTCATTTTGGTGATGCGTTCGCCCACGGTGTCCATGACTTTGTGCCCCAGCGCGTAGATGCCGAGTGCGATGGCAACGCCGCCCATGATCAGGAGCCAGACGGGAATATCTACGGCGTTGATCAGGCTGCCTTCCCGCGCGATGATATAGATTGCCGCCACCGGACCGATGGCGTTGGCAACATCGTTTGCGCCCTGGGAGAGGGCAACGTAGCAGGAAGTGCAAAGCTGCATCTTCTTGAACATCTCTTCCACTTTCTGGTTGGGGTCGCCCTTGAAGCGGATGATTTTCGGGAAGATTCTGTAGCACAGGGCCATCACCGCAGCCAGAAGCACTGCGGCTATGATCAGGCCGTGTACCCAGCTAAGGTCCAGCTTTTTGCCGATGGGGGTCTTGAACAGGAATGAGAGGGCAATCAGCACAACAGTAAGGCCCAGCCAGAACGGGACCCACTTGAGCGCGCCGCGCAGCATGTGTCTGCTATAGAGGATGGTGTGCCGGATATGGATGAACACAAGGTAAGCGATAATCGCGCCGACAAAGGGCGAAAGAACCCAGGCCAGAACAATCTTGACCATCACGCCCCAGTCCACAACGCCGGGGCCGCCAAGCACCAGCCCGAGGCCGATGATGCTGCCCACGATGGAGTGGGTGGAAGAAACGGGGAGTCCGGTAAAGGTGGCAATAAGAACCCAGAGGCCGGATGAGAGCAGGGCGGCGAACATGCCGAGCATCAGCAGATACTGGTCGGGAATTCCTGAAGGGTGAATGATGCCGGTGGCGATGGTGGCGGCTACATGCGAGCCAAGAAAAATGGAGCCTATGCAGTTCAGGATGGCGGCGATTACAAGAGCCTGTTTTACTGTGATGGCTTTAGAGCCGACCGCGGCAGCCATGGAGTTGGCTACATCGTTGGCCCCCAGGCTGAAAGCCATCAGGAACCCGGCAACAACGGACAGGGCCAGGACTATAGTAACTGTATCCATTAGTGTCCTTATGCGGGAAACCGTCGGTTGAGCGGCTTCTGTTGCGCCTTTCATTGATATCCGCGCCGGTCTGCGCCCTGCGGCCAAAGCGCCGCGCATAACGCAAAATATGCCGTGCGCCGGATGATGTCCGGCTATAACAGCCCGCCGTATAAGGAAAACGGCCTGGCTGTGAGATGGATTGCCCTGGGTCCTTTCAAGGAGCTGGTAGCCTGTCTGAATGCGCCTTTATTAGTTGGCGGCGGGCTAAAATCATGTCCTGAACGAAATGATTTCCAGCCATGTCAGGCTGCTTGCGGCTGCAAGTCCGGCAATCCTGCATTATTCAATAATTTGCCGCCGGTAGCTTTTTCCGGAACGGCAACCGGCTCAATATATGTTTCCGGTTGAACGGCATTTAACTGGCAGAAGCCCTGCTTGTCAATTCAAATCACTCTTGTCTCCACCTGCCGGGAGCCGCGTTTTACGCATGCGACTGAACAGCTCTCCGGATCGTTGCCAGCCCTGCTGCCAGCCCTGTCGCTCCGGGGCCACAGTCTGGGCCGGAACCAGCGCAATATGCGGGCGGCGCGGGTCATATGTGGACGGCGGTTGCCCGGCACTATGTGATTGCCGCATTTTTGCCGCGCGGGTGGCAAAAGGTGCCGTTTGCGCGGTGCAATGCCTTCTGCCCGTGCCGGATACGGAGAAAAAAGCCTAAAGCTTGGCAGGCAGCTGACGATAAGAGGGGTAACCAGTTGGGAACATAGCCTGCACTGTTTGGCGCGTTAGTCGCCCGGGAACAGGCCAATCTGGCGGCCCCTGTCGTGTTTTAGCCGCACAGGGGCAGAGCTTTCAGGCATCATGCGCAATTTGAATGCTGGAATGCTCTGATTATAACCGCAAATTGGCATTGTCCTTGCAAGAAAACCTGCGGATTGGTCCGTTCAGGGACGGTTAACAGGCAAAAATTTCCCAAGGGGCTTTATTATGGCCAGATATACAGAATCAGGCGCAATCAGCATCGCAGGTCTCGGTAACGGAACAGACTTTTCCGAGATGATTGCCGAGCTGAAAAAGATTGAGCAAAGACACGGCAACCAGTTGAAGCAATGGCGCTCTGACTGGAAGTCGCGTCTCGATGCTTTTGGCGAATTGCGCACGGCTCTGGAAGAGTACAGTTCCTTCATGAAGACCATGAACTCGGAAGACAAGTTCCTGGTCAAAAGCGCTGTTTCCAGCAACGCGGCTGTCTGTGCTGCCACCAATACCACCGGGGCACTGGATGGTGTGTATCAGGTCGATGTAACCTCGCTGGCCAGCGCCAGTTACCTCACCATTGGTGTCAACGCCACCAGTATGCTGGACAAGGTCAATGGCAGCGGGGCTCCCCAGGACTTTATCTATACCTACGGCACAGGGTCTGACCAAAAAACGTGTACTATATCGGTCGGGCCGGAGACCACCCTTCAGGGTCTGGTTAACCTGATTAACAACGATACCAAGAACCCCGGCGTGGGGGCTACTGTCATGGAGATGGGCGGCAAGTACTATCTCCAGATGTACAGCCTTGAATCCGGGGCTGGCACAGATATCGATATTGACCCAGCGGTTACAGGCTGGTCCGGCTTCACTGGTGGGGCTGTTTCCACAACTGCCGGCAGCGATGCCGTATTCTCGCTGAATGGCCACCCCTTCACATCTACCAGCAACAGCATCAGCGCCTGGGGCATGACCTTCAACCTCAACAGCACCGGCACCACCACCCTGTCTGTCAGCACAGATACGGAAACTATCAAGGAGAACGTCGAGAAGTTTGTTGAGGAAACCAACAAGGTGCGCTCGCTGCTAATCAAGATGACCTCGGTCAACGAGGGCAAGAGCGTGGTGGACCCGGACTACGCCGATTCTCAGCTTGAAATGCAGATGGGTTCAGTGCTTACCGGTAACTACGGCGTGCAGTTGGTCAAGTCCATGTTCAATACCTCCACCATCAGTCAGGGTGCCGGTTTTGAATATCTGACCATTGATGGTGACACCTTCACCGGCGATATTTTCTCCTCTCTTGCCCAGATCGGCATCAAGACTGACCACCAGTCCGGTTCGCCCACCTTTGGCCAGTTGATCTTCGAGGAAGACGAAAGCCTGATGACCCTGGACAAGGCGCTTGCAACCTCCCCCTGGGGCGTGGCCGAGCTGTTTTCCGCCAAAAAGAAGACCTACAGCGATTCCGACGACTTCATGATTCTGGATGAGTACAGCCTGTTCAGCTACGTTGAACCGGGCAAGTATGATTTTACATATGACTGCGATAGCTTGGGCAACGTATCAAATGTCAGGATTGACGGTATACCTGTCACTGCCAACGAAGCCGGGCTGTACAGCTTGAACAGCACTACCCACCCTGCCGGTGGTCTGATGTTCATGATCAACGATACCACTCCTGGCTCTCATGGCGGCGTGGCCCGCGTAAAGGACGGCAAGTTCAACGAGCTTATCGACCTCGTCGACAAGGATTTCCTGCGTGCTTACAACTCCTCCGACAAGAATAACAACGGTATGTTAAGTATTCTTGAGGAGCAGTATAAAGAAATTATCAAAGGGATCGATGATAAGCTTATGAGGGAAGAGGAGCGCATCATCAAGTGGGAGCGTAACATGAAATCCCGCTTCGCGCGCCTTGACGCAGTGCTCAAGCAATACGAGAACCTGCAAAGCCAGCTTGAAACGCAGATCAAGCAACTAAGCAGTGGTAGTAGTGATTAAAGATAATGAGGATTAAATATGTACAGAGCAGCTAACGCATACTTGCAAACGGACGTTTCCACCACCTCGCCGGGGGAACTGGTCATTATGCTCTATGACGGGGCGATCAAGTTTCTGACCCGCGCAAAGGTGCTGATAGACGCTAAAGACGTTGCGGGTAAGGGGATTGCAATCTCCAAGGCGCTGGACATTATCAATGAACTTAGCTCGACCCTGAACAAGGAAAAGGGCGGGGAACTGGCAGAAAACCTGCATAAGCTGTATTTTCTGTGCAGCACCAAGCTTGCTATGGCCAACCTCAAGCAGGACAAGGCCATAATTGATTCAGTTATCAAGATCCTGACCGGCCTGCGTAGCGCCTATGCGCAAATTCAGGGAAGGCCGGAGGTGCAGGAAGTGTCTGCCCAGCTTGCCAGCAAGCAGAAGCCGGATCAGGCCACGGCGCGCAGCATGATCAACATGAACATGGGGCAAACAATGGCTCAGACCCAGCAGGCCAACATGCGCGGCCGGGCTGCTTACTCCAAGGTAGCAGGCGCGGTATAGGGTCAGTGTGCACGGCCTCAGGCTCTTTGCGCCGATAAATTCAAGCCAGTTTCTGGCAACAAAAAAGCGGGTGATATGCCCGCTTTTTTGTTGCCGTAAGCTATTCCCGCCTGTTCCTTCTATGCCGGGTATATACTCTGCCGCCCGGCTTGGGACGAAGTTTGCAGAAAGCCGGTTTTACCGGTTTTGTCATTTTTATCCGTTTTACCTGTCTTGCCTGTCTTGTCAGTCTGGTTCGTTTTAACGGCCAACAGGAAAATTCCTCAGGCAAAAAATCTATCTAGCTGAAAATTCACGAAATAACTGAATGGAATTATAAATTAAACAGTGTTCACCGACTTTCTTTTATTATAAATATCATTGCAAAATAACAGAAGGGGGTAGCTGTGAAAAAAAGTGGCGAAGCGGCCATTGAAAGGTTGAAAATCACACTTTGCTGCAAGAACTGTAAAGAGCTGGCAAAGGTTTTGAACGTAAGTCTTAAGGAGCTTTCCGAAACCAGAAAAAGCGGGCGGCTTCCCGCTGCCTTGCGCAATAAAAACCTTGAAAAAGGAATAAATCCATTATGGGTTGAAACCGGTATCGGCAAGCGGCGTGTGCGCGACTGTAGCGCTTGCGAGCGTCTTTTGCTGAATATGGCTGTGGTGGCTCCATCGCACCACGGCAGGCAGAAGGCTGCTGCCTGAGGGGGCGGTTAATATGCAATCATACCATGACAGGAAGGGCGCGCATCAGCGTCCTTCTTTTGTATTGATGCTAAATTAATCGCCATGTTGCTGGTCCGGCATCTGCCGTGCGCTTGCCTTGTATGCTAAAGGCGGGTAATGTCTGGCCGGAAAGCCTGCGGACAGTCTGGAAAAAGAGCGATCATGGTGCGCCGGAATATCCGGGCGCAAAATGGATAAGGTCCGGTGCGCAGGCTGTTTATGTGCGTTTTGCCAGCTTCTGGCCCAAGCTTCAAACCAACAAAACAAATGCCCGCGAGCCGGAAATAATATGCTCATCCGTTGCCCCGAATGTTCTTTTACCCGTCAGATTAATGATAGCAAAGTGCCTGCCGGGTCCGAATACGCCACCTGCCCCAAATGCAAGCAGAGGTTCCGCTTCCGCACTCTTTCGCCGGAAGAAATTGAGAGCGCCCAGGCTGCACAAGCTGCGCAATCCACTCAATCTGCGCAGTCTGAACCGTCTGCCATGGGCGATGACGGCCAGCCCATTCAGTCCGGCCATGCCGCGTATTCAGCTGAACAGCCGGAGGCGCACAACGCTGGAGAACAGGAGCCTTTTTCCACTGCCGCTCATGACGAATCTGCTCCTGCTACGCAAACAGAGCGTCAGCCGGAAGAGCATGGCGATGTCTGGAGCGCGGTGGAAAATCTGAACAGGCGTTGGGACGAAGACAGCCCGGAAGATAATGCCATGACAGGCGATGAGCCTGATGACGCAGGCACTTTCGGGGCATATGGTACGAAAGACCACCGTTTTTCCGATGAGCTGGAAAGCCTCTCCGCTGACGATGACCCGGAAGATACAGATTTGCGCGGACAAGCTGGCTACAGTGACTATGATGAGGACGGGCCGCAGTCCGGCGCTTACGGAGCGCCCGGTTCTTCAGCTCCCCACGGTCCTTACGGCTCGCAGAAGTTCCCCGGTCACCAGCCTGATGATGAAATGCCCGGCAACGGTCAGGGCAAGCCGTCGTTTCTGGCCGATTCCGGCAGTGTGCCCTGGGAGTACCGCGGCGGCTTCCTGAATCCGCAGGCACTTGCAAGAACAGTTCTGCTCTCGTTCACCCGCATACCGGAATTTTTCGGCGGCATCCCCAATCGCGGTTCTCTGCTTCCGGCCATGATCTTTGCCCTGCTCATGCGCGGGCTCCAGTTCATCGTTACCTTTGTGTTTGTGAAGTTTGACTTCGTTACGCAGGAAGGTGAGCGTATCAATACCAATCTGGCCGGAATCGCCCAGATTTCCATACCGGAACTGGTGGTAATCACGTTATTTATCGTGGTTCTGCTGCAATTTGCCAGCTCATGGGTGGTCAATTTTATGGTCCGGCTGGTGGCCGGGCGTTCCAGCTTTGGGCTGACCTTCCGCGTGGTGGCCTATTCGCTGGCCCCGCTGGTTTTTGCGCTGCTGCCGCAAATCGGCATGATGATTGGCGAAGTTGGCTCGCTGGCCCTGTTTACCCTTGGGCTGCGGCACGCATACCGCCTTTCGTGGCAAAAAACCATGATGGTCATGATCCCGCTGATGCTGCTGATGTTCCTGATGAACCTCAGCACGCTCAAGATTCTGGCCGCGTAGATCATATTTGCGCAACGCTTCAGGTGCCGCCCGCTATTGCTGGCGGCACCTTTTTTTGGCTACAGCCGCAACTATCCGCAGGCATTGCTTATCCGTAATACTTCTTGTCTTTCCTGTTGGGCGTTCTTGGAGTATAGATTTTTTCAAGACGTTTGTATCAGGCAGGTAAACCAACATGCGCAAGCCGTTAACGCGGATAGCCGCGATTCACGACCTCTCCGGCTTTGGGCGGACTTCCCTGACCGTGGCCATCCCGGTGTTCTCGGCCATGGGCATTCAGGTCTGTCCGCTGCCCACAGCTGTTTTATCCTCGCAAACCGGGGGCTTTGACGATTTCTGCTTTGTGGACCTGACCGGGCCAATGCAGGATTTTCTGGAGCACTGGAAGCGCCTGCAACTCAAATTTGACGCCGTTTACAGCGGCTTTCTCGGTTCGCCGGAACAGGCGCGCATCGTTGCGGACTGCATCGACAGTTGCCTCGAGGCTGACGGCATAGCGGTTGTGGACCCGGTATTGGGCGACAACGGCAAACTGGACCCCACCATGACCACCGAAATGGTGGAAAGCCTGCGCTGGCTGGTTTCCAGAGCCCACTGCATCACCCCGAATTTTACCGAAGCAGCCATGCTTCTGGACGAACCAATGCCTGCCGCTGCCTCGCAGGACCCGGCCCCTCAAAAGAACGTGAACCGCCTTTACGCGGATCAGGAAGAAGTCAAGGACTGGCTGCGGCGGCTTGCCGATATGGGGCCGCGCATGGCGGTTATCACCAGCGTGCCGCTACCCGGCAGGCATCTTGGCGGTAGCGCCGTTATGGCCTACGACAAGCTCCAGAACCGCTTCTGGAAGGTGGATTGTGAGTATATCCCCGCCTTCTACCCCGGTACCGGCGATACCTTTACCAGCGTGCTGACCGGCTGCCTGTTGCAGGGCGAAAGCCTGCCAATCGCCATGGACCGCGCTGTGCAGTTCGTGACCATGGGCATCCGGGCCACCTTCGGGCACGATCTGCCCATGCGGGACGGAATTTTACTGGAGCATGTGCTGGGTT
>JAJDJF010000051.1 GCA_030267065.1 Desulfovibrio sp. OttesenSCG-928-C06 | reverse complement strand
TTGAGGCACTTTAATTTTCGCTGCTATTAGCGGCTTTACCATGAATGTGGCTCCCGTATTGGGTGCTGTAGTACGCATACAAAACAAGTCTCCGCACTTGAACCAACCCATTGCGGGGTGCAGGGGGCTCAGCCCCCTGCCGGGGATTCTTAAGGGGTAGCGCCCCTTAAGCCGCCGGAGGCGCTAAAGGTTTTCTGATGTCTAATTCTGTCAAGTTCGCGGCGGCTGGCTGCATTGTGGAGATGATGCAGTCTGGCCATCCTTTGCTGGCCTGGGTGATGGAGGAGCAATCCGGCCAGCTCAGGCTGATGACGATCAACAAGCGTGAGATGAAGATGCAGGCTTCGCGTTTGTTGCCGTGGCTGGGCCCGGTTTATTCCGGCGCGGCCAGTCGTCAGGATATTCAGGAGCGGCTGGAGCTGCACCGGAAGAAGCGCGCAGAACTGGCAGAGAGCGTGGACATGGAGGAAGTCTGGGAACTGGCGCAGGGCGAGATTCGTCAGGCCGAGGCCCGCTGGTTTGCGGAACTGGTCTGGCCGGACCCGGATGCGGACCAGATTGCGGCAATGGGTCAGGCCTTGCTGGGCCAGAAGACGCTGTTCAAGTTTTCCCCGCCGTATTTTGAGGTTTATTCGGCTGAACAGGTTGAGGAGCGCCGCGTCAAGCAGCTTGAGGAAGACGCGCGTATGGAGCTTGCCACTCTGGGGGCCGAAGTTTTCCGCAAGCTTTACGAGGCTTCGCGCCAGCGCAAGGTGGTGCCGGAGGACGAGTTGCTTGCCGGTGTGCCGCAGGCCATTGCGGATACCTTGCGCTCGCTGCTGATGGAGCGTCTGGCAGACCCGGACGCGCATGACCCGGACGGAGTCTGGAAGAACCTGCTCAAAGCCTTGCCGGTACGCAACGCCGCTGACGACGCGCATTTGCCGCTGCTTCTGGCTGTGGCCTGGGGGCTGGTGCCGGAGCATCACAATTTTTGGTTTAATCGATCGGACTATGACCCGGATAGCGCGTGGTACCGGGAGTTTTCGGACGATATTTCCGACCTTGCCAAAGTTATCGATAAGTTGCGTGAGGAGTCCGGCCCTGTGCCGGAACTGGACCTGGTCAGCATTGACCCGGACAGTACCCGCGACTGGGATGACGCTGTTTTTGCGGAACGGCTTGAGGGTGGCGGCTACCGCGCTGTAGTGGCGCTGGCCTGCCCGGTTCTGGCCTGGCCCTTTGGTTCCGCGCTGGACAGGGCGGTAATGCGCCGTGCCACCAGCCTGTATTTGCCGGAAGGCGAGCATTTCATGATGCCGGAGGAGCTTTCGCTCGGCGTTTTCACCCTCAAGGCGGGCGAGGCGCGCCCGGCCCTTACCATCAGTATGGAGTTTGATGCTGACGGGCAGGTGACTTCCATGTGCCCGCAGGTGCAGTGGGTCAATGTGCGGGCCAACCTTACGCAGCGGCAGTGCGAGCTGGCGCTTGGCGGGGGCTTGCCGGATGCTGCCGCGGATGAAGCTTGCGAGGTGGATGACGCGGCCCTGTTTGCCGCTGCCATGGCTACCGGGGCGGACGATGCTGAAGCTCTGGATGAGGCAGACACTGTTGCGGCTCCTGTGGATTTTCCGGATGGCAACCCGGCAGAGCCTTATTCCGGTATGCTGCAAACAGCCTTTGAACTGGCGGAAAAACTCAAGGCTTTGCGCATAGAGAACGGCGCGGTGATTACCGAGCGCCCGGAAATCGAGATTAGCCTCAGGCAGGGCAGTGATGGAGTTCAGGTAAGCATCAGGGAATGCCTGCCGGCGCCAAAGGCGCAGTCTCTGGTTGGCGAACTGATGATTGCCGCCACTTACCAGCTGGCTTGCTGGGCCAGTGGTCAGGGTGTTCCGCTTATCTACCGCTCGCAGGATGTGGCGTTGCCCAAGGATTTTGGCGGGGTCTGGACGCGTGAGGAAGAGATAGCGCGTGTACTCAAGGCTTTGCCGCCGTCTGTGTTGGGTCTGGAACCCAAGCCGCACGCCGGGATTGGGCACAAGCTTTATTCCAGCTTTACCGCGCCCATGCGCCGCTATACCGACCTGATAAACGAGGCGCAGGTTGTCAGCTTTTTGCGTCAGGGCCAGCCGCAGTTCAGCCCGGATGAGCTTGCCGCGCTGCTGCCGCAGGTGAATTCGCGTCTGGATGTTGTGGGCCAGAGTCAGCGCTACCGCCCGCGTTACTGGAAGCTGCTGCATATCCAGCAGCAGGATCAGCAGGCCCAGCGCCGCAAAAGCCTTAAGTACTGGAATGCTGTAATCACTGACGAGAACAACCACTTTGTCAGCATCATGGTTACCCGGCCGCAGCTTTATTTGCGCGGCCCGCGCGGTCTTTTTGGCGAGCGCACCCTGCCAGGCACGCCGGTAAAGGTACGTCTGGGCAAGCTTAACCCCTTGCGTAACGAAATCCAGATTATGGAAGTGCTGGAAGAGTAAGGGGAGAGGTTTTTTATAGTTTTTTTGCCTCCGGCGGGGGGGGATTGTATCCCCAGACCCCATTATGGTGGCTGGGTTGGATCGGTAACTTGCAGGTTTTGCCTTGATTGGCGCTTTCGGTGTGGGGGTGCAGCAGTGTGGCATTACTGGATTGGCAAGTGGCCGAATGATACGCCTTTGATTTTGTATTTCCGCATGTTAAGCTTTCTTACTGCTGTTCATATATTCCGCAGCATACACCCTCCAATTGTCACTTATTGCTGATGTCTGTCAGCTGGATAGTTATGACTCCACTTTATTTCAGGAGAGATCTGAGTTGAAACGCAAAAGAAGCGCCATTACCGCCGCCAAATTACGCGCAGGCATGAAGCCGGCGCATATACCTTACGAAACCAGCGCCGAGATTTCCGTCCGGCAAGTGGTGCCGCCGCAGCCGCGCGCTCTGGAGGCGCTGGAACTGGCCCTGAATATTCACGCGCCCGGATATAACGTTTATCTTGCCGGTGAGACTAATCTGGGCCGCTCCTACATGCTTACGCATTTTCTCCAGCCCCGGGCCAAAAAAGCTCCGGTGCCGCAGGACCTTATTTACGTCTATAACTTTGACGACCCCGATGCGCCGCGTCTGTACAGGATGCCCGCCGGTCAGGGCGCAAAGCTGAAAGCCGCCATGAACAAGGCTATTGCACGTATACGCAAGGAACTGCCCCTGTTCATGGAGCGCGATAGCTACACCAAGCGGCGCAATAACCTGCACGTCAAGTTTCAGGACGAAAAGAGCCGTATCTTCAAGAATATGGACAAGGTTGCCGGGGGCGAAGGCTTCAAGCTTGACGTTGACGAAAGCGGTGCCATGACCCTTTACCCACTGCTGGACGGCAAGCGCCTTAACGAAGAAGACTTCGACAACCTTGGGGCTTCCGAACGCAACAGCATCAAGCTCAAGGGCGACAGTCTGGCCCAGTCCATGCACAGCTACCTGCGCAAGCTGGGCCGTATGGAGCAGGAGTATCTGGAGGACGAGCGCTCACTGGAAAAGGAAGTCGCCTCGGAACTGCTTGGCTATGTGCTGGATCCGCTGGCAGAAAGGTTCAAGCCCAAGCACGATGATAACTTGCCGGAAAGTTACTTTCATAGTCTGAAAGAAGATATTCTTGAGAATCTGGACTACTTTATGCCTACGGATGGCGGCATTGCCGTTGGCGCTTCTGCCGGACTTGGCGGTCTTGGCGGCGGTTCCGCCGGGCCGGGTGGCTGGCCGGGGCATGACGGCCCCCCCATGCCGGATCTTGGGCATCGCTACGATGTGAACGTATTTGTTGATAACAGCGGCATATCCGGCGCTCCCATTGTTTTTGAGAATCACCCCACGCTCTCCAATCTGCTGGGCAGCATCGAGCGCGAATCGGAAATGGGCGCTCTGGTCACCAACTTCACGCTGGCCAAGGCCGGGTCTTTGCACCGGGCCAATGGCGGCTTCCTTATTTTGCAGGTTGAGGATTTGCTCCAGTACCCGCAGTCTTGGGAAGGGCTGATGCGCGCCCTGCGTGCCGGAGAAGCCCGCCTTGACGACACGGCCGACATGGACATGGCTAAAACCAAGGGCATCAAGCCGCAGCCGGTCCAGCTTGACCTCAAGGTTATCCTTATTGGTAGCGAAGATATTTACGATGCCCTGTATATGAGCGATAGCCGCTTCAGCAAGCTTTTCCGCATCAAGGCCCAGATGTCGCGCCGCATGCCGCGCAACGCCAGAGGCATAAAAACCTACCTCTCCAAGTTCCGCAGCATCATAGACGGAGACAGCCTGCCGCATTTTGACCGCGACGCCATGTCCGAACTGATCGACTACGGCTCCCTGCTGCTGGAGGATCAAAAGTACCTTTCGCTGGAGATTCCCCTGATCCGCCAGATGATGATTGAGGCGGCAGCTCAGGCCAGCATGGACAAAAGCGAACTGGTGCGTGCCGAGCATATCCGCAAGGCCAAAAAGGCGCGCGAGTTCCGGGTCAATCTGGTTGAAGAAGCCTTTATGGAAGAATACGACCGCAACATGATCAAGGTCCTCACCAGCGGGCAGTGCATCGGCAGGGCCAACGGGCTTTCCGTTACCAGCTACGGAGACTTTGAGTTCGGTTTGCCGCACCAGATTTCCTGTACCGTTGGCGTTGGGCATGACGGTATCATCGACCTTGAGCGCGAAGCCGAACTGGGTGGCCCCATCCACACCAAGGCCATCATGATCCTCAAGAGCTACCTTGTTTCGCAGTTTGCGCGCAAAAAGCCGCTCTACCTTACCGGCAGCATCTGCTTTGAGCAGAGCTACGCCGGCATCGAAGGCGATTCCGCATCCGGTGCCGAGCTTGCCGCGCTGCTTTCCGCCATCGCGCAGGTACCCATAG
This sequence comes from Desulfovibrio sp. OttesenSCG-928-C06, assembly GCA_030267065.1. Lineage (GTDB taxonomy): Bacteria > Desulfobacterota > Desulfovibrionia > Desulfovibrionales > Desulfovibrionaceae > WRHT01. The sequence continues at coordinate 5,173 of JAJDJF010000051.1, read as the reverse complement.
ACATGGGGCTGGCCTTTACCGGGGCGCTCAGCCAGTCCGGGCAAATCATGGCCGTTGGCGGCGTAACCCGCAAGATTGAAGGCTTTTTCGAGGTCTGCCGCAGGCACGGGCTTTCCGGCAGTCAGGGCGTTGTGCTGCCCAAAGATAACCTCGAGCACCTCATCCTTAACGAGCAGGTGCTGGAAGCTATTGAAAAGGAACAGTTCCACATCTACCCCGTGGAACATATCAGCGAGGCCATGGAGCTTTTGACCGGCATGCCCTGCGGCAGGCTGCGCAAAGATAACAGCTTTACACCCGGCTCCCTCTACCAGAAGGTGGACAAGCGCCTTTCAGAACTGACCCGGCTGGCTATAAAGAGCGGCCGGGATAAAGATTAGTTCTGGATAGAGGCCAGGTTAGATAGTGAGATAAGAGAGAAGAATCGTGGGAAGAAAGGGAAACTTTTGCAAAAGTTTCCCTTCCTTCCCACGAACCCCCTTCCATCCCTTCAAAAACTTTCAGGGTGGGGTTGGCAGGCGATTACATTGCGGGGTGCAGGGGAATCATTCCCCTGCCGGGTCCAGGGCAGAGCCCTGGCCGCCGGAGGCATACAAAATAAACAATAAAAAAGGCTACCATGAAAGGCGTTAAACACAGGGCTGGCAATGACCCCAGGGCGGCTGCCCTGCTGGTTCTGAACGAAGTTTTAAGCAGCACGCAGGATTCGCAGGCTGTGCTGGATCGGCAACTTACCGGTTCCAGTCTGGTGCCGGGCGACAAAGCCCTGTGTACAGAACTGGTTTACGGTGTGCTGCGCAGGCATTTGCGTCTGAACTGGTTTTTGCGCACCATGCTCGACAAACCCGACAAGCTCCCGACCGAGATGCTGCTGGTTCTGGAACTGGCTGCCTACGAAATAGCCTTTACGCGCATCCCCTCACACGCCAGCGTTAACTGGGCGGTTGGTTTCATCCGCAACCGCTTTGGGCAGGGGCTGTCCAAAGTCGGCAACGGGGTGCTACGGAGCTTTGAGCGCAAGCTTGGGGAAGAGTTCAATAACCCGCTCTATTACTTAAAGCGTTTGGGCATTAAGCTGGAGAAGGGTGCTCTGCAAAGTGGCGTACAGCAAGGTCAGGTAAGTAATGATAAGCTGACCGGAAACTTGCCTGTTGATGGGGAAAATACGACTGGCAGCAATGGTGGCAGCGCGGCTGGCGGCCTTGCTGGTGACCACGAAGCTGCGAGCGGAGTGGCTGCTACCTCCGAGGCAGGCGGTGAAGCGGGTGTTGCTATCGGGATTAAGAACAGCGTGCTGTCCTATTCGGCAGATCCGCGTTTTTTGGCGGCTTACTATGGTATGCCAGAGTGGATTGTTAATTTGTGGCTGGCAGCTTACGGGCCGGAAGCTACGGAAAGCTACCTCAAGGCTTCTGCCTTGCCTGCGCCCATGGGTGTGCGCCTCAATCCCTGTGCGCCCGGCTATAAATCACTGCTTAACGAGATGTTGCAGGAAGAAGACGCGGTTCTTGTACCGCCTGCGGCAGTAGCTTTGCCCGGCGGCGCGCGGCGTCCCGTCAAGTTTATGCAGCGGGAAGGCAAGCTCAGCAGGCAGTCTGCCGCATCTTACCAGGCCTTGTGGCAGCTTGATCCGGCAAGCTGGCAGCAGCCGGTCTGGGATGCTTGCGCCGGACGCGGCGGCAAGAGTCTGGCTTTGCTTGAGCAAGGCATAGCCGTGGCTTTGCTTAGCGATTCCAGCAAGGCGCGGCTCAGCGGCTTTGAACCGGACTTTGAGCGCTTGTTCCCGAAAGCTGGGCAGGCTGAAGGAGTAGCCAATGGTAAGGCTGAGAGGATAGCCGAAAATGCTGCTGAAAGTCTTGTGGATGATGCAACGGCTGCTTCCATTCCTTCAAATGAGGTTTCGGTTCCGGCCGGTCCGGCTGGTCCGGCTAGCTCGGCTGGTTCCAGCCCGGCAGCATCAGGCAAGCTTCCCGCAATGCCGGAACTTTATTTCGGGCCTGCCGAGCAGGTAGCCGGAGAAAAGGAGTTCGCCACCATCATTCTGGACGTGCCGTGTTCCGGTTTGGGCACCCTTTCGCACCGTCCGGAGATACGCTGGCGGCGTGACCCTTCAGATCTTGAGCGTTTATGCGCCTCGCAGGGGTCGTTGCTCGAGAATGCCCTGAGAAGCCTTAAAAGGGGTGGGCGCATAGTTTACCTCACCTGCACCATAAATCCGTCTGAAAACGAAAATCGTGTGAATGACTTTCTTGAAAGCCATCCGGATTTCAAAATTGAAAAAAGCTGGCAGACTCCGGCAGATTCGAACCTCAACGAGTTCTTTTGGGGCGCGGTTTTGAAGCGGGATGAGAAGTAAGCCGGAGGGTAGCCTGAACAGGCAAGATTTTGTGTTGTATTTCAGGCGCTGAATGCTTCTGGCTTGCCATGGCTGGCGGTAATGCAGCGGATAAGCGGGCAGAAGGGATTGCTTATGAATAAACAGATAGTGTTCTTGTTTGGCTGCACAAAAAATATTTGGCTCTCTCCTTCTATGCCCTCGTTTTTGAAGACGGTAGTCTCAGACCCCGTTACATCTTTTGTCTGGCCTTCTGCTTTGGTAAAGCAGGTAATGTTTTCATATGTTGTATCAAAAGGTGCGCCTGCCGGTTGGAATATATTGTGCACAAATGATATTGCTGTCAAAGATTCCATTGTAATACTGCATAAATGCTTTTTTAATAATACTAAGGTTTTATCATGGCTTAAAGAAAATAATAACGTAATCGTCTTTGACGTTATTGATGGTATTGTTTCGAATATAGAGTTTGCTGATGCTATCTTGTGCTGCTCGTTAAAGTCTTTTGAGTATTATAAGTCTAATTTTGAAATACCGATACTTTTCACAGAGCATTGTGTTGATTTGCGTATTCTTGAAAGAAAGTCAGAGCTAGATAGCCTGGCAGCATATTACTTTGGAATGCAGGAAAACTTGCTTATATGGGATTCTATTGCTGACAAGGTAAATGTCTGTATTACTTCAGATGCTCAAGGTCAGAAGGACTGGCTGCGGTTTCTGGAATCTTCAAATTTTCACTATGCCTTGCGTCCTCCCATGCCAGAGCGCGTGTTCAAGCCATTTACCAAAGGTCTTATTGCCTCCGTATGTAATTCAAACATGCTTATTGCTGAGGATGACGGCGATGCGTTGCTGTATCTTGGCGAGGATTATCCCTACCTGCTCAAGGGCGAACCTACGGAAGCAGCCGTGAGCGAGCTTTTGCAAAAGGCTGAAGACGACTTTGGCGGCAAGGATTGGCAGTATGGACTGTCCATCATGCAGGCTGTTAAAGAACGTGCTTCTCCTGCCAATATATCCCGCCAGTTCTGGGAAGGTATTCTTTCTCTGTAGCTGGGAGATAGCTTTTGGCGAGCAGCTTTTGCCTGATAATTACACCTTGATAGCTATCAATTGGTAACTATCAAAAGGCTGCTGGTAGCCAGTAGCCTTACTGCCAAAACAAAGAAACAGGCGCATCAGAAATGCGCCTGTTTCTTGTTATCGACCTATATGTAGATGCTCTCGGCTGCTAGCCGGGCAGTTGGTTAATCCTGTTTTTGTTGGCTGTTACCAGCGGCCCATGTGGTGCCTGCCGCCCATGTGACGGGGGCCGTCATAGTTGCCGTGCCAGCCGTATCCTGCGTGGCGGCCCATGCCAAAGCCGCGTGCGTCAATGCCTACTTCTTTTTCTATACGCTTGGCGGTTTCTTCGTTCAGCTTGTCCAGCTTGTCGCAGATGACCTGAATGTCACCCAGCAGGCCGGTTACGGTTTTGGGTTCAGTTTGGGGCAGGCGGGAGAGGTATTCAAGTTCATCGCGCTTCTGGCTCAGTTCTTTGCGCAGCGGGGCGGCCTTGTCCCAGTGCGAATCCATGATTTTTCTGCAGGCTTCCTGTTTTTCCGGGGCCAGAGCCGGGCGCTCATAGCCAGCTCCGGAGCCGGGGCCGTAACCGCGGTGTCCGTAAGGTCCGGCAAAGGCAATGGTAGGTACTGCGAGGGACAACAATAAAGCTGTAACAATTATCGGGGTCTTTTTAATGGTCATAAAGAATAGCTCCTTTAAAATATGTTATTGAAAGCTGCTTTGTTGCTTTTACTTGAGCAATTGCCGTGCCATAGTTGAATATCTATACATATTAGGCTGTTATGTTTTTGTGGATAATTTGGCTGGATATTGTTTGGTCGAAAAGCTGCACAATTGTGCAGTTAATTGCATCGAACGATTGCACAATTGCAAAGTAGTGATTACCGGATAGTTTTTTGGAAAAAGCGAACTACCGAAATCTTTTGTTAAAATAGCTGGTTATAAAATGGATTGCTTAGCAATTCTGGTTATCTGGCGGCTTTCAATTTCTTTAGCCTTGCGCTAATGATGGGGGTTGAAAAACATAACCAGAATATTACTTTAAACCTTATAACATATAATATCCGATATGAAAAAACCCAGCAACTTACCACCGGTCAATCTGAATCCCAACGCAGCCACTGTTCTTTCCAAACGCTACTACCGCAAAGGTCCGGAAGGCGAACTCATTGAAGACGCCCAGGGGCTTTTCTGGCGCGTGGCCTCGTCCATCGCTAGCGAAGAAAAGAAATACAAGGACTCCACCTGGAAGGCAGAAGATCTGGCCAAGAGCTTTTACTCGCTCATGACCGACTGGAAGTTCCTGCCCAACTCACCCACCCTGATGAACGCCGGAACCGGTCTGGGCCAGCTTTCGGCCTGCTTCGTGCTGCCGGTGGGAGACTCCATCGAGGATATTTTTGATGCCGTCAAACATGCGGCCATGATTCACAAGTCCGGCGGCGGCACCGGTTTTTCGTTCTCCCGCCTGCGCCCCAAGGATAGCCGCGTAGGTTCCACCGGCGGCGTGGCTTCCGGTCCGCTTTCGTTCCTGCGCATTTTCAACACCGCCACCGAGCAGATCAAGCAGGGCGGCACCCGGCGCGGAGCCAACATGGGCATCCTGCGCGTTGACCACCCGGATATCATGGAATTTATCCGCGCCAAGGAACGTGAAGGCGAGTTCAACAACTTCAACCTTTCCGTTGCCCTGACCGAAGAATTCATGAAGGCAGTGGACAAGGACGAGGAATACTCGCTGGTTGACCCGCACAGCAAAGAAGAAATCAGCCG
>JAJDJF010000050.1 GCA_030267065.1 Desulfovibrio sp. OttesenSCG-928-C06 | reverse complement strand
ATGATGCTTTGAATAGTACCGCGCCAATAAAAAGCCGGAGTAGTTTATATAAAAAGTTAGCGGCTCCCGCCTTAGTAGGGGGAGCCGCTTTATATTGGCTTAATCTGTAGAATTCCAGCTACCGGTATTATTTACCGGATTTTTTCTTCATGGCATCGGCCAGAGCGCTGCCCATAATCGAGAAGCCACCTCCGGAGGAAGCAGTGCTCTGCGCGTGCTTCTTCCAGTCGCCATCACCATCATCGCGGCGCGGGCGCGGCTTGCCGCCGGGCTTGCCATCCCTGCTTCCGGCAGGACGGCCGGGGCGCTCGGAACGTTCGGCGGTCTGACCGGGCACAATTTCAGCATCCTCGCCAACCGGGGCAAGGGTGAGCTTGCGCGCATCCAGATTCATTTCGCTGATGCGTACCTGAATTTCATCGCCGGGGGCCAGCTTGTCGAACTTGCTCTTGCCAGCAACGTTGCTGAAGAAAGAGTTCGGCATCAGGCCGGTAACGCCGGGGGCCAGATTGATGAACAGGCCAAAGGTCGCACGCTTTTCCATGCGGCCGGTGTGTTCGCTGTCCACCGCGAAATCTTCCGCAACCTTGCTCCAGGGGTCGCCCTGAGCATCACGCACGCTAAGGGAAACGCGGCGCTTTTCGGAATCAACTTCCTTGACCTTTACGCTGACCTGTTCGCCGATGGTCAGAACTTCGTCAGCCTTGTTCACGCGCTTTTCCCAGGAAAGTTCAGAGAGGTGCGCCAGACCGTCAATGCCGGGCAGCACTTCGATAAACGCGCCAAAGGAGGTAAAGCGCTGAACCTTGCCGGTTACGGTGTCGCCGGGCTTGAGGCGGTCAGCAACAGACATCCACGGGTCTTCTGTAATCTGACGGATGGAGAGGGAGATACGCACGCCCTTGTCGGTTTTATCAACCGAAAGCAGCTTTACGCGCACCTTGTCGCCAACGCTGAGAATTTCGTCCGGCTGGGCCGCGCGCGACCAGGAAAGTTCGGAAACGTGAACCATGCCTTCCACACCGGGGGCCAGTTCGATAAACGCGCCAAACTGGGTCAGGCGCTGCACGGTGCCTTCAAGAACATCACCGGCATTCACACCGGAGAGGAACGCATCGCGGCTTTCAGCCTGCTCGGCTTCCAGCAGCACGCGGCGGGAGACAACAATGTTGCGTCCGCCCTGCTCCAGCTTGGTGATAACAAAGCTGAAGGTTTTGCCCACCAGAGTTTCAGGGCTTTCAACCGGACGAACGTCAATCTGGCTGAGGGGGCAAAAAGCGCGGCGGCGCATGACGTCAACGGAAAATCCACCCTTGACCTGGCCGGTGATTTTGCCTTCAACAGGCAGTCCGCTTTCCCGGGCCTCTTCCAGAATGCTGATGCTTCCGGCACCGCGCACAACCTTGGACAGGCGCACTTCATGCGGGGAAGCGTGAACAACATAAAGGTCGAGCACATCGCCCACCTGACAGGTGGTGACGCCGTCCTGTTCCAACTCGGACTTTTCAACAAGGCCATCAACCTTGCTGCCGGTGCTGACAAAAACGGTGTCGCTGGTGATAGCCACCACAGTTGCCTTGACCTTCTGCCCAACTTCCAGACGGCTGGAAGACTGCTCTTCCTCGTGGGCCGCAAGCATGTCGGCAAAAGAATTTTCCAGCTCGGCGCTTTCTTCCGCAGCGGGTGCAGCCTGCTTCATTTCAGAAGCGTCATCCTGTACCGGCGTATTTTCCTCAGTCATTTGCATCTCCATTCAGGCAAATTCAGAGCCAGTTCCGTTGTCACGCTGTGCTTCAGCCGGTTCGGGCAAAATCCCGTCAACCATTCTGAACTCCGCACCACTACGGTTACAGCCCCGTAAAATATGATTTTGCTGATTAAACCTTTGTGCGCGAAGCGTCAAGCTCCGACTGCGCACACAACAATTATTTCAGTCTTTCGCTGCGGATTCGCTCGCGATCTTCCTTGAACACAAAACGAACCAGCTCTTCTCTGTCGCTTTCACGAATCGAGGTGAACTGCACGGCAAAAATGGGCTTATCCTGCATATCCGGGCGACCGGGGCGGATAATGCGCCCAATGGCCGAGGCAATGCGCGGCGGGAATTCCCCCAGATACATCACAAGTTCAATCTGCTCTCCAACCTGCAATACATCGCTCTGCACCAGCACGCCGGATGCGCTAACCTCAATAACCATGAGCTTGTTCGGAAAAAATTCCTGAAAGCTCTCTTTTTGCAAAATGGATAAAATGCTGTCCAGCTTGCCGTTCATAACCGACAGATAGCGAATCAGGGCCGATGGGACCTTGGTGCCCCCGGCGTTCAGCTCGGCAATAAGGTTTTTGCTGTCTTCAACATTATTCTGGCGCGGGCAAATCTGCGGCTCCCCTTCGCTGACATGCCTGTAGAGCCCCTGAAAATATACAGGAACCCGCGAGTAACTGCGCTTATCCGCTTCACTCAGAAACTGGTTGGACATAACTCCCCCGTCACTTGCTTATTTTACGTCTTATAGCATATTTCGCTTTCAAATGATTGTTTAACGGTCGGCAAAGCCGCCCTACAATCATACCGCAGCCGCCATGGGCCGCATCAAAAAACTTCTACAGCAACTAGTCCCAACTTGAGCCAATAGCACTGCTAAAAGGCTGGATTTTGTTCACTGGCAAGGAAAAGTCAAATTTCAGGCCAGGAATAGTATCACATAATACAGCCATGGACTGAAATTTGGCTTTGACGCAGTCCAGGGGGCAAAAGCCGGCCTTTTAGCCTAGGGATTCTTTTGCATAAATTGTTTCGCCCGGTCAGCTTCCTGACTCTTGGGGTACTTCTGAACCAGCTCGTTCAGGCGAATCTTGGCAGCTTCCTTCTGCCCGCGCTGGTACATGGAAACGCCCTGTTTGAACATGGCAGACTGCAACTTGGTGCTGCCGGGGAATTTTTCAATCACCTGCTGGTAAGCGACAATGGCGTCGCTGTAATTTTTAAGCTGGTAGTGTGATTCGCCTTCCCAGAAATACGCGTTGCTGGTGAGCTTATTGTTGGGGTAAGCGCGCTCGAAATCGCGGAAAATCTGGACAGCATCGGCGTAGCGGCGGTCGCTGAAGGCTTTTGTCCCGGTGTTATACAGGGTGGAGGCCATTTCCGCGCTTCCGGTAGCCATGGGGGTGGCTGCAACCGCGCCGCCCGCGCTTCCGGCAGCTACGCTGACCGGGTCTGCGCCGGTAGCCCCCGCGCCTGTGCCAGCCGTTTCCGGCCCAGTTGCCGCGGCTGCGGCAGCAGTGGCAGCAGCAACAGCACCGTCCACGGCTGCGCCGGCGGTTGCAGCAACAGTGCCTTCTCCGACTGTTCCGGCAGCTCCGGCTGCCATACCAGCAGCACCAGCGGCTCCGGCTACTGCGCCGGGCGCGCCTTCTGCATCCAGTTCGGGCAGTTCGATGGCCAGCACCGAGCCCATCTTGCGCACGGCAGCCTCAATGCGGCTGACCCGTGCCTGCAACTGGGTGAGGTTTTCTCCCCCGGCTGCCTGAATATCCCAATCGCTAAGCCGTCCCATAGCGCCGTTCAGATCCTGACGGATGGCCTGCATCTGAGACCACATTTCGGCCTGTCCGGGCACCACGCCATCGGCAGAGATATTGAGCTGACTGTTAATATCGCGAATCTGGCGCTCGTTATTGCTCAAACGGCTGTAAATCGCGTTCATGTCCTGCTGTGAGGTCATGCACGAGGTAAGCAGCATTGAAGAAGCCAGAGCCAGCGAGCCAAACAGTTTTATATTCATAGAAACCCCGTAATTTTAAAGCTTTGTTCCCTTTGGCCTACGGCAGCCTTTGGGATGATTTCAACACAAGTAACGCCATGCCCGCAAGACAGCGGAGCTAATCGCCGGAACGCGCGATTCTGCCGCGTCCGAACACCAGAAAAAGCAACCCGCCCAGCACGGGCAGGAACACGCCCGCGCCAAGCCACAGGAACTTTTCGGCCGGAACCTTGAAAGGCTTTGTACCAGCCTGAAAAATACACCACAAGTTCGGCAGAATGGGAAGCGAAAGCGCAGCAATCTTGAGCCATAACGGCACGGATGGATAAACAGATGCTAGAGCTTGCAGCACAGCGGGCAACTTCCTTATAAAATATTTCGCTTAAATAGCAGACTATCAAGCCAGCTTCAATGTTTTAGGTGCTGTTTCCAGATTGACTTTTCGCGCTCTGGCAGCGCCAGCCCTAACTTGCGCCACACGCATGCATATTTTGAAACACCAGCCGCCTGATCCAGCCAGACCAAACCTTTGAGCAGGCAGAGCCTGTGCAGGCACAAACCAGACTCAACCTTTGAGCTGGCAGAGCCCAGCCACTGCATATAAGCCGGGACTCAAAAGCGGTGTCCGGCTTGCCGGTATTCCGGGCCAGTCCTTGCACAGCGGGCTTCAGCCTTTGCGCAGCGGGGCTCAATCTCTGCACAAGCCGGGATCACCCCTTGCGCCGGGCCGAACAAAACATGTGCAGCAACATCAGGATAACCCCGCAGGTGATGCCGATGTCAGCCACGTTAAAGGCGGGCCAGTGCCAGTCGCCAACGTAAAAATCGAGAAAATCAATGACGTGCCGGAAGCGGCAACGGTCTATAAAGTTGCCGATGGCACCGCCAAGAATCAGCCCAAGACTGGTAAACAGCAGAGGGCTGCGCTCTTTGGCGGTTTTGGCAAGGTAAAAAAGCACTGCCACGGCCACCAGTGTAACCGCCGCAAAAAAATAGAATTGCCAGTCAGTATCCTCGCGGTTCAAAAAACCGAAGGCAGCGCCCCGGTTCTGCACATGCACAAGGTTAAAAAAGCCGTCAATAACAGGCACACCGCGCCAGAGCGGTACCGTATCCATGGCCCACTGCTTGGTAACCTGATCAATAAGTACAACCACACCGGCGATAGCGCCCATAAACCAATAACGTCGCATCAAAAACCGCTTTTTCGAAAAGCGGGAGCCATGGCCCCCGCTTGTTTCTGTTTCAAATGTTCAAGTGTCAGAATTAACAACTGCGGCATCATGCCACCTTTGAATCAGGCACAGCATCATGCACCGCCGACACCGTAAGCATCACGCCACGCCGGGATAAATCGCAACGCACGTCCGGCTGGAATCCAGCACAGCGCAATGCCCGGACACACTCCCGGCATTGCCATGCGCCGCTCAATCACAGCCGCGCATCATGCAAAAAATCAATCACGGCGCGCCTCAGGGCGAGCAAACGCTCTACCCTGAGGCCACGCCGATGTAAATCAATTTATGCGCCCAGTTCTTCAAGCACTGCGGCGCAACGCGGGCAAACGTCCGGGTACTTGGCATTGCCGCCGAGTTCCTCGCTGTAAATCCAGCAGCGGGCGCATTTTTCGCCTTTGGCCTTGGCAACGCTGATTTTCAGGCCTTCCACCTCTTCGGCAACCACGGCATCAGCAGGAGCTTCGGAGAGAGGCTTGAGGGCCAGCTGCGACACGATGAATACGGCCCGCAGGTCGGTCTTCAGGCCGCCGAGGGTAGCCAGCAAAGCATCGTCCGCGTAGATGGTTACGCTGGTATCGAGGGCGTGGCCCACTTCGCCAGCCTTGCGCAGCGGCTCAATGGCCTTGGTGACTTCAGCGCGTACGCTGACAAGGGTTTCCCACGCCTTACGCTCGGCATCGCCAAAGTTCAGGGCGGACATGTCGATGTCCGGCGCGGCAAACACGGTGCTTACGCCCGGCTTCAGGCCTTCGGGCAGGCTCTGGAACACTTCTTCAGCGGTGAAGGACATGACCGGGGCCATATCGCGCATGATCAGCTGGAGAATGAACCAGAGCGCGGTCTGGGCCGAGCGGCGCTCGCGGCTGCCCGGTGCAAAGGAATACAGGCGGTCTTTCAGGATATCCAGATAGAAGGCCGAAAGATCCGTCACGCACAGGTTGTGCATGGTGTGGAACACCTTGTGGAACTCGTATTCGCGGTAAGCGTCCTGAATACGCTGGTGCGCCGCGCCTGCAAGCTCAAGGGCGTAGCGGTCCAGCGGATCCAGTTCGTTCAGGGGCATGAGCTTTTCCGGCGCAAAGTCGTGCAGGTTACCAAGCAGGTAACGGCAGGTGTTGCGGATGCGGCGATAAGCGTCCACCAGACGGTTCACGATTTCATCGGAGTAGCGGATATCCTCGCGATAATCCACGGAGGAGCAAAGCAGGCGCAGGATTTCCGCACCATACTTGTCGATAACGTCCTGCGGGGCCACCACGTTGCCGACCGACTTGGACATTTTCTTGCCCTCGCCGTCCACCACATAACCGTGGGTGAGCACGTTCCTGTAAGGAGCCTTGCCGCGCGTGCCAATCGAGGCCAGCAGCGAGCTGTGGAACCAGCCACGGTGCTGGTCGCTGCCTTCCAGGTACATATCGGCCGGATAGGAGCAATCGTCGCGTTTTTCAAGCACTGCCGCCCAGCTGGTGCCGGAATCAAACCAGACGTCAAGAATGTCTGTTTCCTTTTTCCATTTTTCAGCGGCGCAGTGAGGGCACTTGAGGCCCTTAGGTACGATCTCGGAAATATCGGCCTCGAACCAGTAGTCGCAGCCGGTGGGATGCTTGGCGAAGCGGTCGGAGATATCGTGCATCCACTCTGCATCGTGCCATGCCTCGCCACAGCCCTCGCAAAGCAGGGCCACGATGGGCACGCCCCAAGTGCGCTGGCGCGAAATACACCAGTCCGGGCGGAACTCAATCATGTTGTAGATGCGTTCCTCGCCCCAGGCCGGAATCCAGCGCACATCGTTGCGGATGGCGTCCAGAGCCTTCTGGCGCAGGTCATTGGTCTCCATCATGATGAACCACTGGGTAGTGGCGCGGAAAAATACCGGGTTCTTGCAGCGCCAGCAGTGCGGGTAGGAGTGCTTGATGCGGCCCTTGTGCAGCAGATGCCCCACTTCCTCAAGCTTGGCGATAACGTGCGGGTTGGCTTCAAAAACATTCATTCCGGCAAAGAACGGCACGGTATCGTAAAAACGTCCGTTGTCGTCCATGGGCGAAAGAATCTCCAGACCGTACTTGAGGCCCACCTCGTAGTCCTCGCGTCCATGTCCCGGCGCGGTGTGAACCAGACCGGTACCCGCATCGGTGGTAACATGCCCGCCGAGAATGACGAGAGAATCGCGGTCATAGAACGGATGACGGGCCTTCAGGCCTTCCAGCAGGTCACCCTTGAATTCGGCCAGCACAACCGGGGCTTCCCAGCCAAACTTGGCTACGCAATCCTCAACAAGTTCCTTGGCAAACACATACTGCTTGTTGTCCGGTCCGGCCTGCACCAGCTGGTACTCAACTTCCGGGTGCATGGCGATGCCAAGGTTGTCCGGAATGGTCCAGGGAGTCGTGGTCCAGATAACCGCGTAGGCGTTGGCCGGATCAGCCATGGGCAGCCTGTCTTTCAGGGCCGGGTCGCTCAGCGGAAAACGCACATAGATGGCGGGCGATTCGTGATCGTAATATTCAACTTCCGCCTCAGCCAGCGCGGTGCGGCAGGAGGAGCACCAGTAAATGGGCTTTTTGCTGCGCTGCACGCTGCCCTTGCTCATGAAGTTGGCAAGCTCGTGCGCAGTGGCGGCTTCATACTCGGGGTGCATGGAAAGATAAGGATTGTCCCAGGTGCCGAAAACGCCCAGACGCTTGAATTCCTTGCGCTGCACGTCAATCCACTTGGATGCGTAATCGCGGCAGATTTTGCGCACAACATGGGCCGGAAGCTCTTTTTTCTTTTCCTTGAGATCCAGCTCGACCTTGTGCTCAATGGGCAGGCCGTGGCAGTCCCAGCCGGGAACGTAGCGGGAGGCTTCGCCCATCATGTTGCGTGACTTTACAATAATATCCTTGAGAACCTTGTTCAGGGCGTGACCCAGGTGAATGCTTCCGTTAGCGTACGGGGGACCGTCGTGCAGGCAGTAGCTGCCCTTCTGACCGCTGGCATCCACCATGGCTTCGTAAGCGTTGTTCTTTTCCCAGAAAGCCAGTGTTTCCGGCTCCCGCTGCACCAGATTGGCGCGCATGGGGAATTTCGTGTCCGGCAGGTTCAAGGTTTTTTTGTAGTCACTCATGGATATTCCTTAAAAAATACGATTATTATGCCCCGGAAGCCTACCGTCAGATTGGCCTACAGGTAAAAGGCGGGGACATCACCCTGTCCCTCAGTGCCACAATTCACTCTCCAGCAAGGCCCGAAGAACGGGACATGCCCCCAGCGCGCGCCGGGTCAAAACGACCCGCTCAATGCTTGCCTGCATTACGCGCATCTGGAATCTTTTGTTGTGGTGCAAGAGGTCTTTGAAGTCAAGCAGAACTAGCGGCAGTACAGGGAAAAATGAGCGGAATGCCTCCGGCGGCTTAAGGAGGGCGCTGCCCTCCTTAAGAATCCTCCCGGCAGGGACCGGCTGGCCCCTGCACCCCGCAGTATGGGGTGAGTTTTATAGCTGATATAAAAATCGAGCCGTTTTTCTTCTGAAAACCGACCCGATTCATTTAACGTCAAAAGCACTTCTGGCAAGAGACGCCCTTAATCCCACAATAAACTTAAAGAGCCACCCACTGAGGGGGTCTGGGGGAAATCATTTCCCCCAGCGGGTCCAGGGCAGAGCCCTGGCCGCCGGAGGCATAATCATTCAACATTTAACAAACTACTTCCCAGCGTTTTCTGCCGCGTAGAAGTTAATCAGGCAACCTTCCAGCAGGATCTGGCGCTCTTCCGGGGTTAACGGGGCCATCTGGAGGTTAATCTGCCTGCTAGAGCCATCGCGAATCAGCATGGCCGGGATGTCAGACAGTCCGTGGCTGATGGCCTGTCGCACATTGGGAATCAGGATGCGGTCGCCTATGGCAAAGCGGTATTCGTCCCAGTCCTTGCAGAGCAGCGGCAGCATGCCCCAGTTGATCAGGTTGCTGCGGTAGCGCTTGGTGGCGTATTCTTCGGCAATATTGGCCCAGCCGCCCAGAACCTTCTGGCAGGAAGCGGCCTGCTCGCGTGCGGAACCGTCACCCGGCTTGCGGGCAAAAACAACACTGCCGATGCCGAGGCTGGCGGCGATTTCCTTTTCGGAACCAAGGGCCTTGAGCCCGGCCTCGCTTGCGGCGCTCAGTTCATTCTGCAGGGAGCAGGATATGCCGGAAGCGGGGTTTTCAAGCTCGCGCTCAAGCATCTGGATACTCTTGGCACGGCCCACATATTCCGGGTCTTTGCGCGAAAGGGTGAACTCTGCCAGACGGAGCGGGTTGGAGCGGTAGGACGAGGTCTCGCCGGAGGGGATCAGTTCGTCCGTAGTGGTTACCGGATCGTAAATGGCCGAGGCAACCTGAAGAAGCAGGTTTTCCGGCAGTTTCACCATCACCGGCCAGTCGGCGATATTCGGCCCGAACACCAGCGGCTCGTCCGGCATGGCCTTGCCCTGCCCTGCCTGCCAGCCGTGGTAAACGCGGCGTGCGTAGACTTCCTTATCGTAGGTGTAGTTATCTTCCAGCGCCTTTTCTGCCGGGAATCCATCTACGGCCGTGGCGGGGGTGAGCGCAGCGCCGTTCAGGGCGGTGGCGGCAATGGAACGCGCGTCCATCAGGGCCACAAAGGACATCTGCCCGGTTGCGGGCTGCGAGCCTTCGCGGTTGGGGAAGTTGCGGGTGGTGTGGCGAATGGAGAAGGCGTTGTTCTGCGGCACGTCTCCAGCGCCAAAGCAGGGGCCGCAGAAGGCGCTGCGCATGATTGCGCCGCTTTCCATCAGGGCCGCTGTGGAGCCGTTGCGCACCAGTTCAAGAAAAATGGGCTGGCTGGCCGGGTAAACGGAAAGGTTGTAGCCCGGATTGCCGGACTGCCGCCCCTTGAACAGACGCGCCGCCAGAGCGATGTTCTCGTAGCCGCCGCCAGCGCACCCGGCAATAACGGCCTGATCGGTGAACATTTTGCCCTGCCGGAACTTGGAGCGCAGATCCGGCTTGTAGGACTTGCTGCCGATATACCCGGCAGTTTCTTTTTCAATCGCAGCCAGCAGGTCGTCGGCATTGGCGAGAAAATCGCGCACGGTGTAGACGTTGCTGGGGTGGAAAGGCAGGGCGATCATCGGCTCGACCTTGTCCAGATCCACGCGGATAACCCGGTCGTAATAAGCGCCCTCTTCCGGCTTGAGTTCCTTGTAATCAGCGGAGCGTCCGTGGATTGCGAGGTATTTTTCAACCTTGGAGTCGGTTTCCCAGATTGAGGTAAGACAGGTGGTCTCGGTGGTCATTACGTCAATGCCCATGCGGTATTCGGTGGAAAGACCAGCCACGCCGGGGCCGACAAACTCCATCACCCTGTTCTTGACGATGCCGTCCTTGAAGACAGCGCCGATGATGGCAAGAGCCACGTCCTGCGGGCCGACCCCGGTTTTGGGGCTGCCGCTCAGGTAAATGGCTGCAACTTCCGGCCTGTCCACCTCGTAATGGCGTCCAAGAAGCTGTTTTACCAGTTCCGGGCCGCCCTCGCCCACGCCCATGGTGCCAAGGGCGCCGTAGCGGGTGTGGCT
>JAJDJF010000005.1 GCA_030267065.1 Desulfovibrio sp. OttesenSCG-928-C06 | reverse complement strand
AGGCGGCGGATTCTGTCCTCGATAGGCGGGTGGGTTGTGAACAGGCCAGCCAGACTCTTGCTGGTGAGCGGGTTCACAATAAACATGTGCGCGGTCGATTCTGATTCCTGATGCATTGGGATGCGCTTGCTGTAGTTTTGCAGCTTGTCCAGAGCCGAGGCCAGATCTTCCGGTCGGCCCGAATATTCGGCCCCGCCCTGATCAGCCAGATACTCGCGCGAGCGGGATATGGCGAACTGAATCAGCGCGGCGGCTATGGGGGCCAGAATCGCCATGGCGATCATGGCAATGGGGTTGCCGCGGTTCTCGCTGTCCCTGCCGCCGAAGATGGCCGCAAACTGCGCCATGTGCGCCAGAAAGGTGATTACCGAGGCCAGCACTGCGGCAATGCTCTGGATGAGAATGTCGCGGTGGGCAATGTGGGCTATTTCGTGCGCCAGCACACCGCGCAGTTCTTCGGGCGAGAGCAGGCGCATAATGCCTTGTGTTACCGCCACCACCGCGTGTTGCGGGTTTCTGCCGGTGGCAAAGGCGTTGGGCGCTTCTTCCGGCACAACGTAAATTCTGGGCTTGGGGATACCGGCATTGGCTGCCAGTTCATCGACCATTTTATGAATCAGCGGTGCGTCCGCAGGGGAAAGCTCACGCGCCTTGTACATGGTGAGTACTATTTTGTCGGAGAACCAATAGCTGCCCACGTTCATTACCAGAGCGAAAATAAGCGCGATGACAAGGCCGCTCTGTCCGCCCATTGCCCCGCCTATAAGTATTACCAGACCGCTTAGCAGGCCCAGCAGCAGAACTGTTTTAAACTGGCTGGTCATAGAACTCCTCATTAATACGGGCCTTATGCGCCCGTGCCTCATGCGTTGCTTTTATATCTTAATCTAAGCATGACGAATCTAATGGCAAGCCCCCGGCCGGATTTTTCAGTTCAGCTCCCGCCCGGATTTCTATCCGGATATCTGCAACAATACGGCCTGCTGTTCTGGCTGCGAATTTTTTACTCTGGTTTGCCCGGTGATGTCGGCTTGCGGCAAGGCGATCAGCTCGTACGGCTGTCCTGTATAGGCACCGGGGGGTTGTGTTTGCCGGGCATTCATATAAATATAGAAAATTGACGGTTAAGATGAATATGTGTCCACCCGGTACCCTGGAGTTGTTTTGGAATCGAATTTCATTGAAAAAATAAAAGAATCCGCCGTGTCGGTTGTGCCGGTAATGGCGCTTGTGGTGCTTTTGCATTTCACCATTGCCCCACTTGGCGAGAATGAACTGCCCCGCTTTTTGATTGGCGGCGCGTTTTTGATACTTGGGCTGGCTATCTTTTTGATTGGTGCGGATATAGGCATGGTGGCCTTTGGGCAAAAGGTCGGCTCGGCGCTTACAAGGCAACGCAGCCTGCCACTTATGCTGAGCGCCGCCTTTGCTATTGGTTTTGCCATTACAATTGCCGAACCGGACGTGCAGGTGCTGGTCAATCAGGTCAGTAACGTGGCCGGGTCAATCAACAAAACGGCCTTGTTACTGATGATTGCCGGTGGCGTTGGTATTTTTCTCGTCATAGCCATGTGCAGGGTTATTTTTCAGCTTTCGCTACGCCTGTTGCTGACGTTTTTTTACGCTGTCGTGTTTGCTATCTGCTACTTTGTGGACCCCGGTTTTGTGGGCGTTGCCTTTGATTCCGGCGGGGCCACCACCGGCCCGGTTACCGTGCCGTTCATCATGGCTCTCGGCATCGGTGTGGCGGGCGCGTCCAAAAAGAAAGGCGGCAATGACGACAGCAGCTTTGGCATGGTTGGTCTGGCCTCCATCGGCCCGATTGCGGCAGTTGCCTGCATGGGGCTTTTTATCGGCGAGCTTGGCGGCGGTGGCGGGAGCGCCGAGGCTGCTGAGGTAAGCAGTTCGGTCTTTGGCGAATTTTTACGGCTTTTACCGCATGTCTCCTATGAGATTTTTCTGGCCCTGCTGCCGCTGTTGCTGATGTTTTTTGTGTTTCAGGCCATTTTGCTAAAACTGAGCGCCAGTCAGGTGCGCCGTATCCTGATCGGGATGTTCTACGCGCTGATCGGGCTTATTATCTTCATGCTCGGCGTTAACGGCGGCTTTACGCAGGCCGGGCAGTCGCTGGGCCTTGCCCTTGGCGCGTTCAGCCCCAGTGGGGCGATTTTTATCCCCATCGGGCTGGTATTCGGTGCGGTGGTTGTTTGCGCCGAACCTGCGGTATGGGTGCTGACCCAGCAGGTTGAAGAAGTTTCCGGCGGCTACATCAAGCGCTCGATCATGCTCGCGGCCCTGTGTATAAGCATCGCGCTTGCCGTAGGGCTGGGTATGTTCAGGGTTGTCAGCGGCGTGAGCATCTGGTGGACGCTTATTCCGGGCTATCTGCTGGCTCTGGGGCTTACCCGGGTCTGCCCGCCGCTTTTTACCGCCATTGCCTTTGACTCCGGCGGTGTGGCCTCTGGCCCCATGTCCACAACCTTTGTGCTGTCGCTGACGCTCGGAGCTTCGGTGGCGCTTGGCGGTAATCCCATAACCGATGCTTTCGGCATGGTGGCCATGATTGCCATGGCTCCGCTGATTACGATTCAACTGCTCGGTTTGATATTCAAATATAAGGAAAAACAGCAAATGAAGCGTGAAAAAGCCAAGGGGGGAGCATGCTAGATTTCACATACCTGCCCGGCAAGCTGATGATTGGAATTGTCGGCAGGCATAACGGCGATCATTACGTTGATATCACCAAGGCGGCCGGGGCGCGTGGCGGCACTGTATCGCACGGGCGTTCCTTTGCCGGTAACTGGCTGATGCAGGCGCTGGCCCTTGATGATGTCTCGCAGGACGTTGTTTTTACCCTGATGGGCCGCGAGGCTGATGATGTGATTGCCGCCATGAAAAAAGCGGCCCAGACCGAGCGCAAAAAACTTGGCGGAATCGCCGTGGTGCTTAACCTTGAAGGCATGCGCGTGCGCATGGCCGCCGGTCAAAAAAACGAACAAACCAATGAAGCCAATTCTGACTGCAGGAGCGATAAAATGGAATCCGGCCACATCCTGATAACCGTCATAGTCAATACCGGGCATGCCAACGATGTAATGGCGGCGGCCCGTAAAGCCGGAGCTACCGGCGGCACCATTCTTACCGCGCGCGGAACCGGCACGCAGGAAGACGTTAAGTTTTTCAGCATTACGCTGGTGCCGGAAAAGGAAATTCTCATGATTGTGGCCGAGCGCTCCGGGTACTCCAAAATTATGGACGCCATCAATACTATTCCTGAGCTTTGCGAGCCGGGCGGCGGTATTGTTTACACCATGAACGTTGAAGAATTTGTCACTTTGGGCAAGTAGCCAGACTGCTGGGCCGGACGCGACAGGGCCGGACGCGACGCAGCAGGCGATTTTACACTGTCTGCGGGCGCTGGTGGAGTTTTTTTGCTTTGCCGGAGTGCAAAGCCCCCGTGTCTTTACCGGTATGATGTGCCGGGACCGCATTGCTGCCGGATGATTGAATGGCGGCGGTGATGGCACCACGCAACTACATAAGGAGGCCAGACGATTGTTTGGCCTCCTTTTTTATGACTGGAGCCTGACTGTGCGGGGGCACTCCAGACCGACCTGTATGTATGCAGGTAGGCAGACATGCAGGCAGGCAGGTATGTATGTAGGTAGGTAGGTTGGTTGGTTGGTTGGTTGGTTGGTTGGTTGGTTGGTTGCGCTCAGGTTTTTCAGCTTTTAATTTATTTGGCTATATTTATATGTGGGTATTTATTTTGATGGTTACATAGCATATTCTATTAATATGGGGCTGGGCGCTAAAATGAAAAACGCCCGGCAGGCGGGCGTGAGGCAACAAGCTGAACAGTATTTTGCTTAAGGTGGTAATTCAGTTGGTGGTGTCCTTGGGTGAATCCATAATGGTATCAACCTTTTGCACCAGTTCCCATGTCTCCATATCCAGCGCTCTGGCTAGCATCATAATTGTAGAGAGCCGTGGCTCGCGTTTGTTGTTCTCGAGCTGGCTGATATAGCGGGAGTCTCTATTTACCAGTTTTGCCAAGCGGTATTGTGAGATGCCGCGTTCTACCCTGGCTTCTATGAGAGCTTTTCCAAATGGAATTGGCTTTTTCACCTTCATCTTTCTTATATATTAGGAATCATTTGAACAAGAAAGCCATGCGATTGCATGGCTATAGGCTAATGACTCAAATCGAACAGAGATTATATGGTGTCCGTTTGTTGACGTATTTACACTGTCGCAGTCTATTGTAGCATGCAAAATACGGCTTCCTTCCTGTGAGTTGCAGAGACTGCATTTTTGACTTTAAAAGAAGTGGCTATATGCGCCAGCTAATTGAATGTAACCGCTCATGCGATATGCTATAGATATAGAGCATATCATGATCTATGTATGCAAATATAGGTATTGACATATGAATAGATGTAGTTTGTCACAGATTGCTACTTGGAGTGGCTATAATGCACCAATATTTTATTCGTTACAAGATATATCTGCTGGGGCTGCCCCGGCTATGGACGTATCTATCCTGCGTTGCTTCACGCCCAGAATTTGTAGGGGGCAGAGGCCAGATTGGAGTTAAAATAACGTGGGTCTCCTGTAACTTCCTGCCCGGCCCAGTGCGGCTTTTCAAACTTCTGGTCTTCTGTTTCAAGTTCCAGTTCGGCAATTACCAGACCTTCGTTCTCGCCCATAAACTCGTCCACTTCCCAGATATTGCCCGCAAAATTTATCTTATAGCGCATTTTTTCTATCAGTGGCTTGATGGCCAGGCTATCAAGCATTTCGCGGCAATCGCGTGCCGGGATTTCGTATTCAAATTCACTTCGGGTAATACCGTTTGCAATTCCCTTGATAGTGATGAAGCCCCTATCCCCGGCAAGGCGCAGGCGCACTATGCGATTCTTGTCGTCGTTCAGATAGCCCTGACAAAAGGTTTCGCCGGTTATGCGGTGACCATCCCTGTCGTATCGCCATGACTGGTCGGTTATCAGGAATTTGCGTTCAATTTCTTTACCCATACGAACTCCATGGTTGCGCACTGCTGAACTATAGTCCATTATTCCAGTAGGGATCAAACCATTTTACCTGTGTATGCAAAAGACAATGAGCTGCACCCGGTGAAAATGGATTGCTTTAGGAGGAATTATGTCTGGCTGGCTTGCGCTTGTTCTTGTCGGGGCTGTTTGCCTGTGGCTGTTTTTAAAGTTTGGACCAACTTACGGAAAGCCCCGGGGCTGAGGTGGCGGCATGCTCAGCAGGTTGCTGGATGAAGAAGAATGCCGTATGCGCCGCGAGCGTGACCAGAGCGCCACTGGCGAGCCTGCTGCTGAACAGACGCCAGAGCGCTCGCCTTCTGCGGAAAACAATGCCGACGCAGGCAACGAGCCTGATGCATAGCGTGTCTATTTGCCTGCCAGCGCGATAACAACAAAAGAGTCGCCTGTCAGCGCTTCACCTTTGAATCCTCCGTAAAGCCGCACATCCTTGAAGCCGTTCTGGTTCAGGAGTTCTTCCAGCGCTGCCGGGCGCAGGGGGTAGAGCGGCACAGAGTTGCGTAACGGCGGCTGGCCGGGGACGCGCAGTTCGGTGTCAAAGCCCAGCAATTCGCCGTTATGGCTGTATGAGCGCGCAAAGCTGATGCCGTCAACCTCGAGTGTTGGCAGGGCTGTGACTTTACGGTCCAGAATCCGGTCGTAGTTAAGAATTTGCACTGCCAGACGGCCGTTCTTGCGCAACACGCCGTAAATGGCAGCCAGAGTGCCGGACATGGCCGCCGGGTCGGTTATGTGGACGAGCGTATTGCCAAGGCAAAGCGCCGCATCAAAGCTTGCCGGTGCAAAGCGTTCGGAAATACTCCGCATATCCATGGCCAGATAGGAGATGTTTTGGGCACTATGTGTGCTGTTGGCCAGATCAATCATGGTTTGATCCGAGTCGAAGGCGGTGATGCTGTTAGCCCTGTCTTTGAACAGTTCCGTCTTGTTACCTGTGCCGCAGCCGATATCCAGCAGTGATTCAGGCTTGCCAAGACTTTCCGCTATGAAGTCCAGCTCGCCGGGTTCTGTGCTGAATATTTTGTCGTAGTGCTCGCTCAGTTGCTCGTAAAATCCCATGCTGGTTTCTCCGTTAGGCATATTGCTGTAAATTGCTTTGCTGCGCTGTTATTATCAGTTCTTACTGATTTTTGCCATGATGTTCAAAGCAAATGAACATTGAAAAAATCATTTGCGCAGGCGCGTTCAGGTATGTGCAAAGATATTGAACGGTTACTGGATCACATAAAGAAAGCCGCCAGAAGGCGGCTTTCTTTATGTGATCCGGAAGTTATCAGGGGTTAATGCAGGCTTTCCATAACGCGGCGCAGTTCCTGTGCCATTCTGGACAGATCCTGAACCGCGGCAGAGGCCTGAATCATACCTTCGGCTGTTTCTGCCACCACCTGATTGATTTCTTCGATGGCGTGGGTGATTTCATCGGATGTGGCACTCTGTTCCTCGGCTGCGGTTGCAATAGAGGCCACCACAGTGGACGTGGAGGTAGCAAGCTCTACTATCTGCGCCAGCGATTCGCCGGAGGTGTTGGCCAGTTCCGTAGCTTCTGTCACACTGGAAACAGCGCCGTTAACGGCCTGAATATTGTTGGTGGCGGCCTGCTGGATAGCGCTGATGTTGGAGCCTACTTCCTGCGTGGCGCTCATTGTTTTTTCCGCCAGCTTTCTTACTTCGTCCGCAACAACGGCGAATCCGCGTCCGGCCTCGCCAGCTCTTGCGGCTTCAATGGCTGCGTTCAGGGCCAGCAGGTTGGTCTGGTCCGCGATATCGGAAATCACGTTCATAACCCCGCCAATGCTGTCGGCCTGCTGCCCGAGATCTTCCATGTTCTTCTGCAACTGGGTGGCAACGGTATTAACGGCGTTGATGGCGCGTACAACCTGATTTACCAGTTCCGCTCCGGATTCTGCCTGGCTTCTGGTGCCGTCGCTCTGTTCCGAGGCCTGACCGGCGCTACGCGCAACTTCCAGCACGGTAGAGTTCATTTCAGTCATGGCGCTGGCAGTGGAATCGACCCGGCCGCGCTGCATTTCTGTGCCTCTGGAAACCTGCTCGACCTGCGCCGAGAGTTCTTCCGCTGCTGCGGCCACCCGGTCGGAGATGTCGGAAGCTTCTTTAGCCACCTGCATCATGGTTGCCTGCTGGTCCTTGATCTGGGTAATATCGTTGATTACCTCGATAAAGCCGGCTGTTTCTCCGGCCGTATTATACAGCGGGGTTAGGTAGTAGGCCACTTCCATATGCTTGCCGCCGGGGCTGGTGGTAAGCTCGCCGCTTTCGGCCTTGATGCTGCCGGCGGAAGATGTGGGCTGGATGCCCAGCATTTCAAAGCTGGTCATGCCTACTGCGTTGGACCCGGCTGCCTGCATGCCGATGTTGTTGATATACTGCACCTTGCGCTGCATGTTGGCGGTGTAGAGCATTACCGGCAGGTCATCCAGAATTCTGGTGTAGGTTGCGGAAACCACGTTAATGGTCTGCACAAGCTCGCGAAAACCGCCGGAAACGCTGTTTTCGTCCAGTCTGGAGTTGAAAAGGCCGCTGGATATGTTGTTGGCTGCGGCTGTGCACTGGCTGATTACGCTCTGGAATATGGCGGGAATCTGCTGCATGGCGGTTACCATATTGCCGATTTCGCCCTTTTCGCTGATTTGCGGATTGTAGTTGAAGTCGCCCTTGGCAACTGCGCTGGCAAAAGTGGACAGACGCCCAAGCACCCTGACCAGAGTGATGATGATGAACAGGGCAAAGGCAACGCCAAGAATCAGGCCGCCGCCGGAAATGCCAAGCATCTGGGTCTGGGCGCTGCTGTTGCTGGAGTGGGTGGCTTCGGCATAATGGCTCATCTCGGCATCAACTTCCTTGTTGGTGTCGTGAACAAAGCCCATTATGGCGTCGCGCAGTTCGTAAGACTTGGCGATATCCTTGATGGACTGGTTGCCGTAGCCGCTAAGCACCGCGAAGGTCTTTTCGATGTCGGCATAGGCGGCCAGCAGGCTGGCCATGGCGCGTCTGCCTTCCTCGCGCACTGTGAAGCGCGAGAGGCCATCCATAACGAGCTTGAACTCTTCCATCGACTTGTCGGCCCGCTTGGCGTTCTCAATGGTCAAAGCGCGCCCGGCGCTGTGCATGGCGGCGTTCAGGATGGATGTTTTTTCCCAGATCTTGTTAATATGTTCAACGGCGCCCATATTGTTATTGTAAACCGCGCCTTCGATGCTGCTCAGAAGTTCCTTGTGCAGCGTTTCAAGAGCCGGTGTGGTTTTGGTCAGGTATTCTTCCTGATAGGCGCTGAAATTGGTTTTTACCGCTTTAAGGGCCGCCAGATAGTTGTTCATGTCCTGCAAGGTTTTGCTTGCGGCTCTGATGCGTTCCTCGGACTTGAAGTAGGTTGCGGCATTTTCGCCAAGCTTCAGGATGTTTTCGGCCTGCTTTATGGCGGCGTCAATCGTGGCTACATCGTACGACGCAATAAACCTTTCCTGTTCATAAGCGGCGTTGTACAGCCCGGTTGAGATGTCGCTGAGGCTGACGTTCAGGCTGGCCATGCGGTCGTATTCCGTGAAGTAGTCAGAAGCTGTCTCCAGCCCGCGGTAGCCGATAAAGCCAAGCACGGACAGCAGGATTATCATCAGGCCGAATCCCGCGCTGATTTTTATCTTGGTGGTCATTTTCCCCCTCCGGATAATGTAAAATGAAAAACGTTCCAGTAAAAAGTCACAAGTATTATATAATGTTTTGTTAAAAAGTACTAATTTATTTTCAGCTAATGTTTAAAGGTGGTTATCTGACTATTGGCGCAATCGCCATAAACCGGCAGCACATATGGGGTGCCAGTTTATAACGTTTTTACATTTCTCTGCAAGTGTATAGCTCTGTTATTGCAGGGCTTTTTTGACAGAAAAAAATTTTATTTAAAGTATTGCCAAGTCCGGCAAACAGCAGTAAAGCCTCTGCTGCCCTTGCGCGGTAAGAGCCTTTCAGGTCCTTCCCGCACAAGGGTTGCGTGCGTTTTGATGCTTTGCCGGTATAGTCCGGATAAATATATCAGGCTGTTGCAGTTCCTGCGGAGGTTGCAGCCATGTTTCATACAGCTGAGTTTGTACGGCGGCACCGTAACTGGTGCCTTTTTTCCATTACCACCGCAGCCTGCCTGATCGCCTGTTTCCAGCAGGTGGCTCTTGCCACTGTATCGGGCGACATTGCCGCGTCCTTAAGGGTAGATTCCCTTAATATGTGGCTCCTTACGGCTGCATTCACCATTCCCTATGCCATGATGCAAATTCCGGCCGGAATTTTGTCCGATACCGTTGGGGCGCGCAAAACCCTGACTGTCGCGCTACTGCTGGCCGCTGTAGGTACCGTTGCCTTTGCCAGTGCCGCCGGGCTTGGAGCCGCCATTGGCGCGCGCATGCTCATGGGCTTCAGTCTGGCTGTTATCGCCGTGCCGCAAATGAAGCTGCTGGCTGTGTGGTTTCCGGTAAGCGCCTATTCGCGCCTCACCGCCATATCGTTTGCCATCAGCAGCATGGGGCCGCTTATGGCTACCTCGCCCATGGCTTTCGCCGCTTCCAACTGGGGCTGGCGTACTCCGTTCATGTTGCTGGCCGTTGTTTCCGTGCTTTTTGCCTTTTTGATCTGGAAAATCGTCCGTGATTGCCCGGACAAGATTGAAGAACTGGTGAACATCCCCGGCAGCGGGCAGGGGATTGCCAATATTGCCATGCGCAACGCTTCTTCCCCGCGCGGCGAGCGGTTGCGGCGCAAGCTCGACAAGATTGTCCGTTCGCCTGCCGCCTGGAAGCTGGGCTTCTGGTATTTTTGTCAGGGTGGGATTTACTTTGCCTTTGTGGGCCTGTGGGGTGGCCAATACCTTACCAGCGGGCTGGGGCTGTCCACCGGTGAGTCCGGCTGGGTGCTTTCGCTGGCGGCCTGTTCGCTGGTTACCGCGCCGCTGTTTTCGTGGCTTACCGCCAAAATCGGCTCGCCGCGCCGGATGTTGCTTATTCTTTCGGCTTGCAGCGTGGCGCTGTGGGTTCCCATGTGCCTTGGGCTGCCAAAACTGCCGAATACGGTGCTGATGATTTATTTTCTGGCTCTGTCGGTTGCCGCGTATGGCGGCGCTGCCATTGTTTTTGTGGCAGCCAAGGAGCATTTTGAAATCGAACTGGCCGGAACGGTGAGCGGCTTTATCAATATGTTCGCTTTTGTTGGCGGCGCGTTACTGCAACAGCTGATCGGCCTTTCTGCCGGATTCTGGCTGGGAGCCGGAATGGGAGCGGCACAGGCCATAAGCCGCTCTTTCCTGCTCATGTTGCTTGCTGCCTGCGCCAGCCTTGTTCTGGCCTGGAGATACCGCGAAGCCACAGCTACGCAAACAGGCGCGAGAGAAAAGACGGCTGTTGCTGCTGTTGCGGTAAGTGGCGGTAAGTAGCGATTTAGGCAATGCTCCGGTAATGCTCTGACAATACCAGCGTGGCTGGCGGAGTGCTACGCAATGTTAAAAAGCCCCGACTATGCTGACGCATACCGGGGCTTTTTTCGAAGAGGCTTATCTTTTCAGGACTATGCGTTTACGGCTACGCGCAAATCGCAGTGCGACAGTTCTTATATGGAGCGGTTTCAACTTTGCAGCGCCTGCTCCAGATCTTCCAGAATATCAGCAATATTCTCGATGCCGATGGAGAGGCGGATCATCTCCGGTGACAGTCCTGCGGCGCGTTGCTCCTTGTCGGTGAGCTGTCCGTGGGTGGTGCTGCCGGGGTGCAGGGCAAGACTCTTGGCGTCGCCAACATTCGATACATGGCTGAACAGCTTGAGCTTTTCGATAAAGCGCTGTCCGGCCTCCTTGCTATCCAGTCCGCAGGTCCCTCCGTTTGCTTCCGAACCCTTGATTCCAAAAACCACCATGCCGCCAAAGCCCTTGGTCAGCAGGCGTCTGGCAACCTCGTAATCCGGGTGGGAGGGCAGGCCGGGGTAACGCACCCAGTCCACGCGCGGGTGGGCTTCCAGAAATTCTGCTACGGCCATTGCGTTGGAGCAGTGGCGTTCCATGCGCAGGGCCAGCGTTTCAAGCCCTTGCAGGAAGAACCAGCTGTTGTCCGGGGTGATGCAGGCCCCAAGGTTGCGCAGGGGCACGGTACGCATGCGCAGGATATAGGGCGGCAAATCGCCGCAGTCGTAGGCCCAGCGCATTCCGTGGTAGCTTTCGTCCGGTTCTGTGTAGAGGGGGAAGCGCGGGTTCTTCCAGTCGAATTTTCCGGAATCCACCACGATGCCGCCCAGGCCGATGCCGTGCCCGCCCATCCACTTGGTCAGCGAATGGATAACGATATCCGCGCCCAGATCAATGGACCGTTGCAGATACGGCGTGGTGAAGGTCGCGTCCACCACCAGCGGCAGGCCGTGTTCGTGGGCCAGCGCGGACAGGGCCGGGATGTCGGCCACGCCGAGGCTGGGGTTGCCGATGGTTTCAGCGTAAATGGCTCTGGTTTTGTTGTTGATGGCAGCCTTGATAGCCGCAAGGTCGCCCGGTTGCACCAGATGAACCTTGATGCCCATTTGCGGCAGAATCGAATTGAACATCACGAAGGTGCCGCCGTAAAGGTTGCTGACCGAGATGATTTCATCCCCGGCCTGAGCAAGGTTGATTATGGCGTAGAAGGTTGCCGAGGTGCCGGAAGCAAGGGCCAGAGCGCCTGCGCCACCTTCCAGCATGGCGACCCGCTCCTCGAGTACAGACTGGGTAGGGTTACCAAGGCGGGTGTAGATGTGGCCCGGCTCGGCAAGGTCAAACAGTTTGGCGGCGTGTTCGGCGCTGCGGAATACAAAGGCCGATGTCCGGTGAATGGGCACCGCGTGCGAGCGCTGCTCCGGATCCGGGGTCTGCCCTCCGTGGATGGCAATGGTTTCAAAGCGTTTGCCTGACATAATCCGTTCCTTTTCCAATATATTCTGATTATTTCCGGTTTTTTCCGGTTATTGCCAAAAAATGCGTTATTTTTGTCTGCTTTGCCCATTCTTGGCAGATAGGCGCAAAATCAACCATAAATCTGCTTGTGGATTTGCCCCGGTCGGCTTTGGGCTTGAGTCTGCTGCCGAAGCCGGTTCTCTGATTCTGCTGTTGGGTAAGTAGCTGCCTGAGTATCCTGACTCGTTAGTCCCGTTTGTCCCGGCTTGCCTATTTTTGTTGCGCCCGCCCGGTCCGGCTTCGTCGGACTCCGTTGGGCACCGTTACCTGTCCCGGTTCATGGCAGCCTTGATTTCGGCCACGCTGGGGTTGCCCTTTACCGCAGCCTTGATCTTGCTCATGTCAAACGGCGTATCCTGATAGACGTGGTAGTTCAGCCAGTTGGAGAAGAACAGGTGCGCGTGCGAGCGCCATGTAACCACCGGAGTCTGGGACGGGTCATCGTCCGGGTAATAGTTTGCCGGCAGGCGCGGGTTGAGGCCCTTGCCCAGATCGCGGTGGTATTCGTTACCAAGGGTGTCCGGATCATATTCCAGATGCCCGGTGATGAATATCTCGCCGGTTTTGGGCGCGGCAACCACGCATACGCCGGATTCGTCCGACTCGGCAAGGATTTCAAGCTCCGGCACCGCCATGATGTCGCTTTTGCGGATTTCGGTATGGCGCGAGTGTGGCACGTTGAACACATCGTCAAAGCCCCGGAACAGCTTTTGGGCCGGTTTGACGATGCGATGCCTGAACACGCCGGAGATCTTTTCAGATAGCTGGTATTTTGGGATGCCGTAACGGTGATACAGCCCGGCCTGCGCGCCCCAGCAGATGTACAGGGTGGAGAAGACGTTCTCCGCGCTGTAATCCATGATTTCCTGCAACTCGCTCCAGTAGTTGACTTCCTCAAAGGGGATCTGCTCGATGGGCGCGCCGGTTACCAGCATGCCGTCGAACTTCTTGTCCTTTACCTGCGAGAAGGTTGTGTAGAAGCGGTCCAGATGGTCGCTGGAAGTGTTTTTTGAAACGTGGCTCTCGGCCCGCAGCAGGGTGATATCCACTTGCAGCGGGGAGTTGCCGAGAAGACGCAGCAACTGGATTTCCGTAGCGATCTTTGTAGGCATGAGGTTGACGATGGCAATGCGCAGGGGGCGGATATCCTGCAACTGTGCGCGGGCATCGGTCATTACGAAAATATTTTCGTTTTCAAGGGCAGAGCGGGCCGGAAGGTCCGCCGGGATATTGATCGGCATGGGAAACCTCGTGTTGAATTCGTAAACTTGCGCCAGGCGCTTTACGGGCGCGGTGTGGACGCGCTACGCCCGCGTTACGGTGGCCGCTGTATATCGCGCCAGTGCAAATGCTGCGTCTGCGCCACGGTGGGCCTGCAAACGTGGCTTTTGGCCGGTTTCTGATTCTGTTTTTAGTCCTGTTCTTGTTCTTGAACTGGGCGCAAACGGTTTTTGTTAAATCTGTATATCTAAATATTTAAATATAGTCCTGTTTGTCAAGAGAAACTGTTGATATATGACTTGCAGGCTCCAGAATGCGTGTGCGACCCGGATTCGTTGGGGATATGGCAGCACGGCGCAGCAGGGGCGCTTTGTCTGGCGCGGGGGAGTGCTGTCCAGATGCGGGACATGGCACTGGTGCTCAGAGTAGATGAGGAGCCAGATGCGGGGTATGGCACAGAGGTCTTGCCAGAATGAAAAGGCGGGGCTATATATTGCTGGTCGCATGACACGGACTGCATCGCAATTGTTGCAAGGTGTGCTGTCCTCGTGCCGGAGTTTGCTCCGGCATTTTTTTTTGCCCGGAGCGTTTTTGGATACCGTAGCGTTTTTAGTTCTCTGGCTTTCTGCTGCCTGCAAGCATGGCAGACAAAAGAGCTTGCCGGGGCCGCTACACCGCGCAAATCTATATCGATTCGCCAAAAGGAGTTTACAATGGCCTGGGGTATTCTGCTTGTTGCCGGTTTGTTCGAGATGGGTTGGGCCATTGGCCTGAAGTACAGCGAGGGCTTTACCCGCCTGTGGCCCTCGGTGTTTACCGCGCTGTCCATGATTGTGAGCGTGCTGCTTTTGGGGCTGGCCATGCGCAGCCTGCCGGTCGGCACGGCTTATGCGGTCTGGACCGGGGTTGGCACTGTGGGCACGGTCATTCTGGGCATCTTTCTTTTTGGCGACAGCGCAGACTTGCAGCGCCTTGCCTGCCTAGGGCTGATTGTTGCGGGCATTGCCGGGCTGAAGTTTCTTGGCAACGGGGCCTGATCAACGCCGTGAGGCTTATAAAAACAAGGCCGTTGCCGCGCATTTGCCTCTTTTAATAATTCATGGCTGGTGCTAAAAGTTTCAATAACGGCTTTTTGTTTGAACACGCGCGATTATGGCGAGTGGCCTGACCCGGAACTTGGGCGGCAGGCCCGGCTTGCGCGTTTTTACCGATAGCGGAATTTATTTGCGATAAACGCCTTGAAATATCCGGCTGAAAGCGCGGCGTGTTGCTGCTCAAATCAGCTTTGAATAACGGAATTGTCATGCCTAACCGGAAAATCCGTGAGCGACTGCAACTTAAACCCGTGGGACTTGAGCATCTTACGCAGTTCAACGAGCTTTTGCGCTATGTGTTTCAGGTTACCAATGCGGAGTTGCAGGAAAGCGGCTACGAGGACGGAGAGCTAATCCGTTCCAAACGCCCGATGCTTGAGCGGGCCGACGTCTTTGGCTGGTTCAACGGCGACAATCTGGTGTCGCAGATTTGCACCTACCCGTGCGAGCAGAACATCCACGGCCGCATCTTCAAGATGGGCGGCATCACAGGCGTTGGTACCTACCCGGAATACGCCGGTCTGGGCCTGATGAACGACCTGATCCGTACCACGCTGGGCCGCATGCGCGATAGCGGGCAGTGGATATCCTGCCTGTACCCGTATTCGATTCCCTATTACCGGCGCAAGGGCTGGGAGATCATGTCCGACCACCTGACCTTTACCATCCGCGACAGCCAGTTGCCGGGGCAGGTGGAGGTTCCGGGCTTTGTGGAACGCTTTGCAGTAGGGCATCCGGATGTGTTGTCCACCTACGACCGCTTTGCCCGGCAAAGCCACGGCGCGCTGATTCGCCGCGAGCCGGAGTGGGAAGAATACTGGCGCTGGGAGAACGAGGAAGAACGCAGCGCCGCCGTGTATTACAACGAGGCGCAGGAACCTTCAGGCTACCTGCTGTACTGGATTGCGGACGATGTCTTCCACATCAAGGAGATGATCTACCTGAATCAGGAAGCGCGGCACGGCCTGTGGAACTTTATCGGGGCGCATTTTTCGATGATCGATGAAGTGCGTGGGCACATCTACAAAAACGAGCCGCTGGCCTTTTATCTGGACGACAGCCAGATTGTGGAAACCATTGAGCCGTATTTTATGGCGCGTATTGTGGATGTGCGGGCGTTTTTGGAGAGCTATCCATTCGGGGCCTTTTTTGAGCCGTTCCACTTTGTGGTGTCTGACCCGCTTGCGCCATGGAATAACGGCGTTTTTAGCATTGACGGCATTGGCGACGGGCAGAACCGGATTGGAAGCAACATAACTGCCAACGCGGTGGAGATTGATATCCAGACCCTGACCGCGCTGCTGATGAATTACCGTCTGGCCAGCTATTTTGCGGATCTGGAGCGACTCAAAGCCGGTTGGGAAGCGGTGGTGTTGCTGGAAAATGTTATTCCAAGCCAGCAGCCGTATTTTTCTGATTATTTTTAGCGTCTTGCGAGGTGTCTGTGAGCGCGGCCCCCATCTTGAACATCACCATGCCGGTTTTTAACCGGCTGCAAAGCACCCAGCGCGTCCTGCTGGCCCTGCGCCGCACCAGCCGCGCCGTGCCCTTCTGCATCACCGTTGTTGATAACGGCAGCGATGCCGATCTGGTGGCAAAACTCATCGAGTTCAAAAAGGCCGGGCTTATCGACAAGCTGTTCCTGCTGCCGGAGAATATGGGCATTTCGTGCGCAGCCAATCTGGGCTGGAAAATGACCGATGCGCCGGTTTACATGAAACTGGATAACGACATGGTGGCGCAGATTCCGGACTGGCCCGAGAAGCTGTTCCGCATCTGGTCGCACGGGCAACCTCTGTCTACTTTTGGCGGGGCGCAGAGCGAGGAAGAGTTGCTGGCGGCCCCCGGCGCGCTTGAAACGCCGGACGGTGTGCTGGGCATCTGCACAGCCACGCTTGCAGGGCAGGCCATGTTTATTCCCAGGGCTGTTTCCGATTTTCTCGGCTACTGGAGCGAGGATTACGGCCTTTACGGTGCGGAGGACGGGGATTACGGGCAGCGCATGCGCATAGCCGGTTTGCCGCAATACTACTACCACGGCGAGAAGTTTTTTGCCGACACCGGGCGGGAGGATATTGACGAGGTTTACACCGCCCGGCAGGTGGACAGGGTTGCCATGTACGAAAGTCTGTTCCGTGACGGCAAGGGCGGCACTGGCCTGTTTTTGCTGAATAACTACCTTTTCAATATGTGCATCCGCAACTGGAACGTGCCGTTGCGTTACGAGGTGGCGGACGTTTCGGAAGACTGCCGGGTAAAGGTGGTTGAGCGCGCGGAATACGCCCCGGTGCGCGAGGCGCTTGAGCGCAGCAAGGCCATGGTGGACGAAAAACTGGCTCAGGGCCGCAATGACGAGATCTACAGCGAAGATTTCATGGGAACCCTCAAGGAACTCTGGTCGGCCTGCGGTCAGGGCTTTGAGCGTGTCCGGGACGCGGTTGGGGGCTAGAACGGCGTTTTCTGCGCCAATAATACAGGCTGTAAATGACCGCTGCGCCTTTTTTGCGAAGGTGAACAACGGCATCGCATAAAAAAGATTTTTGCCTTGTCTGAGCACCGTATCAGCTCTAATGGCAAAACGATCCAGAATAAATTCCGCTACAAAACCTTCTTTTCGCGCCGGTTGCGTCGACGGCTAGAGCGGCAGTGCAGCTAGCGCCGCCCGCAAGCGAGCAGCGCAGCGTGTCTTTAGCCAAGCCTGCTTCAGGTTTGGCGTGTGTAAAAAGAATCAATGCTTTTCCTATGGCTGATAGTTGCCGGGACTGCCAAAGAACAGAAAAAAGCGGATGACATCTCAAAGTTTAAATGCTCTAGAAGTCAGCCTTATCACCTGACTGCGCCAATACTGCTATCAATAAATCCTTGAACTCATTGTCTCCCGGTCGGCTACAGGGTGCAATGCCTGAAAAATATTGTTGTAGAATAAACATCATATTAAAAATATTGATGCGCATTGAAGTGCGTCAAAACGTATGTGCTATGGTTTTATAAAGCTGATGCGCTGCAATATGGGCGTATTGCAGTATCCGTTCTTGCTGGATGCTTATGAATAATATTGCTGTATCTTTCGGGGTATTATGCGTTTGACGAATGATGGCTTTTTTTTGAATATCGAATTGTGAATTAAGTCACATATTGGCGGCGTGAATTTCATCCCCAAACCTTCTGGGCAGTGATTGATTTTTGTCTGTAATTCGCAATCAGAACTGTCCTTGCTGACCCGGCAAATCCGGCCAGAGCCAGCATCGTTACGGGGCGGCTGGCGGTCAGACGCGGCGGGATGTGGTTCAGACAATTCGATGGGGTCCGTTTGCCCGGTTACGCAGGCTCCAAGACAGCATGGAGGAAAAGATGGCTACAGCGGAAAAAGTGGATATTTGCACATTCCTTGATGCGCGGCCCATAAGCCGCACTACCTGGGGGATGCTCTTCATCAGCTTTATAATCCTGATGTTTGACGGATTTGACACTGCCGTGATGGCTTTTCTTGCTCCTCCGCTACGCGAAGCCTGGGGAATAGACAACACCGCCCTCGGGCCTGTGGTAATGTCCGGGCTGGTTGGGTTGGCTGTGGGCGCGCTGACGGCCGGTCCGCTGGCTGACAGGCTTGGCCGCAAGGTGGTGGTGGTTGGTTCCATATTTTTCTTCGGGGTCTGGAGTCTGGTTTCGGCTTTTTCTGACAGCGTCGCGGCTCTGTGCTTCTGGCGCTTCCTCACCGGTATGGGTCTTGGCGCTTCCATGCCCAACACCGTTACGCTGATATCTGAATATGCACCCAAACGGTACCGTTCGTGGATGGTCACGGTTATTTACTGCGGCTTTTCAGCCGGGGCCGCCCTGTGCGGGCTGGTCACCACTATTCTGGTGGCCCACTGGGACTGGCGGGCCGTACTTGTCGCTGGCGGCGTGGTACCTATTCTTTTTGCCTGTTACCTCTGGTTCACACTGCCGGAATCCACCCGTTTTCTTGTGCTCAAGCCGGAACGCAGGCAGCGCCTGCTGGCTGTGGTGAACCGTCTGGTTCCGGGGCTGGCTGATGAGAATACCGAGTTCTATACCTCCGAAGTACGCGTGGGCACCAAAAATACCGTCGGCGTACTGCTCAAGCCGGAATATCGCCTTGGCACCGTAACGCTCTGGGTTGCCATGCTCTCCATCCTGTTCGCCAACTACCTGCTTTCCACCTGGATGCCCTCGGTTGCCAAGGCCTCCGGCATGGACATGGCACACTGGGCGCTGGTGGGGGCTACTTTTCAGATTGGCGGGGTTTTCGGCAACTTCTTTGTGGGCATGGTCATGGATAAAATCGAGCACCACAAAGTGCTGGCGGGGGCCGTTGTCCTTGGCGGGCTGTTTGCGGTGATTCTGGCCCAGTTGCATCTGACGCTCTCCAGCATGGTTCCGCTGGTCTTCCTTATCGGCGTGACTGTCAGCTGCGTGAGCACTGGTCTGTTTGCGCTGGCCGCGCACACCTATCCCACTGAAGTGCGAGCCACGGGCGTAAGCTGGGCCGCAGGTATCGGACGCCTCGGCTCCATAACCGGTTCCGGCTCGGGCGCGCTGATTCTCGGCCTGAACTACGAGCCCTCGGCCATCTTCATGTTTGCATTGATTCCATTGGGAATTTCGGCTGCCGCCATCATCGTGAAGGGCATCAGGCAGCCGTCATACTCCAGATAGCAGCAGGATCTGGATTGTCCTCCAGGAGGGCCGCGAGTTATCGCGGCCCTTTTTTATTATTCTGATATGCAAAGCTGCGATACTGCGTTTGCCTGAATTTCCGGCTGGATACTGCCATGGCAGGCACGCGTCAGGGAATGTTTTAGCTCCGGTCCCGTCAGTCGCATGTTCATACAGGTTGCGGGCTGGCTGGCTGAATGCTAGACTGCGCGGGCGTTTGGCCCATCTGTAACGTAGATTGGCTTCATGTATGAAAAGCGCCTCTTTTGCCATACCGTCTTTCGGCAATGCCAGCCGGACTCATGCCTGTAATTTTTTACCGGGAATATCCATGAATAGAATCGCCTTTGCATGTCTGTTGCTTTGCCTTTGCTGCGGCCTGTTTTTTAGTGGCTGCGTCAGGCAGGCGCCTGTGGCAGTTGTGCCGCCGGACTTCACGCCCATGTGGGACGAGTCCGATGAGCCAATCGCCGGGTTGTGGCAACGCTCAACCTTGCACGGCAAGATCCGGCTGGTCAGCTTTATCCCCTACAAGGGTGTGGTAGGCAAAGACGGGCGTGTGAGCAGGGTAAAAGGGCCGGTAGTCCTTTC
Source organism: Desulfovibrio sp. OttesenSCG-928-C06 (assembly GCA_030267065.1). GTDB lineage: Bacteria > Desulfobacterota > Desulfovibrionia > Desulfovibrionales > Desulfovibrionaceae > WRHT01. Next base: position 38,015 of record JAJDJF010000005.1, on the reverse strand, counting down.
CGGGCAGCCTGTTTACGTTACCACAGACCGTCTGCTTTCTTACCCGATTGATACAGTGAAATACCCGTACATGCTTGATTTTGGACCGCGCGGTCTGCGTTCGCAAACAGCCTATGATGCCGAGGGCGGCAAAATCTGGGTGCTTACTCTGGGTAATGAGAAAGTAGACGGGAGCGAGCGCCCCGCGCACCTGATGGTGCAGGTAACCGGACGCAAGGATCTGGTCTGCCTTTATCTGGAGTACGACAAGGACGGGCGGCTGGTAGAGGCGCACCCGGTGGGCCTTGACGACAACGGCTCCAAACTGCCGTTTATCAGCCTTGGCTCCTGCTATCCGGCTCACGTTGAATATAAGTACGGCAAGGACGGGCGGCTTGCGCAGGTCATGAGTTTTGAGGCCGTGAACCGTTATATCGAAAACAGCGCAAAAGGTGACTTTGCCAAAGATATTGTACAAACCCGGCGCGCGTATTCCTATGATGAGCAGGGCCGCCTTGCAGGTATGACGCTTGTTTCCGGCAAGGGCAAACGTGAGTACTCTTTTCGCGTTGACCCCGCTGAGCGGCGCCTTTACCGCATCAGCAAGGTAGCTGCCCAGTTACGTCCTGCTCGCCCGTCTCACCCGGTCAGCCCGTCACAGCAGGGCAGCACCAGTCAGGCTGGCCGGACAGCCCAGCTCGCTCTGGCTGCCAATGCTGGCCCGGTAGCTCCGGCAGTACAGTCCAGCCTGCCGGAATTCAAGCAGTATGACGCGCAGGGCAGACTGGAGCAATGGCAGACTGTTTACTTTTTCCGCGACGGCGAAACTCTGGTTGAACTGCGTTCCTTTGAGCGCGACGCGCAGGGCCGGGTGGTGCAGGAGCGGGTCACCTCCAGCAAGGGACCGCAAGGTGCTGGCGCGGCGCACGGCTCAAACGCTCCGGACAGCAAGGGTAGCCGCGGCCTAGCTGGCGGTTCTGGCGGTAATAGCGACGCTGGCGGTAAGCGTAGCGCGAACGGTGCCGGTGGTATGAACGGAGAGCCTGCTCAGGATAGCGGCCCGTGGGTGCGCGAGTTCGCCTATGAGTATGACGAACTCGGCAACATGACGCGCTATTCTGAAAACCGTTATGGAGAGCCGGATGTTGACGTGCGCCGGTACGAATACGACGAGCACGGCAACTGGGTTAGGGCAGAGTATTACAGCATCCACGATGGTGAACACCCGATCCCGGAACCGGCGGTGCTGGAGCGGAATATAAGATATTACCCCGATTGATGGTTACCGCGCGGTTGCAGCGCTCTGAATTGGGAATGACGGTAGTGCCGGAGCCTGTTTGAAAAACCACCAGAACCGGCGGTTGTAAGTAGCGGCTTTTAGCTGTATTGCTTGAGTGTTGAAACGTGATTACGGCTGGGGCGGAGTAGTCCGGATTTGACCCGGAACTGGCAGAAACTGCTATGCGTTTTTAGTGGCGTGGCATAATCATCAAGCTGCAAAGAGCGGAGTTGTGATGTCTGGTACTCAGTTTTTTAATATGTTTCTGCCTTTTTTGTACGCCCCCCCCGTCCGCATCATAAAATCCGGCCATATCAGTCACGCCCGGCCAGCCATGCCGGCCATGTCTGTCAAGCCAGCCATGCCAGTCATGCCAGATATATCTGTCCGGCAGTTTACGCATATCCGCCCCGTCCCTTCCGTCCGGCTTCTGGCGCTTTTTTTCTGTCTTGTTCTGGCTCTGGGGCTGCTTTCCGGCTGTTCCGGCGACGAAGAGAACGGCTCCGCAAACCAGACCGGATCATCTGCAAATGCAGGCAATACCGGCAAGGCTGGCAACGCGGGTGAGGCTGGCGCTGAAAATTCCGGCAATAGCCCGGAAGACGCCCAAGCTCCAGCCTTATCAGGCGAAGCTGACGGGTTGCCGGTTGAAAAATGGAACGCTTACGTTGATTTGCTCAATGACTCAGAGCTAGTTCTGGATGATGCGCAGGGCTATTTCAGCACTTTCGGCACCGCCGGAACCCCAAGCGATGAAGCGGACCTTGCCAGCGCGGCCTGGATAGCGCCGCCCGGTGCCACGCGGGAAAAGCTCAGGCCGCTGATAAAAAACGCTCTGGCGCAGGCCGCGCAGGAACCTTCTGGTCCTCTGGACCAGAAGGCCAAAGTTTATGCCGAGGCTCTGGAGAGGTGCCGTGGGCTTCTTGATGAGGCCGGAACTTATTACGCCGCAGGCAAGTTTGCCATGGACGATTTCAAGCGCGGCAAACGGCTACATCAGCTGATGCTGGATGCGGCGCTGGCTTTTGAGATGGCAGAACTTGATTTTAGCGCCGCCATGAAGCGCGAGGATCACAACCGCCAGATCCGCAACGTGGCGGAACTGCGCGAGTACGGCATGTCTTTCCTGCCTTCCGCCACCGAATTCGGGCTGGCTGCGCAGGACGTGCGTGATGAGCTTTTGCGGCAGGAGATCACGTCTGCCAACCTGCGTAAACTGGATCTGGAAGCTTTTGCGCCGCTTTACGAGACCCTTGCCAAAAGTCTGGAGCGTCTTGAACTGGCGGGAGATGACGAGCGGATGGCAGCCGAGGGCATTAAGCCTGACAGCGGCAAAAAGCTGGTTTCCATTGCTGTGGAGCTTAAGGAGAAAGTTGCCGGGATCATGCGCAATGCCGGTGAGGAAGCCTCATCAGACAGCCAGACAGCCACTCCGGAAGAATTTTACCGCATCATGGGCAAGTATACACGGCAGTACAATCTGGTTATTTCCTGATTTTACGGACCGCAGGCAATGCATGTATAACGCATCTGGCCGGTGTTCATTGCAATCCGGCTTGCATCGCATCCGGCAGGTTGGCGTTCTGGCAGCCCCACTCCCCACACACAGCCCCTAGGACAGTGCGCCCGCGTAGCGGGTCATGACAGTATGCAGCGCAGCGGCAAGGTCATCGCGCCCCTTGTGCTGCATCAGCGTGGCCAATTCCTGATAAGCTGCGTTGACTGGCTCCAGACTGATTGACTTCCTGATAAAAACTTCCGCGCGTTCGTAATTTCCTTGCAGGCGGCTCAGCAGGCCACGCAACAACCATAAATCAGCCTTCTGGCAATGTTCCGCGTCAGGCGTGCAAAGGCAGGCCAGCGCCTTTTCTGTCTGCCCGGCGTTATGGAAGGCCATGGCTGTTTCCATCAGATTCTCAAAGTCTGTTCCCGCAGGGAGCCGCGGAGAAGGCATGGGGAGCAGATCCTTGCGCAGCGCGTTTTCCAGCGCGGGCAAAAATTTGTGTATGGCTGTGTCGCGCACATAGGGTTTTTCAATGCCCTGCATGAACATGACCATCTGGTAAAGCTTCGATTGGTCGGTGGTCGTGGCCCGCCCGCGCTCCAGACGCGCCTCAAAGTCCTGCTGCGACTTCATGAAATAGTGGTTGACCCTGATGCGCTTGCCGGTGGCAAAGCTGAACTGCACACCGGGCGAAACCGGGCAGTGTTCCTCGTTTACGCAGAAGAATCCGGGCTGGTAAGAAAAATGGTGCGGGCTTTGCGGCAGGGCTGTTCGTGCCGGGCGCACAAAGCTTTTGATGGTGTATGATTCCTGCTCGCGGAACGCCTCGGTATAATTGCGGATAACCGGGCCCTCCGGCCTTTTTAGGTGCCCGGAGGAATTAAAAAGATGCCACGTTGCCGCGACTCCCCCATAATCCTCGAATTCCGATAAAAATACGCGCAGGTCGTTATCCTGCATGGGCAGAACAAATTCGTCCAGATCGATAAAGCCAATCCAGGCGCACTCCGGCCCGAACGATTTCAGGCAGTCGAGATACGCCGGAATTTGCATTGCCCCGCCGGGAACGCGCCGGATTGTAATGCGCCCGTCATCGGCCCACGGCCCGAGAAGCTGACGGATGGGAGTCCGGCTGCAATTATCATAGATATAAAAGCGCTCCACGCCCAGCAGGGCATGGTAGGTCAGCCATTCCTTGATGAACGGGTCTTCGTCCTTGGCTATGCAGCACAGTGCAAGGTAATGCATTCTTTCTCCCGGCTTTTCATGATTCCGGCAGCGGTCAGATTTGTCTTATGAGCAGGATTTTTGCCATCAGGCAAAGGGCAGGAACCAGAATAAGCCCTGTAGCGCCCGGTAGTCAATGCCGGTCGGTATAAAGGCAGCCTAGCTGGTTCCGAGATAGTTTTTTAGGATGGTCATGGTGGCTTCCTGGCTCATGGGCTTGCCAAGGTGCGCATTCATTCCCGCTTTCTGGCAGTTTTCAATGTCTTCCCGGAAGGTGTTGGCGGTCATGGCCACGATTACGACCGGAGGCCAGCCGTGTTCGGCTTCTTCCTCGCGGATGCGACTGGTGGCGGCATAACCGTCCATAACCGGCATCTGGACATCCATAAAAATCAGATCGTAAGCAGAATGATCTGCCAGATATTTTTCCACTGCCTGTTCGCCGTTAACCGCTTCCACAATCTCGATTCCGGTATTTTCCAGATAAGTGGTTACTATTTCACGGTTGATGTCGATATCCTCAACCAGCAACAGCCGTTTGCCGGGAAAGCTGGCCTCCGGGGCGGTGGTCGCGTTTTCCTGCGATTTTGCGGCAGATAGCCTGTTAAGCACATCCATTATCAGAGAGGGGAACAACGGTTTCTGGATAAAACGGCTTATCCCGGCCCGGCGTGCTTCTGCCTCGGCTTCGCCGTGGCCTGCGCTGGAAGATATGGCGATAAGCGTGCCTGCGTGTTCCGGGCTGGTGGCTTTTTCAAGCAGGTATTGCCTGTCCTTGTAGTTGTTGCCGGGCCATTCAATGAAAATTGCGTCATAGTGCCGCGAGTCTGCATCAAGCAGGGCCGAAGCCTCTGAATACTCGCGCACGCACACCAGCGGTACCTGTAACTTGCCAAGCTGCGCTGAAAAAAAGGCATGATCCCGTTCATCAGGGCTTACCAGAAGTACCTGAAGCAGTTCCGGATTTATGCCGCTGTTAAGCTGTTGCTGCTCGGTGCGTGCGGAGTTTTTCAGCTTTACATTGACAGTAAAGCTGCTTCCGAAGCCGAGCCTGCTTTTTACAGTTATGTTGCCGCCCATGAGCCGGACCATTTTTTCGCAAATAGCCAGCCCCAGACCGCCGCTTACATACGCACTGGGATTGCCGGGCGCAGGTTGCTCAAATGGCGTGAACAGGCGTGCCATCTGTCTGTCCGTCATGCCTATGCCGGTATCTTCCACAGTAAAGCTTACCAGCGAGAATTCAGCGTCATCCGGGGCGTCCCGGCACTCTACCTTTAGCGAGATGCTCCCGTTATCGGGCGTGAACTTGCAAGCGTTGCCCAGAAGATTGGTCAGAACCTGCGAAAGGCGCAGACTGTCACCAACAAAGTAAGCGGGCAACCTGTCCTGCAGGCTGACATTGAACTTTTGCGCTCTCTCTCCGGTTTTCATGGAGATGACGGTGCAAACGCTCATCAGAATTTTTTCAAAATTGAATTCTTCCGCCATCAGGCCGAATTTGCCGGACTCGATTTTGGATATGTCGAGAATATCGTTGATCAGGGCCAGCAACTGGGTGGAGGATGAGGCGATTTTGTCCATGCTGTCCTGCACCACGGCAAGATCGCGCGATTTTTTGCCCCGGTACGTCATACCCAGAATGGCGTTGAGCTGGTTGCGGCTTTCATGGCTGATGCGGGCAAGAAAAGCGCTTTTGTGATCGCCTGATACGGTCAGGGTTTCCGCTGTGCTGTTCAATTGTCCTATGGTCTGCGCAAGGCTTATCTTCATTTTGTCCAGCGCCCGGGCCATTATGCCGAATTCATCATTGCGCTCCAGAACTTCCGGGTCAATCTTCCGGTTAAAGTCACCCTCGGATATGGCTGCGGCAAAGCGGGTGATTCTGTCACTCACCCGCGTCACGCGTCTGGCAATAAAGAATCCGTTCACCAGCAGAACTGTGATGACTATCAGAATAATCAGCCAGACAACGGCAATTGCCGTAACAAGAGTTTCGGCATTGCGCGCTGCGGCTGAGTCGGTTTCCTGTGCAACAAAACCGGCCAGTTCCTCAACGCTGGACATAAAGTCGTTGAATGCCGGAAGCAGTACGCCTGCGTTAAAGCCGGCGAATTCCCGTATCGCGGTGCTGCGGTCTGGTTCCGTGCTTAGTTCTATGGCCATATCCAGTGCGTCCAGATAGCGCTGGCGTTTTTCTTCAAGCAGCAAGAATTTTTCGAATTTAAGTCGGTTAGGTGTATAGGCGGCCTTGTAGCGCTGCACCCATTGCTCGTTTGCTTCCAGCAACTGGCATATGGTTTCGCGGCTGTTGCCGGTGCGTGTCTGGTCGCCGCTCAGAATAGCCCGCAGCAACGCTGAGTGGATGCGCCAGTAGTTGCTTTTTATCTCGCCGATATAAACGGCTGGTTTGACGATTTGCTCGTACTGGGCCTCTATCTCATTCGAATGGCGGAAAACAAGATAGCTCCCCACCCCACCGATAAGCAGAGTGAGTAACAAAGAGACGCCCAGCAAAAGCGCTATGCTTTGACGCAGGCTTATGGTCATACCGTTTCCTGCCGGTTTGGGTTGCAGGCCGGGTGAGGGCCTGGTTATTCTGTGGTCAGGGCTGCGCCTGGCGACGGGGGCATATGCTGCGCATAGGTCTTGAGCAGAAAGCCTTCGGAAGCCAGAGCGGAAATTTCAGAGTCGAGCCATTCACGCATTCCGGAATCACCATTTTTCACTGCCGGAGCAATATGCAGCGGCTCTCCAAGTTCCGGCATGGATACGGAGAACTGTGGATTGTCGGCTGTCCAGACAAGAAGGATGTGGCTGTCGTGGGCCATTCCCGCCCCAAAGCCGAGAATCAGAGCCTCAAAAGCCTGCTTGTTGTCCGGGTAGGCTTGAAGCGCTATTTCAGGGTGATTCTGGGCGAAGTACTTTTCGGCTGTTGTTCCGGATACCACGATGAGCTTTTTGCCGCGCAGCTGCGAAATATTCATGATCGGATCATGCAGGGATGATGCAATTGCGGTATGGATAGTCAGGTATGGCGCTGCAAAATCCACGGCTTCGGCATGTTCCGGGGTTACGGCAAGGTTGCAGAACAGCACGTCAGCCGCGCCGTCATCCAGTGCGGTCAGCCTGTCCTGCGGCGCAAGCAGCACCAGCTCTATGCGGGCCTGACCGCCAAGCAGATCTGTGGCTACACGTCTGGCGATATCAATTTCATAACCCTGCCGCCTGCCGCGCCCATCCAGATAGCTCATTGGCGGCAGATCATCGTAAACACCAACGCGGATGACGCCTGCGTCCACAACGTTTTCAAGGGCAGATTCAGCCGAGGCCGGACGCGCGAACGCAGTCAGGCCGAATAATAGCGCAAATACACACACGACCTTAACGGTGGCAGTGACAATAGGTTTTTTGTTCAACATAAACCGCTCCTGTTGTTCAGGTTCAATTCCTGTTGGTTCAGGGTTCATTATCTGGCGAAATCAACAATATCTATCAGGCCCAGGGGATGATCGCTCCGGCATAGCCGACAACGCGGTCCATGCTGGCGCCGTACTTGCTTCCGGTTTCGCCCGAACTTGTGTGGGCGGTAATGCGGCACTCCTGCGCGCCAAGCTCCAGACAGGCGTTGAGCATCAGACAGGCAGCTGTGAAGCCGCACATGGTTATGCGGCGGGAAGACACTACCTGAAAAAGTCCGTCCGGGTCCATGGCCCGGATGCGGTCAAGGGCCAGCGCGTCCTGCCGCATGTTCTCTGCATGCGGCAAAAAGTGATTCATGTCAGAACTGGTGATTATTACAACCTGTCTGCCTTCTGCACGCAGACGGGTGACCTGTCCGGCAAGAATTTTTCCGGCCTGCCGCAGTTTTTCCGGGTCGTAAAGGCTTACGGATATTGGGACTATCCGCGCGGCAGGGGCAAGCATCTGCAAAAATGGAATTATAACCTCAATGGCATGCTCGCCGGAATGGGCATTGCGGTTGGCCTGATACCCGGAACCGGGCGCTTCAATCAGCGCTGTGGCCAGTTCTTCATCTACCTGCATGTCACCCAGCGGGTTGCGCCAGCCTCCGCTAGGCCATACGGAGAGCGGGAATCCGCGCCCATGGTGGCAGGGACCAAGTATGACAAACGTTTGCCCAGCCCCGCGTTTTGGTTCCTGCCCCGCAAGCATGGCTGGCATAAGTTCGGGCTCGGGCATCAGCGACGTCTGGGCCAGAGTCAGGCCCGCCACTGCGCCGGAAAAAATATACCCGGCATGTGGCAGCATGATCCCCATGGTCTCCTTATCTGCCCGCGCAAGCTGGCTCGCGGCCGTAAGATATGCGCCTACCACCTCGCGCAGCACTTCGCCGCTGTCCGGATAAAAAGTTCCGGCAACTCCTGTTGTATGTATGTCTGCTTCAAGCGGCGCGTTTTTCATGCGTTCACGCTTCCTCTTGGTCGGTGTGATGTTGTTTGGAGCGCCGGGCGGACGCATACCAGCCCAATCATAGAGCAAAGCTTGCCCTCTAACAAGGGCAAGCCCTGCAAGTTCAAGTATTTTAATATTAAGACTGTCTGGCAGGAAAAAGCCTGTGCATTTCAGATGTTAGGAACTAGAGCGTTTTTACTTTGAAAAAGTGCAAACGTTCCTCTAGTTGGCCAGCTGAGCTGCGGGGCCACGGTTTACTGTAAAAGCCGTGGGTTGTTCCGGGGCATTTGCGGCCTGTGTGCCGGGAGATTCGCCGGTAAAGTTCGGAATGGCACCTTCAAAACGTTTAAAAGGGGCAGCGCTTTCATCGCGCAGCCCAAGAGTGCGGGCGGGGTTGAAGTTTTTTGCGGCTTCTGTGTCTTCATCGCCCATGTAGGCCGGTTCGGGCGGTGCGGAGGAGATTACCGGAGAGGTCACCACCCGTCCGATGGGCGGTGTTGCGGCAGTTGCGCCTGATGCGGCGGACGCGGCGTTTACGGGCGTGGTTGCCGCTTGCGCTCTGGATTGCGCGGCAGCGCCCCCCGGCATGGCAAATGCGTTGCTGCCACCGGCGAACTCCGCAGCGCCAAAGCGTCCGGCGGATTCAGCTTGCGCGACATCTGCCGCACCGTTCTGAGTAGTGCCCGTTGATGCGCCGGTTGCTGTAGCGGACGCTGTGCTGGATGCTGCGCCCTGTGCTGTGCCCGGTGTAGTATTTGACGCAGTCTGCGGGCTGCCAGCCGCGCCGGAAGCCATGCTGCCGCCCGCTCCGATTACGGCCAGCGCGTCAAGATTCAGGGCGCGCGGTACAGTGGAATCGTTTTGCTGGTCCGCCATCTGCCGGGTCATGTCCTGTGCCTTGCTGGGGCGAGGTTGCGCCGGAGTGGATGGCTGCTCTCCGGTGTCTTGCGCCGGATTTTGCGTCTGGCTCTGTGCTTGCGCCTGCGTGGTCTGAGCCTCTGCGACTGCGGGATCGGCGGGGGAGTCCGGGCTTGCTGCGGTTTGCGCAGGCTGTCCGGGTTCCGGCTGGGCTGCCTGATTTGCCTGACTTGGCTGACTTGCTGGAGCTGACGCGACTGCCAGGTCTGCATGGTCTGGCTGGCCTGCATGGTCTGGCAGGTCTGCCAGTTCTGGTCTGTCCGCTTGGACTGGCTGGACTGGCTGGACTGGCTGGTTTTGCAGGCTCGACTGGCCAGGCTGATTGCTTTGCGCTGGCGTATCGGGGGTGCCAGATGTGTCGCCCGGCAGCCCCAGACCGGGAATATCCAGCCGCAAGGCCGGTGCCGGTTCATCTGCTTTTTCTGTACCGGGTTGACGATTGCCCGGAGCGGTTGCCGGGGTCGTAGCGTTGCCGCTGTCAGGTGTGACGGCGGCTGGCGCATTAACGTCGGGTGCAGATAAAGATGGCGCGGCTGGCGCAGAAATATTGGGTGCCGAAGCATCCGGCGCGGAGACATCAGGTCTGGACGTATCAGGGGCAGAAGTAACCGGCGCGGGAGTTCCGGGCGCGGTCAAAGCTGGCGCGACAGACGGAGCGGTCCGGCTGGCTGGCTGCGCAGGAGTGGGGGCTGGCGTCTGGTCAGTCGTTTGGCCAGTCGCTTGGTCAGTTTTTGGGGCAGTGCTCTGGTTGGTGTTTTGGGCTGGCTGCTTTGGCGCGGTTTTTTGAGCGCCAGTATTCTGCGCGGGCCAGCGACCCTGCTTGGGGCTGTCAAAAACCTGCCCCGGCTCGGGATATGTCGGGCGGTACCTGCTTGTGCCTGCTGGATCGGCGGCGTTATCCGGCACGGCAGTAGCTCCGGTTCCGGGACTGGACGAGGCTTGTGCCGGGGTTACGGCTGCCCTGGCGGGTGCAGGGCCGGGGTCGGATTCTTTTGGTTGGCTGTTTCGGGCTTGCGGAGTTTCGGGCGCACTGTCTGCCGGAAGCGCGATGAATGCGGGCGCGTCCGGATCTGACTGACTGGGCGTTACGGCAGAGCCGTTAGCGGTAGGGCAAAATCCGGTTTCGCTGACTTGCCGGATGAGCATGCCCCCGGCATTTATGCAGTGACGCCTGACAGAAAGTTCCGGATAGCGGCCTGAGCACCACTCGGCCTGTTTCGGCAGCAGGGCTGGGGCGTCTTCTGCCATATTTGCCTGCGCAGTGAGGCACTGTTCAACGGTATCATAGGATTGCGCGTCAATCTTGAGCAATGCGCACATTTTCTCCAGTCCGTCTTTATAGGCCTGAAGGTTTCTTTCGTTGGAAATGGCGGGGTTGTCATAACTTTCCAGTGCTGCCTGAACAGCGGCGGAGCTATCGGCAAGCACAGGGCGCATCAGACGTACCGGCCCGGCCCCGGCGCTGGTTGCCGGGCACAGGAGCAGGATAAGAATAAGTAATAGTGGATGGTGCCAATATCTGCGCATTGTGTCTCGCTTTTCGGCGGGTGTCCGCCGGTTCCCTGCAACGTTTATCGGCGCAATTCGCAAATAGTATAGAGTAAGTCAGTCAAAATAGCGAGTATTGTCAGAGCGGGGAATGGGCAGGTCCAGAAAGAACCGCTACTGGACCTGCTGTTGCTGGCGCTTTTACAGCCTTGCCGCCCAGTCCCGCACTTCGGTGTTTGAGCGCAGCCAGCCAAGGGACGCGGCCAGTGAATCCAGATCGTGCGGCTCAAGCGTAACGGTCGGTTTTGCGCCGTAACGCGTGAGCAGGGTAAAGATTGCGGGGTAGGGGATGCCGCCCTTGCCCAGCCCGATGTGCTGATCGTCGCTGCCGTCATTGTCGTGCAGGTGCAGGTGCCCCAGCCGTGGCACGATATAGCCGAGCCAGCTTTCCAGATCGTTCTTGCGCCAGCCGTTTGAAAAACAGAACCAGTGCCCGGCGTCAAAGCACATGGCGGCGCGTTTGCCGCCAGCATTCTCCGGCAAATATTTCAGCAGGGTTATGGCCGGCACGGGGTCGCTCTCGTGGGTGTTTTCCAGAAACAGTGGGGCGTGGTTGACGCTCATCACCCGGCTCCAGACCGCTGCCGAGTTCTCCAGCCACTGCTGCGACGGGCAGAGGTTGAAGCCGAAATCACTACCCGGCGAGAGAGCGCCCGGAGTGGGGTCGGAGTCCTGCGCTTCGCGAAAGGCCGGGTGGCCGATCATGTGCGCGGCATTGTAGATAGCCGCTATTTCCGCAGCCCGGCAAAGAATGTCCGCGCTTTGCTCCCGTTCGCGCGCGTCGGATGTTCCCGGCGGAACCATAAAGAACGGCAGGTGGCACGAGCAGCGCAGGCCACGCTCCGCAATGCGCAGGGCCATTTTTTTGTGCCACTCCAGCGGCAGGTTTACGCTGGTTTCGTCCAGTCCCAGTTCGGGGTTCAGTTCGTGCGCAAAAAGCTGTTCCAGCCAGAATTCGTCCCGGTAGACCCAGGATAGCGGTAAATTTACGAAGAATTTCATGCAAACAGGCTAATATCATTCCCTTGCCCGGTCAATCCGCTACTGTTTTCAAATTGTTTTTTCGCTTTCCGGCAAAATCATGTTCACCGGAAGTCAAGCCCGAGTAAGCCTTGCTGCCCTTGGTTTTGCCAGTTTTGAGCTTTTCTTCCGCAGAGTGAAGTCCTGACCGGGGAACTGCGCCTGAAGCAAAACAACTTTTAAAATCATTACAAAAGAATTGCGGAATGTCTTTTGAACGACATCTTTAAAGAGGATAAAGGGATAATATAAAATATAATTTGTCTTGACGCGAGTCTGGTAAAATACTAGCTAAAACCATTGTCCGGTTGAATCCCGCACTTTTTTTGCGCGATATTTCCGGCCAATTTCAGGCTGGGCCGCCTGCTTTAAGAGGAGAGCTTTCTGCCCGGCCAATGCGCAAGATCGTTGGAATCTGCCGGGAATGCGCTTGCCGCAAGGCTGCCGTTCCTGACTGTTACGTTGTTTCCCATCATCACTTCCTTCAAGGACTGCCACAATGAAGAGAAAAACATTTTTGGCGCGGGGTCTGGTTTTCGCAGCTGCGTTCACGCTTTGCGCTGGCCTGGCCCTTCCCCGTCCAGCTCTGGCTGCCGAACAGACAGCCGCGAAGGCTGAGGACAAGGCGCGTGCTGTTGAGCTGGTTACGCTTGACGGCGGCGTTGCTGCCGGAAAGTCCGATTTGCCGCCGGTATCTTTTTTCCACAGCAAGCACGAGGCCATAAAGGACTGCGCTACCTGCCACACCGCTCCTGCGAAGGATGGCGGCGTATGGAGCTGGGATTTCAAAAATTCCGCCTCCGCCCTTGGCGCTTCCGGCGATGTGAAGGATTTTTATCACAGCTCCTGCGTGACCTGCCATGAAGATGGCGCGTCAAAGGGCTTTGAGTCCGGCCCCGGCATTGCCGAGTGCCGCAGCTGCCACGTCGCAGCTGATGTTGCCGTACCGGGCGATGCAAAGCGCGCTACTGTGGACTTCAGCATGGGTTCCGAGCTGCATGACCTGCATATGGAATCTTCCGGCATCGAAGCCAATGATGACGGGCTCAACTGCGGTGCCTGCCACCACGTTTACGACGCTGAGGCCAAAAAGCTTGTTCCGGATTACGAGCCTGCGGAAGGCTGCCGTTCCTGCCACGGCGAAAGCGCCGTTGCTAACCCGGCCAACCCCGGCAGCATGATCCTTTCTTTCAAGGACGCTTCTCACTCCGCGTGCATTTCCTGTCACCTGGATATGAGCCTGCCCACATCATGCGACAGCTGCCATAGCGTAGCGGGCCAATAAGGAGCATCAGCAATGGAAAATCTCTTTAATATCCTTACCGGGCCTTGCCTGTACATTGCCATGGCTGTTTTCACCATCGGCCTTATCGGGCGTTTTGTGCTCTACTTTTTGGGACTGGACTGGAAGCTGGACCGCGTGGCCTACAAAGCCCACATGGGGCAGGGCCTTAAAGGCGGCGTTCACTCGGCCCTTAAATGGCTTGTTCCTTTTGCCACCCACGGCTGGAGAAGCCAGCCGCTGGCTGCCATAGGCTTTTTCCTGCTGCACATCGGTGTGGTTCTGGTGCCGATTTTTCTGCTTGGACATAACGTTATCCTCCAGCAGCGCCTCGGCTTCAGCCTGCCCACCCTGCCGCAGGGCGTTGCGGACGCGCTCACCATCCTTTCGCTGGTTGGTCTGGCAATCATGCTGCTGCGCCGCCTGCTTCTGCCCAACGTGCGTATTCTCACCACCGGGCAGGATTACTTCCTGATCGTGCTGGTTCTGATTCCCCTGGTCACCGGCTTTCTGGCCGTTCAGGGCTTCGGAGACTACAAGGCCTTGATGCTTTGCCACATCATCAGCGGCGAAGTGCTGCTCGTGCTGGCGCCTTTCACCAAGCTTTCGCATATCGCGCTTTACTTTGCCTCCCGCATGCAGATCGGGATGGACTACGCCATCAAGCGCGGCGGGCGCACTCGCGAGAGCGGGGCGTTCTTCCCCTGGTAAACCTGCGGGTTGAGGCTTTAGAACCGAGAGCGCTACAGAACAGCGGCACTTTTTAAAGGAGAATTATCATGCCTGAAGGCACGCTTTGTAACAGACGTCCCATTACCACCGAAGAAGAGCTCAAGGCGCTTCTGGCCGACAAGGGCGGGGCGACATACTATAAGGAAATGGAAGAGCTGGATGTTGATACCGAGAAGCTCTGGTCTACACTCCAGAATTCTTGCAAAACCCGCACCCGTACCTGGCTGGAAATTTGCGCCCGTTGCGGCATGTGCGCTGACAGCTGCTTCCTTTACCGCGTAAACAAGAACGATCCCAAGCAGGTTCCGGCCTACAAGATTCAGACCACCCTGGGCGAGATGATCCGCCGCAAAGGCCAGGTGGATAACGCTTTTATGCGCCACGCCATGGATGTTGCCTGGTCGCAGTGCACCTGCTGCAACCGCTGCTCGCAGTTCTGCCCGCACGGTATCGATACCGGCGTTATGATCAGCTACATGCGCGGCATCCTGTTCTCGCAGGGTTTTGTGCCGTGGGAGATGAAGATCGGCTCCGGCATGCACCGCGTTTACAAGGCCCAGATGGACGTTACCGACGAAGACTGGGTGGACACCTGCGAATGGATGGCCGAAGAGAACGAGGAAGAATGGCCGGGTCTTGAAATCCCTGTGGATAAGGAAGACGCGGACATCATGTACACCCTGAACGCCCGCGAGCCCAAGCACTATCCGCAGGACGTGGCCGAAGCCGCCATTCTGTTCCATCTGGCTGGCGAGAACTGGACCGTGCCTACATCTGGCTGGGAGCAGACCTCCCTTGCCATGTTCGCCGGTGACTTCTCCGAGTGCGCCGACAGCGTAAAGCACGTTTACAGCGCCATTGAGCGCCTGCGCCCCAAACGCGTTATCGGCACCGAATGCGGCCACGCCCACCGCGCCACCGTGGTGGAAGGCCCCTACTGGGCCGGGCTGGAAACCGGCCTGCCGCCTGTAGAATACATCCACTATGTGCAGTGGCTGGCCGAATGTCTGCGCGAAGGCAAAATCAAAATCGACCCGGCCAAGAAGATCAAGGAACCGGTTACCCTGCAGGACTCCTGCAACTATGTGCGTAACCACGGCCTTGGCCGCTACACCCGCGAGATTATCTCGTACATCGCGGAAGACTTCCGCGAAATGCCCGACATCAAGGAATTCAACTGGTGTTGCGGCGGTGGCGGCGGCTTCAACGGCATCGGCAAATACCGCAAAGAGCGTAACGTTGGCCTTCAGTGGAAGCGCGACCAGATTCTCGCAACCGGTGCCAAGATTGTTATCGCCCCTTGCCATAACTGCTGGGACGCCATTCGCGACCTTGAGGAAGAATACGAAATCGGCATCAAGTGGACCTTCCTGAAACCGCTGATTATTGAAATGGCGATTATTCCGGACCACCTGAAACCGGCAGAAGACGAAGAATAGAGCTTCGTTGTCTGGAAAATAAAGCGAAATGGACGGGCAGGGAGAGTTTTTCTCCCTGCTTTTTCATATGCTGCCTGCTTGTTGTTCTCCGGCAACTGGAGTACAGCAAGGCATCCGTTTTTGGCCCGATTGCGTTTTTTTGCTTTTGCAGGTTTGCCATTGCAAGCGGTTGGTTTTTAGCCGGACTGCAATGCCTTGAATACTCCGGAGGATGAGATGTCTGGAAAACTCGCCCGTTTTTTACCGCTGCTGGCTATTCTGGCGCTCTTTTTATGTTTGCCGTCCTGTTCGGAGGAAAAAGCGATGTTTAACGGAGGCTGGGTTCTCAGCAAGCTCAATGGCGATATTCCGGCAGAGCACCCACTGGAGTGGTGCGGGCTGGTCATCGACATGCAGGGCGGTGTTCTGCGCATTTATTCCAGCTACTACAACGCTTATGGCGAGCTTGAAGGCGGGGTGCAGAGCGGCAGGGTTTCGCGTATTGCAAATGGCGGCAAGACTGCCGAGTTCGCCTTGCGGCACAAGGACAACGGCGAGCTTAAAACCGTCAGGGTGAACTATGCTGATGGCACGGTCACGCTTGACGGCGAGCCGGAGTTTCGCTACCAACCCGGTGATTTTGGCGATAGCCTTGAGCGGCTTGGGCATACCTGGATACTTGACGCAGATGCGGGTGCCGGTTCCGCCCAGTCCGCAAGTTTTTTGCCCGATGCCTGGGTGATGCTGGAGTTTGACGTGGTGGCCTGCAACCTGATTCTGACTCTGCCGTCCTACGACAAAAAGTCGTATCCATTCTGGATAACCGGCTATGCTGACGGAAAGATTTCCATCTCCATCCCGGGCGTAGCAGAGAGTGCGGTTCTTGAATTCGGACCGCGCAACACCATGCGCATGGGTAACGAGCTTGCCTCGATTATGCTTAAGCGCGGCAGGTAGGTAGCAGGAGCTGCCGGAGCAGGCGGAACAGGCGGTAAGAGCGGGCGGTTACGTCAGAACAGTCACTGTGGAAAACAGGAAGCAGGCAGGGTAGAAAGGCAGATAACGTTTGAGGATATCAGAGGCTTTTATGGAGCAATCTCTGCTGCAACAAGGAGAAGTAATGAGCAAGACAGTATTCACACTTGAAATACCGGAGAGCACGGTGCGCAAAAAGCAGCCCCCGGTTGCGCGGGCGCATAGGGACAAGAAAAGTTATTCGCGCAAACTTAAACATAAAGCTCGGCAGGAGCATACATCCCCGGAAAGATACTCTTCCGGGGATTTTTTTGTGCGCAAAAAGGTTCCTGCCAGTTGTAGCCAGAAATATCCCATTGATAAACTGCTGTTGAAAAATTGCTGTCTGCGTAGCTGCAACTAGCTTGAAGTGTGCGTTTTTTTCGGCATGATACCAGACTGATCGTGGGCAGGCGGGCGGGGTGTGTTGCGGCACTTTCTTCCGTGTAAATCCAGATGCGGTGCGGGTGAGGTGATAGTTGATATGAATTTGTGTAAACAATACTTGCTTATTCTTTTTATGGTAATAAAGTAAGATTTATAACCTTCCCGATAGTTATCGGTTGACAAAGTTATTTTCTGCTATTACTAATAGTAATCATTGCTAATAATGACCGAACGGTCTTAAAGGAGTATCAAAATGCAAGAACGTAAAGGCGTAATTACTTTTGCCGGCAATCCCCTGACCCTGCTTGGTTCTGAACTGCAAATCGGCAGCCAGGCCCCGGAGTTCAACCTTCAGGCCAATGACCTTTCCCAGAAAAAGCTTTCTGACTACAGTGGCAAGGTTGTGATTATCTCCGTTGTTCCCTCGCTGGATACCGGCGTGTGTGATGCGCAGACCAAACGCTTCAATCAGGAAGCTTCTGCCCTTGGCGACCATGTAAAAATTCTCACCGTTTCCTGCGACCTGCCCTTTGCGCAGGCCCGCTGGTGCGGCGCGGCCGGTGTTTCCAATCTGGAAACCCTTTCCGACCACATGAATCTGAACTTCGGTCTGGCCTACGGCGTTGCCATCAAGGAACTGCGCCTGCTCAGCCGCGCCGTGTTCGTGCTGGACCAGAACCACAAGCTCGTTTACAGCGAAATGGTTCCCGAAGTGACCAGCGAAGTGAACTTCCAGGCCGCTCTGGATGCAGCTAAAAAAGTAGCTTAACCGCAGTTATCGTTTTTTGTCCTCAACAGGTCACATTGGGTGGCCTCCTTCTAGTAGCAGGAAAGGCTCCGGGTAACCGGAGCCTTTCTCGTTTTTTATGAAAAGTGCGTAGATTGTCAGGATAAATGCAGGTTGGAAGCGGCGTCGGGATGAGGACTGGAGTGATTCCATGACGCCGAAAGAGTGGATGTCATCTATTCGCTTTCGGCAGCCAATCCACGCGATTTTCGGCTAAAACGCCTGCGCAGCCACTGCTGTGCCTTGTCCAGATAAATGTAGTAGACTGGCGTGATGTAGAGCGTAAGCACCTGCGATACTATCAGCCCGCCTGCCACAGCCAGACCAAGCGGCTGGCGGGCCTCGCCACCTGCCCCGTAGCCGTAGGCAATGGGCAGCGCGCCCATTAGCGCGGCAAGGGTGGTCATCAGGATGGGGCGAAAGCGCACCAGCGCGCCCTGTGTGATGGATTGCGCAGTATCCTGCCCGTGCTTGCGCTGGGCCTCAAGCGCGAAGTCGATCATCATGATGGCGTTTTTCTTTACGATGCCAAGCAGCATGATGATGCCCACAAAGCCGTAAATATCCAGATCCTTGCCGAAAATCAGCAAGGTGGCCAGCGCGCCCAGCGCAGCCGAAGGCAGGCCGGACAGGATGGTCAGCGGGTGAATGAAGCTTTCGTACAGCATCCCGAGCACGATGTAGATTACAACCACAGCCATGAGCAGCAGTAGCCAGAGGTTGCCGAGCGAATCACGAAAAGCCTGCGCTGTGCCCTGAAAACTGGTGGAAATGCTGTCCGGCAGGTCGGTGGCAGCCAGACGTTCAACAGCGGCCACGGCCTCGCCAATGGAAAAGCCCTGTGCAAGGTTGAACGATACTGTCACTGACGGCAACTGCCCGTTATGGTTGACGGTTAGCGGCCCCACGCTGGTTTTTAGCTCAACCAGCGTGGCAAGCGGTACCAGATTTCCGTTCTTTGAGCGGATATACAGGTAGTTCAGCGCGTTCACGTCATCGCGGAATTCCGGCAGCAGTTCCAGAATAACCTCGTAATCGTTGGTCGGGGCCAGAATCGTACTGACCTTTCTGGTACTGTACGCGTTGGAGAGCGCTTCTTCCACCTGCGCCGGGGTGATGCCAAGGGCCGCGCACTTGTCGCGGTTGATATCCACGCGCAGTTCGGGGTTGCGCAGCATCAGGTCGGAGTTTACGTCGATCACGCCCGGAATCTCCGCCATTTTTGCGCGGAATGAGTCGGCGCTGGCGTACAGTTCCGTAGTATCGGTGCTTTGCAGTGTAAACTGGTAAAGCGCCTTGGAAGACGAGCCGCCAATGCGCAGCGGCGGCGGCTGGTTCACAAAGGCCCGCACGCCGGGGATGGCTCCGATTTTTTTGCGCAGGCGCTGGATTATGCTCTGGATGCTCTCGTTGCGGTCGCTCTTGTCCTTGTAGCGCAGAAAGACCGAAAAGTTGTTCATGGACGACTGCGGCCCGCTGGCCCCGACTGTGGATGTCCAGCGCAGCAGATTCGGTTCTTCCATGACTATTTCCGCTATCTGGCGCTGATATTCCAGAACGCCCTCAAAAGAAATGCCCTGCAAAACTTCCACGGTAATGTCCACGTTGCCGATATCCTCAAAGGGCAGGAACCCCTTGGGCGCTTCCTTGAACATATATCCAGTGGCAAGGATGAATGCGAACGAAACCAGCAGCGCCTTGCCCTTGTGACGCAGTACCGCCTTGAGCGTGCGCTCGTAAAAGCCGTACAGCGCGGTAAAGGCCCGTTCGATTTTGCCGTAAAAGCCTTCGTGCATGCGGCGGTGCGACTGCGGGCGCAAAAAACGGCTGCACAACATGGGCGTAAGTGTTAGCGCCACCACGCCGGAAATCAGGATGGCTGCGGCAATTGTGACCGCGAACTCATGAAAGAGCCGCCCCACAATCCCGCCCAGAAACAACACCGGAATAAATACCGCCACCAGCGAGATAGTCATGGACAAAATGGTGAAGCCAATCTCGCACGAGCCGTCCATAGCCGCCTGCATGGCGCTTTTGCCGCCTTCCATATGCCGGACGATATTCTCCAGCATGACGATGGCGTCGTCCACCACATAGCCCACCGAAAGCGTCAGCGCCATCAGCGAAATGTTGTTCAGCGAAAAGCCGGAAACATGCATGATGCCACAAGCGCCGATGATGGAAAGCGGCACCGCAAGGCTTGGAATAAGCGTGGCCGATAGATTGCGCAAAAAAACGAAAATTACCGCGATAACCAGACAGATGGTCAGCACCATGGTGAACTTAACGTCATGCACTGATTCGCGGATGCTTTCCGAGCGGTCAAAAAGGATATTCAGCTCGATTGCGGCAGGTATCTGGGCGCGCAGGCTTGGCAGCATCTTTTTGATGCCGTCCACTACCTCCACGGTATTGGTGCCGGGCTGACGCTGGATTGCCAGCACCATCGAGCGCTTGTTGTTGTACCAGCTGCGGCGCTGGTCGTTCTCCACCGAGTCGGTGACCTTGGCAATCTCGTGCAGGCGCACCGGAGCGCCATCGCGCCACACAACGACCAGCGGCCTGAACTCGTCGGCGTTCATCAGCTTGCCGCTGCTCTGGATGGTATACTCGCGATTTGGGCCTTTTAGCGTGCCAATGGCGAGGTTGGTGTTGCCAGAACGCAGGGCCGTTGCCACCTCATCAATGCCAAGGTTCACGGCTGCCATGGCCTGCGGGTCAACCTGAATGCGTACCGCGTATTTTTGCGAACCGTAAACGTTTACCTGCGCCACGCCGTTGACCATTGAAAGGCGCTGGGCCATGAAGTTTTCTGCGTATTCGTTCACGTCCGACTGGCGCATGGTGTCCGAGGTCAGGGTGATGTAGAAAATCGGACTGTCAGCCGGGTTGACCTTGCGCATGCTGGGCGGGCTGGGCATGGCTTCCGGCAGCGAGCGCTGGGCGGCGGCTATGGCTGTTTGCACGTCCTGCGCGGCGGCATCAATATCGCGCCCAAGGTTGAACTGGAGCACTATCCGCGTGGATCCCATGCTGTTGACCGAAGTCATCGAGTCTAGGCCCGCGATTGTGGAGAACTGTTTTTCCAGCGGAATGGCAACCGAGGCCGCCATGGTTTCCGGACTGGCACCGGAAAGGCTGGCCCGCACCATGATTGTGGGAAAGTCCACGCTGGGCAGGTCTGCCACCGGCAAAACGCGGTAGCCCATAAGACCTGCCACCAGAATGCCGATCATCAGCAGGGCGGTAGCCACCGGGCGGCGTATGAACAGGCTGGAGAGGTTCATCGTGGTGTGGTTGTGGAATGCCTCCGGCGGCCAGGACTCTGTCCTGGACCTGCCAGGGGAATGATTCCCCTGGACCCCGCATATGGAGGATGAAGGTTATTGCCGCCTTGCCGGGATGGATTATGCTTGTGAGGCATCAGCTTTTGGCTCTTTGAGGTTTCGCTGTTTCGGGTTAGGTGGCGGCCTGTTGCTTCAGCACTTCAACTTTCGCACCGGGGAAGAGGTTGAGCTGACCGTCCGTGACCACTTCCTCGCCGGCTTCAAGGCCTTCAACTATCTGGATGCTGTTTTTGTCCAGCAGAACGGTCTTGACCGGTCGCGCGGAGACTTCGCCATCCTTGACCACATAAACGTATTGTCCGCCCATACCTTCCAGAATGGCGCGGAATGGCAGCACAAGGGCCTGCGGCACTGCTTCCATTACAATGCTCACGCGCAGGAATTGTCCCGGCCAAAGGCGCTCGTCCGCGTTCTCGAACCATGCACGCATTGCAACGGTGCCGGTGTCCCGGTCCACTGCGTTGTCTATGACCGTAAGTTTGCCGCTAACCGGCTCGCCGCGGTCGCCTTCCGGACGCACGCGCACCTCCACATCACCTTCGCGCATGCGGCGCAAAAGCTCGGGCAGGTATTTTTCCGGCACGGCAAAGCGTACCTCAGCCGGGCTGATGGTGTTGATAACCAGCAAAACCTTGTCGTTGGCCTTGATGATGTTGCCGGGGTCAACCAGTATTTCGCCCACACGCCCGGATATGGGCGCGGTGATTTCTGTGTAGCCCAGCTCTACCAGCGCGCTTTCCAGCGCGGCCTTGTCCTGATTGATGGTGGCTTCCAGCGCCGCCACTTCGGTAAGACTTAATTCGTATTGCTGCTGGCTTAGAAAGTTCTTGGCGGCCAGCGATTTGTAACGGCTTACATCCTGACGGGCCCGGCGCAGTTCGGCCTCGTCACGCGCTACTGCCGCGCGTGCCTTGGCGACGGCCGCTTCAAAAGTACGCTTGTCCAGCCGGAACAGAAGCTGCCCCTTGCGGACGTTATGCCCCGGCTCCACCAGCGACTGCATAAGCTGCCCGCTCACCTGTGAGGCCATCTCAACAGTGGCCGATGCCTCAACGTGACCCACAACCGCCAGAGTCTGCTGTACATCCTGCGTCTGAACCTGCACAGTTCTTACCGGAATTACGCGCCCACGCTTGCCGCCTTGCCCGTCATCGCCGGAGCAGCCCGCAAGAGCCAGCAGCGGCAGGAGCAACAGGGCAAGCAACACCAGTGGTTTACGCGTGGAGTGAGTCGTTTGCTTCATGTTTCCAGTTTGTATGGCCTGTTCAGACTTCCCGGTCTGCCACGTTTGTGCAGTCTGTACTGGTCGCGCGGAATGGCGCGGCAGTCGGAGTTGTCCGGAATGCTGGGGGCGTTGGTCTGGCTGACGGGCCTGTGTCTGGCAGGTGGAACGGGGCTGGCTGGTGAATGCTGAAGTCCGGCAAGGCTTTGCAAAGACCGCAGCGCCATTGCCGGATTCCGGTCCGGTTGCCCCGGCAGGACGTGTTTCAAGATTGATTTTCTGCATAGGATATGGGGCGCCGCCGCCGGATGAATTTTGTACGATTTCCCCATCGTACAAGCGAAAAGACATCCATGCAACAGTAAACATCACATAGAACGGCAGGATTTGCCAGGCTGGGCCGCCAAAGCTTGCTGAAAAGGCCCGTCAGGGCCGGTGGGATGCCGCCGGGCGGCTATTTCATACGGTAGGTGATCCTGCCGCGGGTAAGATCGTAAGGGGAGAGCTCCACCTTGACCTTGTCGCCGGGAAGGATACGGATGTAGAATTTGCGCATTTTGCCGGAAATATGCGCCAGCACAACGTGCTTGTTTTCAAGTTCCACGCGGAACATTGCGTTGGGCAGGGCTTCCTGCACTACGCCGTCAACTTCAATGGCATCTTCTTTCGCCATGCTTCCTCCATGTTTTGCGGCTGGATGATATTTTGCAATCCGGTAGGGGAGTTGCCCAAAGCCGGGTCCGCTGCCGCGTGGCGGTTATAGAACGCCTGCGCTGCACAGTCCAGCATAATTTACCGGTATCCTCGCATCCGGCTGCAAGCCGCTTTTGCAAAACGGATTTGCAACGGGCAAGACCAACCGGCAGCGAATGTGCCGCCTTTAAACAATAGATATTTTCACAGTTCTGATTTAGTGTCAACGTATTAAGGCTGGAAGGGCGAATGTGGCGTTGCGCCGCGTCTGGACAACCTGGACGGTCTGAACGGCCTGCGCCCCCGGGCGTTTTTTTATGGAATACAATAGAGTATGCGAGGAATATATGCTTGAATTTGTTGCCTTTCTGTGCGGAGCGGCTGTTATGACGCTGGAGATGACCGGCTCGCGTATACTGGCCCCGTATCTGGGTAGTTCCGTGCTGGTCTGGACGGCGCTTATCGGCGTGATCATGGCCTTTTTGTCCGTAGGCTACTGGCTGGGTGGCAAAATGGCTGACCAGTCTCCCACTACTAAAAAACTTGCCGCCATAATTATTGCGGCGGCTTTCAGCGTGCTGATGATCGGCGTTTTTCACGCCGGGCTGCTGGGCGCGGTCAGCAAGGTCAATTTCCGGCCGGAAATG
Organism: Desulfovibrio sp. OttesenSCG-928-C06; assembly: GCA_030267065.1. GTDB lineage: Bacteria > Desulfobacterota > Desulfovibrionia > Desulfovibrionales > Desulfovibrionaceae > WRHT01. The sequence goes on along the minus strand of JAJDJF010000005.1, from coordinate 14,595 downwards.
GCTGCCATCATTGCCTCGATTATCCTGTTCGGCCCGGCCAGCCTGCTTTTGGGCATGGTTTCGCCCTATATTGTGCGCGTGGCCCTGCAATTGCGTTCTACCCCGGTGGAGCAGGCCGGCAGCGTTATCGGGCGTTTTGCGGCGCTTTCGGCTGTGGGGTCAATTCTCGGCACTTTTCTGGGCGGCTATGTTTTTATTTCGTGGATTGGCTCGCGCCTGACCATCTATATGATTGCCTCGGTTCTCATGTCCGTGGCGGTGCTGGCTTTGATGGCCGGGCGCATGGCTGCCCGCGATCACAAGATTCTTTATACCATCCCCTGCCTTGGGCTGCTCACCAGCATCCTGTTCGGCGGCATGCAGAAGCTGATTGAGTATGACGAGTTCCGCTCCGGGGTGCTCCGTACTGATACGCGCTACAGCCGTCTGGAGATTATGGACGGCAAAACTGCTGGCGGGCGCGTAATGCGCCAGCTTTACACCCCGCCCAACCTGTTGCAATCCGGCATGTATCTGGATTCGCCGGACAGTCTGGCGCTTTCCTATACCCGGCACTATGCGCTGGCCTGGCAGCTCCGGCCGGGGGCAAGCCGCTTTTTGATGCTTGGCGGCGCGGGTTACTCCGTACCCAAATATCTGCTTGGCACGCGCAATGACATCACGCTGGACGTTGCCGAGATTGACCCGGACATGACGCGTCTGGCCCGGCAGTATTTTAACCTGAAAGACGACCCGCGCCTGAGCGTTTACCACGAGGATGCCCGCACCTACCTGAACCGCTACGCAATGGCGCGCGCGGCATCCGGCAGCACGGCTTCGGGGCAGGGCGGGGCAGATGTTGAAGGCGCTCCGGGGTACGATATCATCATGGGCGATACTTTCAGTTCTGCCTACAACATCCCGTTCCAGCTAAGCACTGTGGAGTGCGCTGAAAAAATCTACGCCTCGCTTGATGAAGACGGCGTGTTCATCAGCAACGTGATTTCAGCTGTGACCGGCGAAAAGGGCCAGCTTTTGCGCTCGCTCCGGGCCAGCTTTGAGGAAGTATTCCCTGATGTGCGCGTGTTTCCGCTTGCTTATTCCGGCAATCCTTCCAATGTGCAGAACGTCATGCTGGTCGCATTCAAGCAGCCGCAGCGCCTGCCTACCTCGCAGGAACTGAAGGAGCGCGGCCCGGACGCGGCACTGGTCGCAACATATCCTGATTTGGCCAAAGCGGAACTGAATACCGCCGCCTTCATGCTCCAGAATGAATGGCTGATCAAGGTAGCTGAGGATTTGCCGCCGATGTATGACGATTTTGCCCCGGTGGAACGTTACGCGCTGCCGTTGCTGTATTAGCGCAAGTTGCTGCAAGCCCGTGAGTTTGCTGGCAGGCTTTTGATGCGTTAGCTGTAGAGCATAAACACAAGCGCGGCAGCCTTCCCTGCAACAGTAAAACTTGCAGGCCAGCTGTCCGCGCTTTGTGTGCGATGTGGTTTGAATGAATTATTGTTTGCGCAGCCAGCCAAGCGGGGTGCGTTTGCCGCCCACCTGCCAGCATGTTTCAGCAGCCCCTGCTTCTCCGGTAACGGAGACGGGGGTTTTCTTTTTTGCCACAAGGGTCAGGCGCTCGCGCGAAGGTTCCAGCGGACCGGGGTTCTGCTGGATGATTTCCACATAATCCTCGCCGGTTTCGCTCACAATTGCCACATGTCCGAACTTGTGGCCGCCAAAGACTATAAGGTCGCTCACCTGCGGGGCGCTTTTGCCGCCGTTACGGAACTGGACAAGCCCGCGCTCGGCGTTAAATTCACCGTCCGGCACGGCGTTATTGAAAAAATCCTTGGCGTGCCCCCAGGGGCTAGGCATTTTGTGGTCCAGTGCTTCGTAGTAGTAGCGTTTTACAAATTCCACGCACTGGTATTTTTGCCCGATATTGTAGCCATCCGGCGCAACCGAGCGTCCGCTTACATTGGAGATGGCACCATTGTAATGGACCGTGACGCCGTTAAAGCTGTCGATAACTTCGCCAATTTCAGCGCGAGGCGTGGTTAGCCCGGCCCGCTCCAGTACATTGGTTGCTCCGGCTTTTTCAAGCGCGATAAAAACTGCGCCGAGCGCAAGAAAAACCACAGCCAGCGTGAAGGCAAGCTTGCGGTGCCCGTTACGGCGTTTGCGGCGTGGTTGTTGTTCGTAGATTGTTTTCATCGGAATTCTCTACAATATAGTCTGATTTTCAACAAATGATTAATTGCCCTGCAAGGTGCAGGAATTTCAAATTTTCAGCATTCCTGATGATTTTGCATTAATAAAAAAAATCACGGCCCGGAATTGCTCCGGGTCGTGATTTTTTAATCAGACTACTCTGACGCCGGATGTTGCCGGACAGTTGGTCAGGCTATCCTGCATTCATTCGGCGGTAATCATCTGGTGCCAGTCATCTGGCGCTAATTATCTGACGCTAGTCATCTGGCGATACTTATTATGTGATACTTATGTGCGGCAGGGATTTGCGGGCAAGCCCCTGCCGCACGGTTAATTTTCAGAACGCTTATTTCACCTTGATTCTGGAAGCCAGGAAAGCGCCCAGCAATATTACCGGCACGGTAAAGTACCCGGCAGCGTCCCAACCCATATTCTGCGCGAACATGCCGAACAGGGCAGGGCCTATGGCCATGCCAGCATTCTGCCCGAGGGCCAGTATTGCCATGGCGTGGCCTGCATCCGCAGGGGCCACCAGCATGGGAGCCGCCGAGAAGGTCGGGGTAACGGCAAAGCCGCCCAGAATTCCCACTGCGAGCATGCTGAACATTATTCCGTCACCGGGCAGGAAGAAGAAGGCCATCAAACCGCCAATAATAATGTAGGGGATTACGATACACTTCTTGCGCCCGAGTTTGTCGGAAATCACTCCGCCAAGGAAAATGGAAACCATGTTGACGATGATGTAGATGCTGGCCTTGCCTGCCGCTGCCGCCTGATCCAGTCCGGTACTGATAAAGTAGGCAGGCAGAAAGGTCATGAGCGAGATGGTAACCATCATGAAGCAGGCAAAGGAGATGGCAAGGAACCACGGATCGCGCTGCCTGAGCACCGCGCCCATTCCGGCGCCCTGCGGCGCGGGTGCCGAGTCTGCCAAAGGTGCCGCAGCCCTAGGCATGCGGAACAGCAGCAAAAAGGCCACAAAGAGCACGGTGGTGTAGCCAAAAGAGCCCCAGGCCACGCCGGTCCAGCCGGAAGCCGCCGCAATGGTCGGCCCGATGGAGAAGGCGATGGTGCTGCCGATGGGAACCCAGGTGCCCCACACGCCCAGCGCAAGGCCGTGTTTGTGCGGCGGGAACCATGTAGCCAGCGCAGTGGGAGCCACAATGGACATAAGACACATGCCTACACCTTCAAGAACGCGGCTGGCCATGAGTACCGGTATGTTCCCGGCCAGCGCCCCTACCGCGCCGCCCGCCATGAGGCAAAGCAACGCAACTAGCCCTGCATTTTTAACGCCGATGCGTCCCATGATGAACCCGGAAGGCAGTGCCAGCACCACGCCGATCAGCGCGAAGATGGACATCAGCGTTCCGGCCACGGCCATGCTCATGCCGTAGCTTTCCATCAAGGTGCCCATTACGGGCGGAACCTTGAACTGGTTAAGGGGTGCGGCCATACTGGCCAGATAGACGACAATCAGTATGACCCATGCATAAGATGGTACGGATTGCGGTGCCGATTTCTCAGTCATTTCAACCTCCGGTCAAAAGGATGATATAAACAGCCGCCCGGCAGCACCAACCTCAATGCTGACAGTAACGGCATGGGAACTGAGTAAGTCTTGCGCGCTATGTTTCAGGTCTTCCTGTAAACAGCGGATTGCCCTTTCGGTCTTCAGGCAACTGGCTGCAACGGCTGAAATCTGACCATAAACAGGAGTTCTATTGACATAAAAACCGTTAGCATAATGTGTATACAAAGGTAAACATAAAAGCAGGGCTTTCTCTGTTAGTCAAATCTATGCGCAAGCAAGTTCCAGAATAATTACAACAGGCTATTTCAATGCAAAGTTTGTGATTCAGATAAAAAACGGGCCGCTTTAAACGGCCCGTCAGATTGTAGACAAGCGATATCTGATTTCTTGCAGGCGTAATGGTCTTAAACGCATCAGTCGCTGTAAAACTTATAATGACCTGCAATAGTTAGAGCATCATACAGAACTATTTTTTGCGCATGGAACGCCCAAGCCACAGGGCAATGCCAAGCAGTACCACAACGCCAATAACCAGCACGGCCCAGAGTACGGTCTGGCCCTGTTCTTCCGGCTCTTTCAGCGAGGGGGCAGGTTGTTCGTCCGGTGTCACCTGCGTGGCTTCAACTATTGTGGCTTCCCGGGACTGGGCTATGCCGCTAGCGGGCATGGGGCTTGGCTCTACAGCCTCGTTGCCGCCAAAAGCCAGAGTCCACGGACCCTGCCCGCGTGCCAGAAATGTAAGCTGGGCCGGGTGCCAGCTGGCTTTCAGGATTGGCGCTTCCGCAAACGGAAAATCACCGCGTACATCAAGCCGCCAGTAGCGGTCCCGGCTGCGCAGGCGGATTGGCTCGCTGCTTACCGATTCTCCGTCGCCGAACATGCGGTAGAGCAGATGGGTGCCCTGAAAGCGCCAGCCCTGCTCCGGAACGTTGCTGCTGGAAAGGCGCACGTTGATTATCTCGCTGCCGGGCTGTTCAAAGTCGAGGGCGGCAATGTTGAAGTACCCGCCCAGATCATAAACAACGGAGCGGCGATCCTTGGAGATCACGCCCGCAACCGAGCGCTGCGCGGTCACGGAACTGTAGCGCCCGAATTCAAGGCTGGAGCTGACTTTATCCGGAATGATGGCTTCGCCTTCCAGCTTGAGCAGCAGGTAGCGCTGCATGCCGGGCGGCAGGCTGATATTCTCACGCGAGAGGACGTTTTCGCCATGGCGCACGCGGGTTATTGTCTGGCGCTCGCCAAGCAGCTGCCAGTCGTCCAGATTGCTGGAGGTCTGCATGCTCACATAGCAGGTGAAATCGCCGTCAAAAGCGGTTTCCAGCAGCAGTCTGGCGCTGCGCAGGCTTTGTTGCGCGTCGGCCGCTCTGGATGCGATAAGGTGCAGGTACTGCTCCATGTCCACAAGGTAGTAGGACGGGCTTGCGGAGAGGCCCGGTCTGGGGGCCGGGGTGTTATCCGGTGCGGCTCCCTGCCCCTTGATGCGGACAATGCTGCCGCCGGAGCTGATTTCAATGTCTCCTGCCGATGGGGTCAGCCTTGGTTCTGCTTCGTCCTTGCCGCCAGTTGCGGAAGCGGGACGCCACGGGAAGAACTTGAGGGTAATGCTGTTTTCCTGAACAATATTTTCGCGCTCCAGCCCGGTAAGAGCAAAGGGAGTGGGCACGCCCTGACTGTCAAATACGCAGATGTCGCGGTGATCCTGACGGCGCATTCCCTGATAGACGCTTTCCGGCAGCGGCATGGTCAGCATGGCTCCGGCTTCCCCGGTCAGGGTGATGGAGTGGGCGAAGTTCTCTGGTTTGAGCGGTTTGCGTTCGGCCCGTTCAGCACGCGACGCGCTGGCGGAAGTCTTGCGCGCTGCCGCCGCTTCCGGTGCGGCAGGCAGGCCGGAAAGCATGGTCAGGCAAAGCAGGGCCATAAGCAGCCCGGTACGGCGTTTATTCATTGTGCCAGTCCTTTTCAGAGCTAACATATTCATTTTAATCCTCGTTTTTTGGCGACAATGGCGAGTATTGCCTTGTGCAGTAAACCGTGTCCATATCTTCGTCCGGTCCGCGCCCGTTCACCGGGCTGCCGGTTTGTTCTGCCCGAGCGTGTTGCCCGGATGCTCGCCCGGCTTCTTTCCCGGTAGCTTGCCCCGTAGTTTGCCAGTCAGCTTGCCCGGTAGCTCGCGTTGACGTCTGCGCGTCTTTTGCCGGGCCGTTCCCGTCTCCGTTCTCTTTATCGCCTTGCGTGGCTTCCTTTTTATTTGACGGAGGCAGCGGAGCCAGCCAGCCGATAATCAGGAATATGCCGCCCATGATGAAGAAGGAAACAATGCGGAACAGCGTGCCCTTGTCGGCCAGATCAAGCATGAAGATCTTGATGGTGACTGCCAGCATCAGCACCGCGCCGATAACCCAGAACAGTCTGGTGCGCTTCTTGTTGCCGATGATGATATGCAAAAGTCCCCACAGACCCCACAGAGCGGTGAGCAGCGCCTGAAATGCCTCATGATCCCATACGTTGCTCATGGGCGTGCCGGTAAAGAAGTGGATGCTGCGGAAGAGAATGCTGTGCAGCCAGGCGAACAGCAGCAGGCTCATGACCAGAATCATGCGCGGCTGCGAAAGCGCCCAGAAGTGCAGCGTACGCATGGTTTTTGCCGCAAGGTCGCCTTTGCCGAAAGAGGCTTCGGCCAGCGCCGTGTCGCTTCCCGGCAGTTCCCGCCGCAATTGAAGCGCGTTGTGCAGCGCTCTTTGCCAGACCGCGAATATGGCTACGCAAAAGGCCTGCTGCAATTCCAGCGGGTTGAGCACCGGAACGTAGAAGGGCAGCGGATAGGGGTTGCCGACATCAAAAAGTCCCATGCCGAACCATACGCCAAGCCCGATAAAAAGCAGTCCCGGCACTGTACCCAGAAGGGCCCCGGTGTTGCGTTCAGAAAGGCGCGGCGGCTTAGTGGCACTGCCTGAACTGAGCCAGAGCATGACGATGACGTATAGCAGCGAGGGGGCGATTCCGGCCAGATCCGCCCAGGCCAGCGTGTAGTGGCTGGTTTGCTCCACCATGGCCCGCAGGGAGCAGGTCAGAACGTAAATCAGTTCAAGAGTGAACAGGCAAAGACCAAAGGTATAGAGCTTGCCGGTATTTCTCGTGCTCGCGGCATTTTCTGAACCGGCCTTGTTCTGTATCTGGAAGCCCGTTTGCGCACGCAGCAAGCCGGATGCGCCTGCGCCGCCCCTGCCGTAGCCCCAGAGCAGAGCGCCCTGACAAACCGCAAAAACGAGCCAGGCCAGCCAGCCGTACCCGGACATGAAGTTATGCATCAGCAGATACCAGAGCGCCGGATGCGTGCCCTCAAAGCCAGCGTAATAAACAAAGCCGTAGTAGAGGCTAGATGAAAAGACCACGCCGCCAAGCACGCAGACAAATGATACCGGCAGCGGCAAAAAGGCGGAAAGGCACATAACGCGCAAATCCAGCTTCTTGCCGGCCAGACTGAACAGCAGCGCGCTGGCGCTTACCGTCAGCAACAGAAAGTTCAGCGGCGCGGTAGACATGTAGTCGGATTCCATACCCAGCCCCAAAAACCACACGCCCATGCCGATGAGCGCAAGAATATTCTCCCACGGCAATCCGCTGCGGAAGTTGAACGGCTCAGGCAAATCGCGCGATTCATGCCGCGCAATGTCAATGCGCTGGATTGCGCCTGCAAGTATAAAGGCCAGACCGGTCACGCAACTGGAAACAAGCTTGTAGTCCCCGCCGATCATGCGTTGCGAGAAAAGATCCAGCAGGGCCGCCACCAGACCGACAGCCAGCGCTGTAAGGGCCACCAGCTTGATGCGGGGGCTGAGTGCGCGGTAGGCCAGATAGAAGAGCACCACGCCCTCCAGCGACCAGGCGGCGGCGGTGACGCGCTGGGAAAATTCCAGCGGTATGGCAAGGTTTGCCAGAATCACGCCGCAAGCCAGATACAGCTCGGCCAGAAGCCGGATGGAACCGGCTTTGGAGGCCAGCGCTTTTTCCGGCATGTTTTCTTCCTGCGCCAGCATCAGGCCGGACCAGCACTTCCAGATGAAGGCCGCCAGCCCAAGATAGAAGGCTCCGTAGCCGAGGGCGGAAAAACTCAGCCCGTGCGGCAGGTCATAAGCCAGTGTAAATTGCAGGTAGGAGGCAATAACCGGCACGCCGCAGGCCAGCAGCGCGTCTGCTGGCTGGCTTAGCTGGAATTGCCTGCGCCGCGCTGAAATCATGGTGATCAGCGTAAAGATCAGGGCAAATCCAATCAGGAAAGGCTGCAAACGGATGAACTGGCTCAGCTCGTAAGAAGTTTCGCACCAGTAGGCCATTACCACAAAGGTGCAGAAGGCCCCGAGCAGGTTAAGCCAGCGCCAGAGCCGGAAGCGGGTAATGACCAGCAGCCCGAGGTTGAGCAGGGTGTAGTAGGAGAACAGGGCCTCATAGTTGCCCGAGCCGTCCGAAAGCAGTACCGGAGCGGCAAAACCGCCCAGAAACGCGAAGATTGCCAGCACCTGCGCACTTTGCAGCACTGCCAGCGCCACGCCGGGAATAACCAGCAGGGTCATCAGAATCAGGGCTGTTGCCGGGCTGAACAAGGTGGTCAGCTTGGCTGCCGCAAAAACAGCCAGATACATTACCCCGATGCCGCCGCCCTGCACTATAAGCGCGTAAGCAGGCTTGCGGTTGCGCAGGAAGATGCCCAGAACCACCATGGCAAGGCCGGTGGCGGCTGCGCTGGCAATGCGCATCTCAATGCTGAAAAAGCCGCGCTCGGCCATATAGGTCATCAGGAAGGCAAAGCCGATAAGCAGCATCAGCACGCCGCCGGCCACCCAGAAGTTGCCTTCCCTGATAAATTTGCGGATGTGGAGCATCAGGCCGTCCGCCTGCGCTTCCTTTGCTGTGTCGTCTCCGGCTTTTTGACTGGAGGAACTTGCGGCGGTTCCGGTGGCTGCGCCGGGAGCGTCTGTGGCACCAATGCTGGCGCTTGTAGCGCAGTCCTGCGTGGTGCCTGTGCCCATGGCAGCTATGTTTTCCGGTGTTTCTGCCGAAGTTTCTGCTAGAATTTCTGCCGGAGTTTCTGGCGAAGTGTCCGCCAACGTTTCTGGCAAAGTTTCGGCCGAAGCGTCAAACTGGCTGTCTGCAACGGTTTCTGCCGTGGCTTCCGCCTCGACATCTGTCTGGGCTTCCGTCTGAATTTCCGGTTGGTCAGACTGTTTTGCTATTTCTGCTGGTTCCGGCATTTTCGGCTGCGTTTCAGGTTCCACCTGTTCGCTTTGTTCTGCCGGGCTTGCCGGTGTCTCAGGCTCATGTTCTGCCAGCTTAGCAGGCTCTATAGATTCAGCGTGGGTGACGGGCGCGTCTGGCGACAGGGGAGCGGTGTCTTGCTGCGCTCCTGTTTCTGACTGTTCGTCCTGAATTGCAGGGGATGCCTGCATCTGCTCGGTGCTGACGGACAGGCTGGATTCATCCCGGTGCATGGACTTGGCGGCTGCCGCTTCCGGCATTGCCGGTTTTGCCTCCATTTCTGTCACTTTGGCTATTTCTACGGGATGCGCTGGCTCTTCTTGCTTTGCCGGACCTGTTTGTGAGGCTTGCGAGAATTGTGATGCCTGAGCGCTCCGTTCCATTTGTCCGGCTTGGCTGGTTTGCCCAGTGTGCGCGGTTTGCTCCGGTTGCCCGGCTTGCCCGGCTCGCGCGGCTCGTTCTGCCAGCCCCCTGAATTCGCGATCCATATGCTCAAGGCGTTTGTTGAACTGCTCCAGCAAACTCAGCATGGTCAGCCCGAAGCTGCGAAATTGCTTTGAGATGCCCACCAGCTTTACGGTGATATAGATCATCCAGATGATGAAGCCGATTAGCGTCAAAAAAAGGAGAACTTCCAGTTCGTCCATGTTTTCCCCCATTATTTCAAGCCCGTGCACAGCAGTGTTGCAAGTGCTGTGGCGCAAGCTCCGGCGTTGCCGCAGAGCTTGCGCCACATGTTCAGGCCGCAGGAATCACTCCTGAAATTGTCTTTTGCAGTTCGGCTGGCTAAAGGCCGTTTTCTCAGAAGGCGACCAGCCAGAACGCCCGGGTGTCGCGTTTTAAATGGCGCAAATCCTTGTGCCGCTAAAGCACGTCGATTTTCCAGTTGAACATGCTGGTTCTGCCCGGTTTGGCCATGTCGCGCGGCGGGTGCTCGGCAATGCTGATAAAGGAGCTGTAACCGGCTCTTTCCAGTTCCGGGCGCTGCGCGGTCAAATCCAGCGGCCATGAAGGGTACAGCCAGATGTTCTGCCCGTACTGGCGCGACCAGAAGCCTTCGCGCTTGGGGCTGCTGAATTCTTCGTTAAGCTTGAGCGGGTCGGTTCTGAAACGGGTAATGCCCACGGGCCAGTAGCCGCTCAGTACAATGCCGAGCGGGATGGGGCTTTGGGCGGGCAGGGCCAGATAGTCTTCGGCAGCCAGTTCCGGGCTTATGATAACCTGATCAAAGCCCATCTTCTCCAGCACGCCCACAGCATAGATGTTCGTAATGTTGCAGAACGGCCCGGCTGTGAGCGAAAGCCCTTTTTTGTCCTCGAACATGGCGGACTGCCAGGGCGAGTTGCAAACAAAGTGTCTGGCCCCGTTGCGCAGAGCCTGACGGATGTTGCGCAGCCAGTTTTCTTCCTCATCCGGCCAGATTACCGGCGGCAGCCACCATGAAATGCGGCTGAACAGGGTGCGCGATACTTCGCTCAGCGCCTTTGGCGAAAGCCAGATGCCCTGCACAGTGCCGGGCCTGATGCCGTCCTTGCCGTCGCGCCCGCGCGGCACGCTTGCGCGTAGCACTATATCCAGCTTGCGCGCGCCTTTTCCGGGCTTGGGCGGTGTCGGCTCAAAGTTTGCCACATTTTTGTCGGAGCGGACTTGCGGCTTGCGCGCATCCAGCTTGCCCTGCCATTCGCGCAGCACGTCCAGCAGTCCCGGCTCGCGCCGATCTATCAGGAATACCGGCGTGTTTGCCTTGGGCGTCTTGTGTTTTGGCAGCTTCAAGGTGAGGCTGCCGCCCTTGGGCAAACGGCGGTTTACGGGCTGCATGTGGTGCCACGGCTCGTCCTCGTAACCTATGCGCAGATAGTCTCTGGGCAGAAGCTCCATGCGCGTTTTGAGCACATAGCTTTTGTCTTTTTCCTGCACAATCTTGCCGCAGAGCATGCCGGAGCTGGTCTGGAAGTTGTCTTTCTTTCCGGCCTGCGGGTCGCCGTAGGCAGTGGGGTTTCCAGCGCGTTGCGGCAAAAAGCGGGCCTTGGTTGTTGGCCTGCCCAGCGCCATTTCCAGCAGTTCCTCAGCCTGTTTGCGCATGGCGGGATCGGCGTGATGGTCGCGCATCATCCGGTAGGCGGAAACAACGTGGTAAACATAGTGCGGGCCCTTCTTGCGGCCTTCGATTTTCCACGAGCCAACGCCGGGAATGTCCATGAGCGTCTTGGCAAGCACGTCCAGCGAAAGGTCACGGCAGGAGAAAAAGCGTCCTTCCTTGCCGCCCTGCTTGTAGACGCGGCGGCAGGGCTGCACGCAGCGCCCGCGCAGGCCGCTTTTGCCGCCCATGTAGCTGGACCACCAGCAGCGCCCGGAAACGCAGTAACACAGCGCGCCGTGCACAAAGGTTTCCATGGTCATGCCTTCGGGCAGAACGTCCGACATCATGCGGATCTCATCAATGGAAAGCTCGCGCGGCAGGACTATGCGGCAGGAGCCGAGCGCCGCCGCTGCGCGCAGGGTGGCCTGATGCGTGAGGTTGGCCAGCGTGGAGAGGTGGATTTCCCCATCAAATCCGGCCTGACGGGCCAGATCCACAATTGCCGCGTCCTGCGCCACGATAGCGTCTGGGTGCGGCCCGAGCATCAGGCGCTTGATCATGCGGGCTACGGATGGTTCCTCGCCGGGTTTGAAAAAGGTGTTCATGGCCACATAGATGCGGCTGCCGCCACTGTGCGCCAGATCAATCAGACGGGCCAGCTCGGTGGTGGAAAAGTTGTCGGCCTGCATGCGGGCCGAAAAGTGCTTGAGGCCGAGGTAGATAGCGTCTGCTCCGGCAGCCAGCGCTGCAAGTGCGCAGGACATATCTCCGGCAGGGGCCAGAATTTCTGGTTTGTTGTCCATATATTTAAGGGGGGTTGTGTTCTTGTGCGAAATGCGGGTTATCATCGCGCCGTCCGGCCAGTGCCAGTATACGGTTGGGCTAGCGGTTACCGGAATCAGGCCAGATTATGGCTGTTGCTGTAAACTGTAAGCATTGCCGGGCCGGAATCAAGGCATGAATGGCGCGTTGGTGTCAGGTTTCAATCTGTATTGGCTGTGCATGGCGGGCAAGGCCTGCCTGCGGCTGCAAAACGTTCTGTTTTGTGCCATGTTTGAGAAAAATAGACAAGAAAACAATCAGACGTATCCTTGATGCCTGCAATGCAAGGCGGGGAGCGCAAATTGCCCTGATCTGGCGGGCTGTGCCTGCCGCTGTTTGCGCCATGCTCCGGTAGAGGTGTTTCCAATTATGGCTTTCGGTCTCTGGCAAGGAGGGCATAATCTGGACGGAGCGAAGTGTATCAAGGCATACATGAGCTCCGTACAGGATAAGCCTGTTTGAAGCGGGCGCAGCCAGATGGCAAAAAGACAATTTGGAGACTGCACCTGACGCGTTCTTGTGCTTTGATTTGGCTGGTGCTAAACAATTGTTATGAGCGGAGAACAATCAACAAAGCCTGCCGTGGATCCTTGCGGCCATGATGATATCCTGCGCAAAGCCTGGGTGCCGGAGCACTCGGCGCTGTTCATGCAGGCCATGTCTGGCGGTACGGCCTTTGTGCATGGCGACTTTCTTTTTCTGGCCGGTGACGGCTGGCTGACCGGGATTGGGTATCCGCTTGAACCTGCCGGGTATATCGTAAACTCTGGAACGGCAGATGCTGGCTCTTTGTTGCCGGACTTCCGTTTTGCTTCTGAACCTGCGTTCCTGAGCGCTACTTCCACCGCTTTTGCTTCTGCGATTGAAGGCGCTCTGGAAGAAGCGGCGCGGCGGGAACTGCTCAAGGCTTCATCTTGCCCCGGCGGCAAGGTTGATATTTTTGCTGTTGCACCGGATTTTACCGATTCGTTGCGCCAGAATGTGACCGAGCGCGATACTTTTTACCTTCTGCCGGTTGGAAGCGGCGCATCTGGTTTGTCCGACTTGCCTGGCCCGTACGGCCCGTCTGGCTCGTCCTGTTCATCTGGCTTATCTGTTTCGTCTGTTTCATCCGGCGCGTTTGGCTCATCTGGCGTGCCCGGTGTGCCCTGTGTGCCCGGAGTGCCGGACGCTTTGCGCCGTCATGTGCGTCAGGCCGCCTCCTGTTTGCGCGTGGAGGAAGGCCAATCGTTCACCCCGGCGCACCGCAGGCTCTGGAGCGAATTTCTGGCCCGCCCGGACATGCGTTCAAACGTGCGCGAGATGTACGCCAAAACCGAGGCGTTACTGCGTCTCCACCCAGAAGGCATCACTCTGCTTGACACCATTGATTCCGAAGGGCGGCTGGCAGCCTCGCTGTTGCTGGATTTTGCGCCATCGAGCTTCTGTTCGTATATAATCGGCGCGCATTCCCGGCGTTTTTACACTCCGCACGCAACCGACCTGTTGTTTGCCAGAATGCTGGAATTGGCCCGACAGCGCGGCAAGGCCTACATTCATCTTGGGCTTGGTGTCAATGAGGGCATTGCCCGCTTCAAGCGCAAGTGGGGCGCTGTGCCGCGTATTCCGTTCCAGATGGCGGCGTGGCAGGCGGATTTGCCTGATACCGCGCGTTCCGGTGGTATGTTGGGCGGCCTTATGCGCGGTTTGGCCAGCATGCCTTCCGGCGAGAGCAAGCAGCAGATTTTCAATTCGCTGCCGCCGCAAAAGCCGTATGCCATGCTTTGGGAACTGGAGAAAAACGGGCGCCGGTCATGGATTGGCGGCACGGCGCATTTCTTTCAGTGTACTTTTGAGCACTCCTTTGAAAAGCTGTTTGAAAAAGTGGACAACGTGATTTTTGAAGGCCCGCTTGACCCGGACAGTCTTGCCCACTTTGAGCAAAGCGGGCGAACCCGCTTGCCGGGCGACCCCTGCCTTTATGACATGCTTACGCCAGATGATCTGGACAAGCTCAGGCGTATGGTGCGCGGCCCGGAGGGTGGGCTTCATCGCCTGCTTAACCACGAGGCCGCAGATAAGGCCGATGTTGACGATTACCTCAGGAACACCCGGCCCTGGTTTGCCTTTTTCTCGCTCTGGACGGCCTTTCTGGAGCGCCACGGCTGGCGGCAATCTGTGGATCTTGACGCCTGGAATCAGGCCAAAGACATGGGCAAGGCCGTAATCGCCATGGAGAACAGGGAGGAGCAGCTTGCCTCGCTGGAATCTGTACCGCCAGAACGCATAATCTCTTTTTTTCGTAATTGCCACGACTGGCCACGCCGGATGCGTCAAAATCTGAAAACCTATCTTTTGGGCGATTTGGGCGGCATGGCCGGGACCAGCACTGAGTTTCCCACCCGCATTCATTCGGTAATCGGGATGCGCGATCATCGTTTTTGTGAGCGCATGATGCCCTTTATCACGCAGGGGCGCAGCATGGTTTTTGTCGGCTCGGCGCACATGATTGGCTTGCGCGTTTTGCTGGCGGAGCATGGATTCAAGGTTGCCAAGGTTTCGCCCGGTTTTTCGCATAAGATTAGGACCTTTGTTCACGCTCGGCTTAATAAGGATGCGGATTTGGTTTAGGGATGGTGCTCTACCGGTAGACTGGTTGAGTGGTTGTGCCCTTATGGATTTGTGTTGGAGTTTTAAGAGTGGCGTAGGGCAGCTTGTTTTGCTGTGCTTGAGCCAT
>JAJDJF010000049.1 GCA_030267065.1 Desulfovibrio sp. OttesenSCG-928-C06 | reverse complement strand
AACCGGAACAGCTTGTGATGACAGCCGGACCACAGTCTGACAAGATTCAAAAATCGCATGCATCGGCAAAACCTTGCTGTACGCGATTAATGTCACAGGCTGGCGCATGTTTTGAACTATCGGTTTGTGACAGAGCTGTAGCCTTTGTTGCGGGGCTGCCGGGCAATCGCAAGCAATGTTCCAACTGCCGGATATAAAAAGACATGCACTCTTATTGCAGATCCCCTCTTGACTTACTGCAATAGCAGTGCGAAATTATTACAAAATATGTAAACTCCAGGCCATACTGGAAATACAGGCGCTTGATGGCAAAGCGCCCTCCATCAGAATAGAAAATACATTGTTTGAACCCGCGAGTGATGACAAACTATTACCACGGGCTTTGCAGTGCGTAGTCAGTAATCAGCGCGCAACCAGTGGCAAGGCTACCCGGTTTGCAGTGGACAACAATGCTGACCGGCTATTGGCCGGGCTGCATTAAGCCTATAGCTATGACTCGCGCTTCTGTATCGCAGCATGAAATTTTACGTTTGCCCAAGCTTTTGAGTACGAGGTGAAGAGTATGCAGGTTGCGGACCTGAACTGCCCCGGCTGCAATGCAGCATTAAGCGCGTCCACACGGGAATGCCCCTACTGTGGACGCAGCATTGTTATCAACTCTTTTAACATGATAGCCGCCTGCACTGCCGGGGAATTGCGCACCAACATCAACGCCTTCCAGTCAGGACTGGCCGTGCAGCCTAATGACTGCGCCCTTAACCTGTCCACTGCCTTCTGTTTTTTAAAACTTAAACTGTATGACAATGCGCTTGGCTATTTTGAAAAAGCCATTGAAGATAACATCATCAATTCAGAAGCATATTTCTATTATGCGCTGGCCATGCTGAAAGGCAACAAGGCCTTCACCACGCCCAAAAAAGATATCGACAAGGCAATTTCTCTGACCAACGCGGCAATCGCGCTGGAACCGAGGGGCATATACCACTACTTTCTCGCCTATCTGAAATATGATTTTTATGAAAGAAAATGCCTGAACATCAAACCCGGTTACGCCGCAGAGCTTGAAGAATCCAGACGCAACAATATATGCAACGGCGATATTGCATCCATATTTGAGATACTGGACAGGGAAGTACCAGAAGCTATCGCTCTGGGCGATCTCGCTGAATAAACCGCGTCACGAAAACTGTTTTTCTTTGGTCAGGGAACAAAAAACGGGGGAACAATGAGCTTTCAATTCAATGCCAACAGAAAGTACTTCAAGCCAATAGCATGGAAACTCCCGGCGGCGATTGCGCTGGTGGGGGTCATCATGCTCAATTCTTCCGCTGGTCCCCGTGGTATGATTCCCATATTAATCGCGCTTCTTCTGTTCGGGTTACAGTTTCTGGGCAGGGGCAGCGCCCTCTCTCTTGACCGGCAGTGCGATGAGGCCGTTTGCGGATTAAAGGAAAAGGCCATCAGAAAATTCGTGCTGGATGAGGATGAAGTGTCCGAGGTGGACCCCATCGTGCTGAACGGCTATCAGGTTGAAGATCTGTGGCTCCAGCCGATGTTCAGGGTAGAGAACGGCCAGTGGAGAACATCCAACTACGATGGAACCATCATCCTGTTCTCGGCCGAACAGCTGTACTACTACAAATACTCGTTCTCGCTGGTCAATAACAAGCAGAATGAAGTGGCGCAGGAACTGTTTTATAACGACATCGTCTCCATAGAAACCCGCAGGGAAAACTGCGTAAAATACGCCGGGTCGCGCAGGCATGAAATCAGCTACAATACCTTTGCGATCAAGACCACCGGCGGGAACGAGTTCCGCACGTCATTCAAGGACAGCGACGGCATTGAAAGAAGCATAGCCGGAATGAAGCAACTTGTGCGCGAAAGAAAAAGAAGCGACAAATAATCCGGCATCAACCACAAGATCCAACTGCCACAATAATAGTAAAAACAACATCATAACCTGGAGGAAGTCCCATGAGTCAAAGTGATGCAATGAAGGTTGAAAAACTCAAACTGATGGCCAAAAGCCTGCCCATTGGCGTAATACTTACGCTGCTGTTCGGCGGCCTTGGCGTTATTTATGCTTCTATCCTCGGCGGCATCATCTGCACCGTGATAGAAATAATCCTTTTTATTCTGGCCTTTGTAACCCTTGGATTCGGCGCAATTCTGATTCCTTTTGCGCACATCGTCTTTGTTGTGTTCACGATCATCAAGATCAACAGCCACAACAAAAAACTGCTCGAACAGATAATCTAGCGGCCAGCATTCAAAAATCCGGACGCGCCCCGGCTTGCCGGGGCGCGTGGTGGATTTTCAGCGGCATGGCAAGCTTTGGCAGGTAAAATAAAAAGGGTTGGTCATGGGCTTATTCAGCAAGAATCCTAATGAAACCGCATATACTGGCGGCAAAAAACACTGGGTGGATGTGATCAAGAATTCCGGCGCGCCGGATTTGTTGATCTGGCGGCAGCCTGAAGAAGACTTCAACACCAGTTCCACGCTCATTGTTTTTCCATCTGAAGAAGCTATTTTCTACAAAGGCGGCGTGGCAGAACAAATTTTTGATGAAGGCACCTACAAGCTCTCCACCGAGAACTACCCCTTTATCAGCCGCATCCGCAACGCCTTTAGCGGCGGCATCAGCGTTTTTAATTGCGTTGTATATTTTGTGCGCAAGGCTCACTCCATGGAAATTCTGTGGGGGACCGATTCGCCCATCCAGCTGCGCGACCCGGTGTACGGCATAGCCACCAGCATAAAGGCCAGAGGCGCGTACAAGGTCCAGATCAACAACGGGGCCAAGTTTCTGGGCAAGCTGCTTGGGCACAACGCCGACTTTGCCACGCAAAATGAGCTGAACAAATATTTCCGCAACGAGTTCATGCAGCACATCAAGAGCACCATCGCGCGGGAAATAATGGAGTCAAAGCAAGAAATTCTGGGCATTGCCGCCGAACAGGATGTGCTGGCCCAAAAAATCCAGACGCGTCTGGGCGACATACTGGATGATTACGGGCTGACGCTGGTAAACTTCAGCATTGCCGCGCTGGACATTGACGCCGCTGACCCGGAACGCAAAAGCATCGACCATGCCTACGCGCGCAAGAACGAGGCCCTGATCTGGGGCGATGATTACGGACGCATCAGCGCGCGCGACACGCTAGCCGACGTGGCAGGCAATCCCGGCCCGGGTGGGCTGGCTGCTGCCGGGGCCGGTGTGGGGCTTGGGCTTGGCGTAATGCCGCTGGTCGGCAACATGGCGCAGCAAATGACCGCGCCTGCCGCGAGCGCCCACAATGCTCCTTCAGCCACCGGAATGCACGCTGCATCACCTGCCGGCTCACCAGCCAATTCGCCAGCCGGGGCTGGCGTGGTGAGCGCAGCTTCCGGCAACTCCGGCGTTCCCGGTGCTGCGGCAAGCTGCCATGAATGCGGGGCCAGACTTGCGGACAATGCCAAATTTTGCGGGCAGTGCGGCAGCAAGGTCCCGGTAAAGCGTTTTTGCGTGGAATGCGGCTCCGAGCAGCCGGAGGGAGCAAAATTCTGCTCCGGGTGCGGGCAAAAGCTGGTCTGATCCAGCAGCTCAGGCCCACCAGCAAAACCCAAGGTTAAAAACTCCTGCGAACGGCCTTTATCCGGATTCTGACTCAGGCAGGACCTGTTCCGGGCATTAAAAGCTGCGCCAACGGCAACGGAGAAAAAATGAAATACAGCGCATTCATAAGCTATTCCAGCCACGACAAACTTTTTGTAGATGCGCTGGTGCACCGCATTGAGATGGAAAAAATCCCCTGCTGGTATGCCCCGCGCGACATCCCGCCCGGCATGTCATGGCCCAGCGCCATATCGCAGGCCGTGCCCAACGTGAGCATCATGATTCTGGTGCTTTCCGAGTCCTCAAACTACTCGCAGGAAGTATCCAAGGAACTGACGCTGGCCTCAAACAACAGGCGTCTGGTCATACCTGTCCGCATATCCGACATCCAGCCCAACGATGAATTCAAGTACCACCTGAGCAACCGCCACTGGCTTGATGTGTACGATCTGGAAATGGAAGCGGCCATCAACAAGATTCTTGAAACGCTCCTCCAGCATCGCCAGTTCTATATGAACACGGAAGGCGGCGCGGAAAACACAGCTCCCGGCGCAGCAGCTCCCGGCGCGGCAGCGACAGCCCCACGCGCCAATGCGCATGGAACAACAGCGCCATCCAGCGCCAAAACGCCGCGGCCCATGCACAAGACGGTTACGGCCAGCCCCCCCGCACCCGCGCCAATAATGTCACTTGCAGCAAGCAACAAGCCAGAAGCCGGACGCGCAAAGCGGCCCTCTCCCTTATGGCTGGCGCTGGATTCGGTTTTTCTGATCACCTTCAATATCCTGTTCTTTCTTTTTCAGGGCACAGAGAACACTCCCTCCGTCTGGATAAGCTACGGCTTCATCCATTTTGCCTACTTCATGGTGTTGCTGACGCCATACATTGCCGCTGGAGGGCGCGGCTCATCCGCCCTGTCCTTTCCGCTCTACGCGGTTTCCACCGTGTATTTTCTGGCGCAGCTTGCGCTCGGTATTGTGCTGATTCACCTGAACCCGGCAAACCATATCCACACGCTGGCCCCACAGCTGGTCCTGCTTGCGATTTTTGCCGTTTTCCTGTTCTCCACACTGCTGGCCAACAAAAGTTCGTCCGGCAACATGGCCGAGTCCGCCGGGCACTCCTTTATCAAACAGCTGAAGACTGACCTTGAAATCGCCATGAAAGATGTTGCCGATACCCAGAAGCGCAAGCTGATGGAAACGGTTTACGACGACATCAAGGCTTCCCCCGGTAAATCACATGCCAGCCTTGAGCCGCTGGAAAAAGACATTGCATATCTGGCGCAAAAGCTTTCTGCCATGTCAGCCGCAGGCCTTGAGGAGTTCAGGGAAGTTGCCCGAGACATGCAAAACCTGCTGGAAGAAAGAAACAAGAAACTGCGCCTGCTGTAACGTTAGCGTTGAGATTATCAGCAGTCACTATAGACAGAAATCAAAGAAAGCGTATACCAGATCCAGACCAAACTGAACACCTTGCAGGCAAAACCCAACAGTTTTTAACCGCACTTTATGCGGTGAATATAGACTATGAAATCCTGCTTGCCGTACAACAGAGCATTGCTCATCTGTATGGTGGGCAGGACAATTTTGCTGGGGCAGCGCTTACAACGCGGGGGATATAAAAATGAGCGTAAATGAAGTCATCATGTACATCATGGCTGCGGCCATGGCTTTTGGGGCGCTGGACAAATATGCCCTTAAAGGGCGTTTCGGCTACGGAGCCAAGTTTGACGAGGCTTTTGAACTTATGGGACCGCTGGCTCTGGCTATTGTCGGGATCATGTGCTTTGCCCCGGTTCTGGGCAAACTGCTCACCCCGCTGGTTTCGCCGCTATTCAATCTGATTGGAGCAGATCCGGCAATGCTGGCCGGTTCAATTCTGGCCAGTGACATGGGCGGCTTTTATCTGGCCTCCACCATGACCATGGACCCGCAAATCCAGGTGCTTTCAGGCATATTTCTGGGCTCCATGATGGGCGTGGCCGTTATCTTCGTCATTCCTTACACGGCCACAGTCATGGATAAAGCGGACCGCCCCTACCTTGCCAAAGGCATTGTGGCCGGGCTGATCCCAATCCCGATCGGCTGTCTGGTGGCCGGACTTCTGGGCGGCATTCCCCTTGCAAAACTTCTGGTGAACATCGCCCCCATAACCGTGCTGGCGCTTTTGCTGGCCGTTGTCCTCTGGTATTTTCCCGGTCCGTTGAGCAAGGTTTTTCAGGGCTTTTCGCAATTCATGACCTGGCTCATAGGCGCTGCCCTTGTTGCGGCCATTGTGGAAGCCCTGACCGGACTGGTCATAATTCCCGGCATGGCGCCCATTTCGGAGCAGTTCGTTATTGTCGGCCTGATTGTGATTACTCTGGCTGGGGCCTACCCGTTGATGCACTTCATCATCAGCACCTTCACAAACCCCCTGAACAAAGCGGGCGGCATTATCGGCATCAATGACGTGGCCGTCAGCGGCATGCTGGCCTGCCTTGCCAGCAGCTTCCCCATGTACGCCATTTTCAAGGATATGGACCCCAAGGGCAAAGTAATCGCCATGGCCTTCTCCATTGGCGCAGGCTTTGCGCTGGGTGATATTCTTGGCTACACCTCAGCCGTGGCCCCGGACTACATCTTTCCTGTAATCGTGGGCAAGCTCACCGCCGGGGTATTGGCCGGAATAATCGCCGCGCTGGTGTTCAAAAGGGATGACGGGAAGAAAAAGGCAGACGGCTAGGAACAGCCCCGGAGCTTGCATCTGAATTGTCTTTTCGCCCTCTGGCTGCGTCAGCACTTAAAAATCGTGACGCTTGAGATAAACGTACAGGCTGCACCCGGCCGGAACGCCCAGTTTGGCCCTAATCCGTTTGCGATGCGTATGCACGGTGCTTTCGGCAATGTGCAGCCTATCGCCAAGATCTTTTGTTGAACAAACCGGGACACGGCTGGGACAGAAAACCGGCGCCAGTATACCTGGCAGCCAGCAGGCAGACTGTCCATGCAAGGCGGGTTAGGAGCGGGATACGAAGCCCCAATAACAAAAAAGGGTTCGCGCTTTATGGGCGCGAACCCTTGATTTTTCTGGCTCCCCGGCACGGGATAGAACCGCGGACCTAGTGATTAACAGCGGAAGTCGAATGATTATACCAAATTAGGTAGTCGGTGAATGTCAGGGGAGACTCCCATTTACGAACTCTACCCTTCTCTCATAGGTTCACCGTATAGGACGGGGTAGCTACCGAAAGGTCTACCCTCTGTTCTCCCCCGAATACCTTGTCTATTGTCTTTGTCCCTTTCTTCACCGGAGAAGACGTATCTTTTTTTGTCATTTATGGCATGCATTCCTTCTACTGTTTAGGTTTGGCGAAGCACATACCACAGTAAACACTGAGGAATTTAAACTTTCTCTCGAGCATAAAGCCATTTGCTGATGTTCTATTGGCAGATAAGTTTTTAGCTGCCAAAAAAACACAAAATATTGGCAGCTAAAAACATTGTTTATTATTTATTAGCAGCTGGCTTTGGATCAACTATATCTCGCAACTGTCGAAACCAAAAAAAGGATGGTCGCCGTCCCGCCCCCCGAGAGAAAATGTCGATAATGCCTGCATCTGATAACTGTTTAAGGATATTCCGAGCTGAAGAATTAGGGATCTTAGAATAACTACAGAAATGGTTTGTCGAAAAAAATACCCACCGGAAAATGAAATCCAAAGCCCGTGAAGCATACTGCGAATGAGTTGCATTCAAAATTTTATCTTTCATTTCATTATATAAAGCTAATATTTTTCGAGCCTTTAGAGTATTCTCTTCCGCTTGAATTCCAATGCCCTTAACGAAAAATTCTATCCACTGTGTCCACTCATCATGACTAGAAACACGTCGCATTCTATCCTGATATTCTTCACGATATTTTTCAAGGTATGCGCTCATATAAAAACTTGGATTAGCCAATATCTTTTCCTGAAACAAATATAATGGAATGAGCATTCTCCCCAGCCTTCCATTGCCATCAAGAAAAGGGTGCAAAGCTTCAAACTCGACATGTATAATTGCAAGCTTAATTAATGGATTTAGCAATTGTTCTGAATTAATATAATTGCTCCAAGCCTCCATGCCGGAAGAAAGATACTCAGGCGCAACAGGAACAAAACCAGCTTCGGCTATCGCACAATGCGGTGTGCCAATCCAGTTTTGTTCATGTCTAAACTCGCCTGGTGTTTTATCTTTGCCTCGAACCCCTCGCATAAGCATGGCGTGTGCCATGCGGATCATTTGAGGGGAGATCGGCCTGAGTGAAATCTCTTCAGCACAGTTATATAGTGCTTCCCGGTAATTAATGATCTCCTCGGTATCATCTCGCTTTGACTGCGTAATACCCTCAGCCCCAGCTCCAGCTTCAATCTCTAAAACCTCGCTCATGGTGACACGAGTGCCCTCAATGCTCGATGAAAGAACAGCTTCCTGAGTTCTCAGAGGAGACAGGAGCAGGTCAGCATTTGGGATAGCAGAAAGGAGTCCGTCATATCGTCCAAGGGCAATACTTGCTTGGCCAGTTATATTTGATAGATACGCTAAATCAATATTCTGAGGTGGAAATTTTCCCAAATGGTAGCGCACTGGAGCCATGGAATCCTCGTTTATCTGTAGTGGCTTTAATCGTACTGTTTACAGCATTACCCAAATAGTAGGTATAGTCCATAGATTGCCTCGCGGGGCACCGAAAAAAGCCTCTCACAGACATGTCTGTAAGAGGCTTGATTTTTCTGGCTCCCCGGCACGGGATTGAACCGCGGACCTAGTGATTAACAGTCACCCGCTCTGCCAGCTGAGCTACCGGGGAATGAAGCGCCATTCACAGGCGCGAAGATGGAATTACTCATATTCGGGGTATTCGTCAACAGAAAATTTAATTGTTGGTGAACTTATTTGTTTTTCCGGCAACAGCACCAAGAGTAACGCCTTGATTTGGCTTGATATTTTCTGCATACAGTCATAACAACGACTAAAAAGACATTTATGGAATGACTTCTGAACAAATTGCGCCACCATCCAGCCTTTGCGCCGACTTTGCTCCGATTGCTTTTTCCACAGGCCCGGTATAGCTTGTGAAAAAATCAGGCAGTCCGCATGTCAACTCTCTTTAATAAAGCCGTTACCATACTCAACTATCTCGGTCAGGCAGGCGAGCCTGTCGGCGTGGTCAAACTTGCCAAAGATCTGGGCATGCCCAAGTCTTCGGCCTCGCGCCTGCTTTCGATGCTGGCCCAGTACGATCTGGCGGTAAAAAACCGCAACGGTCAGTATCAGACAGGACCCGGCACCCTGCTTTGGGGTTCGGCCTACAGCGCAAAAAATCTCCTGCTGGAGACCTGCCGCCCCTTTCTGGAGACAATCGCGCACATAACCGATCAGACCGTGTGGCTGCTCTACTACGGCAGCGCGCGCAAGCTGTTCCTCATAGACGGCATCTTCACGTCAGACAGCGGCCTCGCAACTGGTCCACGCCTTGGACAGACCCTGCCCATGCACTCGACCGCCTGCGGAAAAGCCGTACTGATGCAACTACCGCCAATCGAGCTGGAATACTACTTCAAGGCCGACCGGCTTGAGTTCATCACCCCCAACAGCATCACCAAGGAAGACCCCCTGCGCAACCAGCTCAAGTTTTTCCGCCAGCGCGGTTATGCCGAGGAGCAGTCGGAATTTCTGCCCGGAGTATCCGGCATTGCCTCGCCCATACTCACCAAGAACAAGTACCCGATTGGCAGCGTTTCCATCGTGTCATCCGCCTATCAGCACAGCCATGACGCCTGGACGCGCGTGGGCAGCGTGCTTTCCGAAACCTGCCAGAAGCTTTCACTGCGCTTGCAGTCAAAGGGAATAGCCTGACAGCGGCCCGGCACCGCAACCAAAAACAACGGCAAATGCGCTGATTACAGCCTGTTTTCTTGACGGCAGAGTCTATTTGGCATAGTGCTAAACGGTTTCTTGGATTAACCAAACCGACATATATATAGCAAGCCTTGAGCATCACAGCGACAGACTTGGCAGGAGCAAACCTTGGAAGACAAATCTCTTACCCCGCAGAACGATGAGAACATAGCTGCCCCCGCAGGCAGCCCTGATTCCACGAAAAATAACGAATCAAAGGGTGAAAAAGCCCCCAAGGAAAAGAAAAAAGCCAAGATCAAACTCCCTGTGAAGTCGCCCAATGTGGACTACTTCATGCCCATGCTGCACGGCCTTGACGAGCAGGGCGAGCTGAACGAGGTGGTCAAGGGGCGCGTGGCTACGGCCTGCCAGCTGATGGACGAAGGCAAAAACCCTTACGACAACGGTTTTCGCAAAAACGCCCTCAGCAACGACATCCTCGATACCTACGATTCGCTGGATGCCGAAACGCTGGAAAAGGACACCGCCGGAAAAAGCTTTGCCATGGCCGGGCGCGTGCTCAGCCTGCGCTCTTTCGGCAAGGTGGCCTTTATCGTGCTTCAGGACGAGGGCGGCCGCATCCAGTGCTACATCGCGCGCGAAGATCTGACCGAAGAAGAATACAAAATCTTCCGCAAGGTCGACATGGGCGACATCGTGGCCGTTACCGGCACCCTGTTCCGCACCAAGACGGACGAGCTTACGCTCAAGTGCGAGACCTTCCGCCTGCTTACCAAATCTATTCGCCCGCTTCCGGACAAATACCACGGCCTCAAGGATCAGGAGCAGCGCTACCGCCGCCGCTACGTCGATCTTGTGGTCAACCCTTCCACCCGCGAGATTTTTGAAAAGCGCATCGCCATTATACGCCATTTTCGCTCGCTGATGGAAGAAGCCGGGTTCTACGAAGTGGAAACCCCCATTTTGCAGCCGATCCCCGGCGGCGCTACGGCCAAGCCCTTCTCCACCCATCACAACGCTCTGGATATGCAGCTCTACATGCGCATCGCGCCGGAGCTGTACCTCAAGCGCCTGCTGGTGGGCGGGTTCGAAAAGGTCTTTGAGGTCAACCGCAGCTTCCGTAACGAGGGCATCTCCACCCGGCACAACCCGGAATTCACCATGTGTGAATTCTACTGGGCCTACGCCACCTTCGAAGACCTCATGGACTTCACCGAACACCTTTTCTCCAGTCTGGCGCAAAAGGTTTGCAGCACCACGGTCATCAACTATCAGGGCATGGAAGTTGACCTCACCGAAGGCAAGTGGATACGCATGCCCTTCCATGAGTCGCTGGAAAAAATCGGCGGGCACGGGCCGGATATGTACAACGACCCGGCAAAGATGGTGGAATACATCAAAAAGCACGGCGAAAAGGCCATTGCCAACGAAAAACTCGGCAAGCTGCAAGCCAAGCTCTTTGACCTTGATGTAGAGCCCAAGCTCATTCAGCCCCACTTCATCTACCATTACCCCACGGACATTTCGCCGCTCTCGCGCCGTAACGCCGAGAATCCGGACATTACCGACCGCTTCGAGCTGTTCATCACCGGACGCGAAATGGCAAACGCCTTCTCCGAACTGAACGACCCCGCCGACCAGCGCCTGCGCTTTGAGGAACAGGTGGCGGAAAAAGAAGCCGGGGACGAGGAAGCGCACTACATGGACGAAGATTACCTGCGCGCCCTGGAATACGGCATGCCCCCGGCTGCGGGCGAAGGCATCGGCATCGACCGGCTGGTCATGCTCCTGACCGACTCGCCCTCCATCCGCGAAGTCATCCTGTTCCCGACCTTGAAGCCGGAGTATTAAGAGAGTTTTTTGTGTGGGGGCGGGTATGCCTCCGGCGGCTTAGGGAGGGCGCTGCCCTCCCTAAGAACCCTCCCGGCAGGGGAAATGATTTCCCCTGCACCCCTCAATGGGTTGATTACACCCACGGAGACTCGCGGGGGCACGGCTCAAAAGACGGTTTATTTCGGCAGC
>JAJDJF010000048.1 GCA_030267065.1 Desulfovibrio sp. OttesenSCG-928-C06 | reverse complement strand
TTCCCATTTATCGCGGGGCAGCCATTCGCGCAGGCAGCGTTCGAGTTCTTTCATGACGAGCGGCTTGGGGAGGAAGTCGTTCATTCCGCTTTCAAGAAACATGCTGCGCACGTCGCCCACGGCGTTGGCGGTAAGGGCCACTATGGGCATGGTGTGGCAGCGCGCCTCTGGCATCTGGCGAATCAGCACAGTGGCTTCCACGCCGTCCATTTCGGGCATCATGTGGTCCATGAACACTATGTCGTAGTTACGTTCGCGAACTTTTTGGATGGCTTCTTCGCCGGACATGGCGGTATCGACATCCGCGCCGTATTCTTCCAGAACGCTGGCGGCGATGAGCAGGTTGATATCGTTATCGTCCACCACGAGGAAGGTGCAATTGCGCAGAACCAGTCCGCCGTAGATGTCGTCTTCGGCGTACAGCGAGATTCCGCTGCTGCCTTCCAGAAAGTGGGCTACCATTGCGGTTGAGAGCGGCGAGAATACCAACGTGGTGTTTGCCGGGAGTCCCTGATTATCAAGATAATCGCGCGAAAGGCTGAACAGCCGCGTTTCGGGCAGGGAATCGGGGTTGACCGCGCCGATTTTTTCATGCTCGAAAAAGGCGTGGGTGTAGCTTGCAAGGTTTTCCGGCCCGTTTACGATGTCGGCCTGCGCCCCAAGCTGTGCGCATTTTCTGGCCAGACTTTCGGACAGAGCGGTGTTATTCAGCCAGATGGCGACCCGGTATTTGTTGTCGCCGCTAATCTGCACAACCGGGACGGGGTCTGTGACGGCCTGAGCCACTTCAAAGGAGAAGCAGCTGCCTTCGCCGTATGTGCTGGTAACCGTGATACTACCGCCCATGAGCTCCACAAGTTTTTTGGTGATGGCAAGGCCAAGTCCTGTGCCTTCCACGTTGCGGTTTTTCTTGGTGTCGAGCTGCGAAAAGTTTTCAAAGAGCAGGGGCAGGTCTTCGCGTTTTATGCCGATGCCGCTATCTTCGATGCGTCCTTTGAGCAGGATGCTGGTCTCGTTTACCGGCACAGGTTCCAGAACCAGCTTGATGTGGCCGGAAGCGGTGAACTTTACGGCATTGGTCAGCAGGTTGATGAGGATCTGCTTGAGCCGGATGCAGTCGCCGGTGAGGGTACGGGGAATTTTCGGACTGTCCTCGATGATGAACTCTATGGGCTTTTCGCCAATACGCACATTAATCAGGGTGACGACGTCATTAATAAACGAGGCCACGTCGTAGGGTTCGGAGACAATCTCGATGGCCCGGGCCTCGATTTTTGAGAAGTCCAGAATATCGTTGATGATGGCCAGCAGCGAGTTGGCGGCGGATTTGATGCTGCGCAGGCACTCCTGCGTATTTTCGGGCGGGGTCTGGCGCAGGGCCAGATCGGTCATACCCAGAATGGCGTTCATGGGCGTGCGGATCTCGTGGCTCATGTTGGCCAGAAATTCGCTCTTGGCCCGGTTAGCCAGTTCTGCCGCTTCCAGCCGCCGCTGCTCGGTGATGTCGGTATAAAAGCCTTCCAGCAGGCGCGGGCTGCCGTCCAGGTTGCGTTCCACCACGCGGCTGCGTTCCCATATCCACTTGACCGTGCCGTCCTTCATGACCATGCGGAAGGTGGTTTCCAGCGGCAGGCCGATGGAGAGGGTAAGCTCGTTGGCTTTTGCCAACGGCTCCACGTCGTCCGGGTGGATCATGTCAAAAAATTTAAGGGCGTTATTGTTGAGCAGCTCTGCCGGGGCATAGCCGGTAAGGGGCAGGCAGCCCTCGCTCACAAAGGTGAACGTAAAGTTGGGCGGGTCGTTCAGGCATTGGTACACCATGCCCGGCAGGTTGGACATCAGGGTTTCTGTGCGGCGTTTGCTGACTGCCAGTTCCTGCATGGCCTGATAGCGCTGGGAGGATTCAAGGGCCAAAGCCGTAAAGTCGGCCAGCGAGCTTGCAAAGTTTTGCTCCGCAAGGCTCCAGTGGCGCACGGTATGGTCCAGCTCTATGCAAACAACGCCCACAAGCTCGCCGCCCATGCGGATGGGCGCATCCAGAAGCGAGCAGAGATCCGGGCCGTAGGTCTCCAGCAGGTTCGGGATCACGTTGTCTTTTTGCGAGTCGTTGATGATGATCAGGCGTTCCTTGGCCAGCAGCTCCAGGTAGTAGAGGCGGTCGGAAAAGGGAAAATCTTCCTGCACCATGTAGGAGTCGTCCATGCGATCGTAGCTGGTGACGCTTTCCAGACACTGTTTTTCAAAATTTACAAGCCAGATGCCGACCCGCGTTGTGTTAAGGGCAAGGCATCCTTCCCGGGCAATAACGTCCGTGGCATCCTTGAGAATGCCCGCTGTGAGGGCGGGCGTCTTGGTGATTTTTGCCAGAGCGTTGCTCAACACTTCGGCGTTTGCAGGTTTGGAAACTATGCTCATGAGATATTCTCTCCAGATGATTCATGAAAAATAACCGCAAGCCGCACTACCCGATGCGCTCCGTACTGTGCCGGCAAGCCTGCGCAAAAGTTCCCGTGCGGCGTAAATACTGATTATCCTGCCGCGCAGGGAGCTCATGAAGCAGGAGTAATATAACATGCTCTCTTTACAGATGCCATCATTGATTCCGGGGGAAATTTCGAAAAAACCAGACAAAACTGAAATAAATTGATGGGGCAGTGACCGTACCTACACGAGTTTGGCAGGATAAAAATCGAATAGTTTCATACGGTAAGGCTCAAAAAAATTTGGCGAACGCCTGAGACATACGGCGAAGTCAATTGCTTGCGCTGTAGCCAAAAGCCAGATGGAGCAGGATGGTTTGGCAGTTGGAGTTCAGTCAGATTGCAGAAGTCACTTCATAAACAGGATTTGCGCTTTGCAAGGCAACTTCAGGGCAAGGTCAAGCATATCAGGTATTAACTTCGCGCTGGGAACCAGCTTGAGCGGACGCAGCCAAAGGGCAAAAAGACATTTATGGGATGACTTCCAGTCAGATGCTTTCAGCAAACCCGGATGATTGCCGGTTATTTCATCAGTGATGCCCAGTTATTTCTGTGGTGGC
Source organism: Desulfovibrio sp. OttesenSCG-928-C06 (assembly GCA_030267065.1). Lineage (GTDB taxonomy): Bacteria > Desulfobacterota > Desulfovibrionia > Desulfovibrionales > Desulfovibrionaceae > WRHT01. The sequence continues at coordinate 9,147 of JAJDJF010000048.1, read as the reverse complement.
CACTTACTTCAGGGACGGCCCATGGCGGCGCTTTCGACAAAATCCTTCATCTTCCGGGCCATGGCGTCATCATCCATAGGTGCGAGACCGCTGATGGCAAGCCCGCCAACGCATTCGCCCTGAGGGTCGCAAAGCGGCACCCCGCCTGCCAGCGAGGTAAAGCCCGCGTCCATAAAATCGGCAAGGCCCAGATTCTCGCGCTGCAAACGGGCGTGAAAGTCCGCGGTGGACTGCGCCATTTTTCCGGCCGTGTAAGCTTTGCCCAGCGCCATCTGCGTGGAACGCGCCCCGGCCCCCGGCATGCGGTAGACCAGCACCGTGCGGCCCGCATCATCCGTAACAGCCAGAGAAACCGGACGCCCCTGCCCCGCCAGATCATGCAAATGCTGAATAGCCGGAAGCATCACCCGCGAAAAATAAAAATCAGCCACCGTTACCTCCCTATGTTCACGCGTTTGAAACAGGGTAACAGCTAAGGGGCTGCCGCCAAATAAATAATGTGGCGAAAAATCGATTTTTTATCTGCAACACCGCCAGATGGAAAAGCCGTGCAGCCGGAATTTATCTGGTACAGCACCGGTCGGCAGCCGGGTACTTACCATGTTTCCAGCGCTTCCTCCGGTTCGGCGAAGCGGCTTTGCGCTGTTGCGGTCTGGGCCGGTTGCCCGGCATGGATGCGATCAAGCGCGACCTGATAGCCGTATTCGGCCAGCCGGTCAAAGTCGTGGGGCTTCATTCTGCTCAGGGTGGTCGGGTACCCGGCGGCAAAGTCGCGTAACTCCAGCAGGGCTGGGTCCTTTGGCCCGGCATTGATCCATACGTAGCTGCCGTGCCCGGGGTTTGCATTCAAAAAACCGTGCAGCCCGCGCACGCGCAAGGCGCGGCACTGCTCCTGCATCACCTCCATCACGCGCTTCAGGCGCAACGGGTTGAGGGCGAACATGGAAAAGCCCTTTTTGAAGGGTGCCCCGGCGTCAGAAACCAGCAGATAGCCGTCCTGCCTGCGCGGGCGGTTCTGGTTGACGTCAAAAAACGGTTCAAGGCCGAGGTTATCGTATACGCCGCCATCGTAGAGGTGCAGCTTTTCAAACGGCGGAGTTACCGGCGTGGGGTCGTCGGTGCGTTTTACCCAGTCAAAGGGGCTGGTGTAGAGCAAAAGCGGGCCAATGCCGCCGGGAAAAGCCGCAGACACCGCCATTGCCGTTGCCAGCGGGAGCTTGCCGCATCCGGTATAGCCGGACTCGTAATCGCCCATGCTGTCGCGTTTAAAGCGGAAGCGCCGCCCGTTTTCCGCGGTGGTGCCTTCAAAAGAAAATTCCGGCGTTTGCGGCAGGTCGCGCAGGCGGGCCTTGACCCCCCAGTCCCTGTTCAGGATATAGGCCAGCAGGTTGGCGCGGTTGAGCAGAAAGCGGATGTGCGAAGGTTGCAGCAACCGCACGATCATTCCCTTCATGATGCTGCGGCGGCAGAGTTTTTCGCGCAGGGCCGGGTAGATGTCCGACAGGAACTCGTTTGAGCCGGGCCAGCGCATTTCCGCTTCGGTTACAATCAGCCCGGCAATCAGGCTGCCGCCCGAGACCGATGATATGCGACGCACTTTTTCCAGTTGCCCCAGTTCGGCCAGACGGCGCAGCACACCCAGATGGAAGACCATGGCGCGAATGCCGCCGCCGGAAAGTGCCAGATCAATATTACGCTGCTCTGTCATGCGAATCTCCGGTTTCAAGCCGTTTTGAATGCCGCCAGAAGTCCGGGCAAAACGGGCTTCCTGTCCGCAATCTTTTTACGGGGCTGGTTGTGCCTGCCCGCCATGAGCGCCGTCAGGCGGTAACCTGAGCATCAGTGGGAGGCTACTTCTACAATTTTTTCTGTGCGCCAATGCACTCATCGTAAGCTTTTGCAAGTCTTACATCGTACCGGTTCTCTGCATAGCCCGGTCCGTTGTAGCATTTGGCAAAACTGGCCCAGTCGCGGTTGCGCAGATGGTAATGCCATTTATTGCTGTGCAGCAGACCGCAAAAGGCAAACAAGTGCTCGTTCGCGTAGTTGCGATGGGCCTCCACAAAGTCTTCCACATTGTTATAACCGCAACTTTTATGGTTAAAGCCCATGATCTGAAAAGTACCCCATGAGGCGGACTTTAGCGCGGCGCACCGGTGGATGGCGCAGGCTTCTTCCAGCCGGTCGTATTCGGCGTTTCCGCCCCTGTAATGGGCGCGCGTCCACTTGGGGTAAAGGATGCTTCCATGAGCGCTGGCGTATTTTTCCGGATCTTCGCCATGCTTCTTTAATTCTCGCCAAAAAATATGCCCTTCAAAGAGTATTTTGGGCAGCCCGGACCCCAAAAAGCCGCTCCCCGAGCTTTCTACCTGGCATACTGCGCTGATGGCGCATGGCTCCACTTCCAAATCGGCTGCTGCTACAACTATGTCGCTCCAACTTATAACGCTTTTGTTCATAATTGCTCCCGGCTTGCCGCAAATACATGGCTGTAAGGGCGCTGCGGTCAGCAGCGCCGGTTTTTTATAGATATTCTTCATGTGCCGGCGGTACGGCATTGCCAGACAGCCCCGGTCAAGTTCATGATTGCGCACCGTTTTTTCCGGAACCAGCCGGTTGAGCCGGAAGCGCGCGGGGCGTCCGTCAAAGGCTTTCAAAGCATTCTGTTCATTGTACAGTTGGTGCCTTGCATTGTGAGCCAGCTTTTGTTTTTGCGCATGTAACTACAGCATCACTGCATTCTTTTTATAAAATATGATATTTGCTATAAAACAGGCTCTTATTATACGTTTACTCCTGAACAAAATAAGATCAACTATTAATTGGGAATAAACTGGATTGCACATTTAAATCCTTTAAATTCAAAGCATTAATATAAAATAAACATAAAAGATAATATACTGTTTTGCATGACAATTAAAGGCCCAGTATATTTTTTGCTTACTATTCAAGCTATATTGTGGCAGTTTACAGATGAACATCAATGGGCCGCATGGCGCTTGCGCTTTCTGGAACACAGGCGCTGCATCCGCCACATCTGGCGCAAACCTGATTGCATTGGCAAAACAAGAGTGCCAGTCCCATCATGACAATAAACCAGTAACACAGGCAGGTACACCTATGCCGCCAGCAGCAAGAGTCAATGATATGCATGTCTGCCCCATGCTCACCCCGGCTTTTCCCAGCCCGATTCCCCATGTGGGCGGGCCGGTGCTTCCTCCCGGTTGCCCAACGGTGCTGATTGGCGGGCTTCCGGCTGCCAGGCTGGGCGACATGGCCCTGTGCGTTGGCCCGCCGGATACTATCATCAAAGGATCGGCCACGGTGATGATTGGGGGGGCGCCCGCCGCGCGCATGGGCGACAGCACGGCGCACGGCGGCTCCATAGCGACGGGGTGCCCCACAGTGTTGATTGGCGGGTGATTCCGCACCCGGTGCGGCGTAAAAACACAGACTTCAAAACAAGGCGGAGCCATGCTCCAGAATGTGTTGCTGGCTGCAAAAACACTTTGCCAGAGGTATTGGAATCCTCCTGAACGGCGAGGAAGCGGCAGCTGTCTCCAGCCCCGGCAGGGCGCGGGGTAGCACCTGAATAAAAGGTCAGGAGGTTTTATGGATTACGTGAGCTATTTTGATCTGGATATCGAACACCCGTTCCTGTCGTATAGCAGCTGGCAAGTATTGCCCGGCCATACTGCCGAACGCGCTCTTGCGTTGCAACGCGTGCGCCAACGTTTTGGGGCTGTGCCGCCAACCCCGGCATCAGGTCAATTGCCAGACCATGCAGGAATCCCGCCGATAGCAAGGTTGAGTTTTATCGGTGAAGAAGACCGGCATGGCGGGCTAGGTCTGAACCCGCTTAGCGCGGACATAAAGAGTATGGAGTTTTACCTGTTTTGCCGTGACCCGTATTTCTACCGGATGACAAACGTCCAGTTGATGCGTCCTGGCCGGAAGTTGCTGCATTTTGACTTTCGCCCTGCCTGCTTGCCGCAGGCGGAAGCGGCATCCGGCACATCTGGGCCAAAGTGCGCCGCGCAAGCCGATGTTGTTCAGCTTGAAGCCGCTGCCGCTAAAGTTATTCCGTTTGACGAGCCTTTGGAGAGTGACGTCAGCCGTTCCCGCAAGAAGTATCATGGGACGCCTTTTGGACCGCCACCGGTGGCCCTGATCAGCCTGCCGTTTGTGGGCCGCGCATTCCCGGCCCGGTTCCGCCTGCATTTTGCTCCACGCGAGATGCGCTGGACTTATGAAATTATCCCGCGGCCGGAGTCTGATTTGCTTATAGAGGGCGGCCCCTGTGAATTCCAGTCCGAAAGCATGATTGATGTCAATAGCAATATACTGCGCCTCGTTTCAGACAGTAAAATTCCACTGGGGATTTCGCTACGCCCGCAGTTGCGGCTCCTGATAAAGGGCGAGGACGGATCTTGCACGCCGCTTGTGGAAAACCTTCCGATTCCAGCCGCTGCTAATGTTGGTTGGAACAAGGTTCTTAATGATTACGAGGCAATTGTCTGGCTGGATCTCAAGCGTCTTGGTTTGTCTTTTTGATACGTGCCTTGTCAGTGGGCCAATAACATTTGTACAGAACGGTTTTGAACTGATTTGAGGAAAAGGAGACGTCATGGCCAAAAATTATCTGTCCCCCGGTGTTTATGTCGAAGAGATATCAAACGCCTATGGGACCGTAACTGAGGTTGCCTCAGCCATTCCCGCCTTTATCGGGTATACGGAAAAAACCGCCTGCGACGGGCGCAACCTGCAAGGTGTGCCGGAACCGGTATCTTCATATCAGGATTTTGTTACCCGTTTTGGCGAAGCGGCACCTTTGTACCTTAAGGCGATCAACATAAAAACTGACGATCGGGGGCGCTTCAGTCAGGTGGAGTCTGTGCAGGTGGGCAAACGCTTTTTGCTGCATGACGCGATGCGCATGTATTTTGCCAATGGCGGCGGCAACTGCTTTGTGGCCAGCCTTGGCCCGTATGCCGAAAATGCTGGAAAACCCTATGACAAAGCCCCCTTTGAGGCGGCACTGGAAGCGCTGGAAGCGGTGGACGATGTAACGCTGCTGGTCATGCCCGAAGCCGTCCTGCTGGGCGACGACCTCTACAGCGTGCAGCAGGCCGCCTTAAAGCACTGCGACAGGCGCCAGAACCGTTTTGCCATTCTGGACATGAAAGAAGAAGACCAGAATGGCAGCATCCTGCTCAACTGGCAAAACCAGCCGGATTACGACAAGTGGCGGTTAAGCTATCAGGAATTCCGCGACCGGGTAGGCATTGACTCGCTAGGTTACGGCGCGGCCTACACGCCTTACGTGGTAGCCGATGTTCCGGTTCAGTTCAGCTATGTCGATATCCGCGATTATTTCTTTAATCCGGAGGACAAAAGCAACCCGAAACCCCCGCTCTGGCTGGGCGATCTGGACCCGACTGTCAAAAAAAGCGTGCAGGCGCTGGATATGGCAATTGCGGATCAAACCAACCTGGAAGCGGCTGTGAAAGAGGCGCGCATCAAGCTTGATTCCAGCGCTGCAAGCATTATGGAAGCAGTGCGTAAAAAGCTGGCCGATTTTTCCGAATCGAACATGCAGACTCTGGCTGCCGTGTGCTTTACCCTCTGCGGCAAATTAACCGGGCAGATTAAACTGGAAGCGGGTGATAAGGATTATTCCCTTTCGCCTGATTTGGCGCAGCATACTCTGGATGAGCTTAACCGCATTCTGGAGGGCATAAAAAAGTCTCTGCCCGGCTACACGCCACCTCAAGAACCTGCGTCCAGGCTTGCACCGCTGGCTCTGCTTGAAGAATTGAAGGCCACACTTGCTGGTTTGAAGCCGGAAAAGCCCGGGCAATTGCAGCCCCTGCTGGACGAGTTTGTGCAGCTTTTTGGCGACGATCTTTATCAGACCACGCTCAGGAACGTGGAGCGTCTTTCCAATGGTCTTGCCGCCAGCAGCGCGGTTTACCGCTCTATTGTCCAGGCGGTGCAGACTGCCCTGCGCGTGCAGCCGCCAAGCGCCATGATGGCCGGAATCTACGCCAGTGTTGACCGCGAGCGCGGCGTCTGGAAGGCCCCGGCCAACGTCAGCGCCAACTCAGTGCTGCGCCTGACGCAAACCATCACCGCCCAGGCCCAGGAAGTGCTGAACTCCGATGCCGTGGCCGGCAAGTCCATTAACGCCCTGCGCACTTTCCCCGGCAAGGGCTTTCTGATTTGGGGCGCGCGCACGCTGGACGGCAACAGCATGGATTGGCGCTACGTTCCGGTGCGCCGCTTTATAAGCATGCTGGAAGAATCAGTGCGTCGCTCCACCAGCTGGGTCGTGTCCGAGCCAAACGATGCCAGCCTCTGGGCTAAAGCCAAGGGGACCATCGATAACTACTTGCTGCAAAAGTGGAAAGACGGGGCGGTTATGGGCGCGGCCCCGTCCGAAGCCTACTACGTAAACGTGGGCCTTGGCTCCACCATGAACGAGCAGGATATTCTGGAGGGCAGGTTAATCATTGAGGTCGGCGTAGCCGTGGTGCGTCCAGCCGAGTTTATTACATTCCGCCTGACATACCAGATGCAGAAATGTTAGAGCAAATTGACCTTGAAAAAGTTCATTTGCTCTGGCGACGTGACAACGGCGCCCGCAAGCGAGCAGCGCAGCGTGCCTTTGGCAAAGTCTGCTTCAGGCTTTGCGTATGTAAAAACAAATGACTGTCGCCAAATGGCTGCAGGGCGGCTTTGCCTGCCATACAGCGAACATTTGCGCATGTAAGGGCTCAAAAGCGCAGGCCCATAAAAAAACAGGAGGTAATCATGCCACAATCGGCACCTTCTCCTTCGGTTCCTTTCCGGTACTCGGTAACCATTGACAATACCGGGATCGGCTTCAGCGAAGCCAGCGGCCTGACCCTTGAACACGAGGTGTTCAAAGACCGCGACGGCAAAAATGCGCAGTGGGGTGAAATAAAGATGCCGGGCCGCCCAAAGGTTTCGGACGTTACCCTGAAAAAGGGCCTCTGCACTTCGGACAACAGGTTTTACGAGTGGATCATGAAGTGTCGCAACACGCTGGAGTGCAAGGACATCTCGGTAAACCTGCTGGATGAGGAAGGCAAGCCCAGAATGATCTGGAAGCTTTTGAAGGCCTGGCCTGCCAAGATTGAGGAGCATCCTTCCAAAGGCGACAGCAACGAGGTGGTTATCGAATCCATCACCCTGGCTTACGAAGAAATTCGGATGGAGACCAGATGATGAGCGCGCGGCCTGCCGCAACCCGGCATGACCCGGCACAATTTTTATAGGAGTTACAATGTCCAAGGAAGTGATTGAAAACTCTCTGACCGACGGCGATTTGGCAAATATTTCAGGTCTTTACTCCGGCAAGGTCATGCAAGTAGCAAACGATCCGGAAAACGGCGAACGTATCAAGGTGCATATCCCGCTGCTGCACAGTGAACAGCAGGGAGTCTGGGCGCGATGGGTTACTCCCTACGCTGGCGGAGGTTACGGCGTGGTTTTTCGCCCAGAACCGGACGATGAGGTGTTGCTGGGCTTTCTGGGTGGCGACCCGCACGCGCCGGTGATTCTGGGCAGCCTGCACTCCAGGGCGGCCCCGGCTCCGTCCGCCCTCAAAGCCACGGACGAAAAAAACAAGTCCAAGGGCCTGGTCAGTAAAAACGGCCTGACGCTACTGCTGGATGAAGATGACAAGAGCATTACCATCAAAACGCCCGCCGGTCAGAGTCTGGTCATCAACGACAAGTCCGGGTCTGTGGAGCTTAAAGACAAGAACAACAACTGCCTCACGCTGGATAAAAACGGCGTGACCATCAAAAGCGCCAAAGACATTACCCTGAACGCGGCCGGTGATGTTAAAATCACCGCCAGACATAACTTCAGCGCCGAGGGGCTGGATGCTTCCGTACTGGGCAAAAAGGCCATCAGGCTGGGCGGTCAGGCAATGGGCGAATTAAAGACCAGCGGGCCGCTTGCAATCAAGGGTGCGATCGTTCAGATCAATTAAAGACAGCCCTGCATTGTCTTTTAGCCCCCTGCTGCGACTGGCTCACCCTGTGCGAAACTTATGTCTGTTCTGGCAAGGACAGGGCGGCTTCATTTGCAAATGAATGCTGGCGCAGAGTATATTTACACGATTAATTAATTTTTGAGTTATTTAATTATTTGATTTTTGAATCATGGACTGAAGCTTCAATCATGCACTGCCGCGCCCATGAGTAGCCAGATGCCCTGACAATAACTTGCCAATGATATTAGCTGGTATCACTTCATATTTTTAGCTGTAATCCGCTTTCGCAAGGGTTGGAGCCTGCGCTCGGGTATGCTATGGGACATGTCAGCGTGAAGGATATTTTAGCTTACGGGCAAGCGACGTGGCAGTATGGATAATACCCAGAAGATTCACCAGAAGATGCACTGGCACCTGATCGGGCATGACTTTTTTGCGGATTTGACACCGGACGAGCGGGAAAAATTTTACGCGCTCTCAAAGCGGCATGTTCTCAAGCGCAATCAGGTCATCTTTAACGAAGGCGAAATGGCGCACTCCTGCTTTTACATCGAGCAGGGGGTGCTGCAATCTTACCGTGTTACGCCGCAAGGCAAAAGCACCATCCTCTTTATACGCGGGCAGGGCGATATCTTTGGGCTGGCCGAACTCGTAAACCGGGGCGTGCGCAAGCATTTTACCAGCGCCATGACCTCCGCAGTAGTACACGAGCTTTCAGAAGAAGGCTTTGAACAACTCCTGATGAGTTCACCAGTCCTTACCAGACGCATGATGGAAGTCATGGGCCGCCGGGTGCGCTTTCTTAACGAGCAGATGCAGGACCTGATGAGCAAAGGAGTGGCAGAAAGACTGCTCAAACTCTTTGTCTGCCTCAGCTACGAACAACTGCTGCAAAACCTGCCCGAGAACAAACCCGTCCCACTCGGGCTGCGGCTTACACAGGAAGAAATGGGCGCAATGATCGGCTCCTGCCAGCAAACCATCAGCCAGACCCTGCACGCACTGCAAAAAAAAGGCTTTATCAGCCTCAAAGGACGCTCAATCGCCATGGAAAACCCCCGAGCCCTGCTCGAAGCCCTGGGATTAAGCTGGTAGTTAAGAATTTATTTAAAGTTTTGATG
>JAJDJF010000047.1 GCA_030267065.1 Desulfovibrio sp. OttesenSCG-928-C06 | reverse complement strand
CAATCAAGGCAAAACGCTCCTGTGCGCATGGCACGGGAGCGTTTTTATACGATTAGTAGCACTAAGCGGTAAACAGGTGGCTCTCAGGGCACATCCGGGTGTTCCCCGGCGCTATCCCTGCGCTATCTTTTGGTGATGTTGAACTCGTCGCGGCGGTTCAGGCTCCATACGCCCTCGCCCTGCCCTGCCACCACCGGGCGGCTTTTGCCATAACTGATGGTTTCCAGCTGATCGCGCGAAACGCCGAGCTTGACCAGATAATCCAGAGCAGCCTTGGCCCGGCGCTGCCCAAGGGCGTAGTTGTAGGAGTCAGTTCCACGCTCATCGCAGTGCCCGGCAACAGTCACGCGCAGTTGCGGAAATGCCTTGATGCGCTCGGCCTTTTGCCGCAACACAGCCTGAGCCTGAGGTGTCAGCGCCGCGCTGTCATAATGGAAATAAACCGGAGCGGAATTGATGAACCCGGCCGCCTGTTTTTCAGGCTCAGACCAGCCAGCCCAGCCGGACTGCGGCTGCCGCCCGTAAGGATCATATTGCGCAGGAGGATACTGGCCCGGATATCCAGCCCCGCTCATATAGCCGGGACCTCCGGCATTGCCAGCCCAGCCCGGTCCGCCCGGACCGCCCTGCCCACCCGGACCATACGCGCCCGCGTAACCGGGCTCATCGCAAGGTTGCACCGCATTTCTGGCCTTGGGGGTAACAGGCAGCTCATCACTTTTATCCGGAATTTTTGCGCAACCGGACATGCCTGTCAGCAGACAACAAAGAGCCAGCAACATCGGTAACGCTTTCAAATATTTGCTCATATAGAACCTCTCGGCTTTTGCGGCAAGCGTACTTTGCCGGGTGCACGGACGTTTTGCGGCTGCATCTGAACAACCGTCCGCTTGCTACGCCGGAACGCCAGCCGTTCCGCCACATATTCAAATGGGCGGAAGTCTCCGAAATACCTTTCGGACAAAAACCAGTGTTCTGTAGAGCCAACTCCCAAATAATTTTAAGCCGCCATCAGAAATTGACTTTAAAGAGGTTCAGGCTCTGGAGGCAGGCAAAAATGTGGTGCTGACAGGTCTGATAATCTAGAGCATTCTAACTTTAAAAAAGTTCGTTTGCTATGGTGATGGACAAAAAACTGCCAGCCGCCATAAAAAAATCCTCCCCGAAGGGAGGATTTTTACAGGCAATTTATTGCATGAACCAGAGATTTACGTTTGGGCCGCAGCTTTAAAAACTGCTGCGCTCAATGAAGCTGTTACACAACCACCATGGAGCAGTGCCCAAAGGCGAAAAACTCTAGCGGGTCACGCGGAATTCGTCGCGGCGGTTCTTGCTCCAGGCTGCTTCGTTGCTGCCCTGCACGGCGGGGTACATCTTGCCGTAGCTGTGGGTAGCCAGCTGTGCCGGACGAACTCCCAGAAGAACAAGGTAGTCGTAAGCGGCGCGGGCGCGGCGTTCACCAAGGGCAAGGTTGTATTCTTCGGTGCCGCGTTCGTCGCAGTGACCGGCAATCTGAACCTTAAGCTGCGGGAACTTGATCAGCAGGCCAGCCTTAACCTTGAGGTCGTTCTTGGCTGCGTTGTCAAGGTCATAGCGGTCATAGGCAAAGAAGATGGGCGCAGTGGAAATAACGTTGGCAGCTTCTTCAATGTTGGTGATGGTGCTGTCAACCTGGGCCGGCTTGTCGCCTTCACCGGTGGTGCCTACTTCGCTTTTGGTGCAGCCAAAACCGGCAAGCATGGCGGTAGCAAGCACCAGCATCATGGAAACGCGCAGAAGTTTGTTCATTCTATTCCTCCTAAGGAAAGCAGCTTGGCAAATTTGTTAATCCATGTCCGGCGGCAACCGGGCCGTTGCGTAAGCGTTCGCCTACGGCGATGCCACCACGATTCAAGTCGTATAAGTTTATAAGGATGGCTATCTTTGTCAAGTTAAAAGCTGTTATATAACAACGTGACACCTCAGCCTGACTCAATTTCTAAGGCTTGCGGATCCCCCATGTCGGGAACGAGGCTTCTCCGGCTCCGGTATCAACCTGCCGGGCCTCTCCACCGTGCCGGGTAGTCAGGTAAATCTTCTTGCTGCCGGACCGTGTGGAGGTAAAAGCGATAAAGTAGCTGTCAGGCGCGAATTCCGGCTGCTCGTCGCTGCCGGGGCCAAAGCTGATCTGCTGCTCGCGGTTGGTGCGCAGGTCATGCACAAAAATGCGGTGCCCGCTGCCCATCTGCCGCGCAAATACCACAAGGGTGCCGTCCGGGCTGATGTGCGGGTCGGTGTTATATTTGCCGTCGTTGGAAATGCGGCGGGTCTCGTTGGTCTTCAGGTTGGTCATGAAGATGTGCGGGTTGCCCTGCCTGCTGGAAGTGTAGACCATGTTGGTGCCGCTGGCGTCCACAGAAGGAGATACATCAATGGCCCAGCTTGAAATCAGGGTCTTTTTCTTGCGGAACGAGTGGTCGAGCTGAAAAATGCTCGGGTTGCGCCCGTCGGTAAGGCTCACAGCCACGGTGTTGTCCGGCAGGAAGCAGGGGCCGATGACCGTGTTGCCGGGAAAACGCAGACGCTGCACACGGTTGTTGATGGAATCCCACACCCCCAGCGCGTGCGACTGCTCGTCAATGTGGCTGAACACGATAAAGCGCCCGTCATGCGACCAGGTGGGCGAAATGGCGTTGCCCTGCATGTTGGTGACCTGCCGCAGGCTGCCACCGGTGGGCTTTACTATCCAGACATCCTGCCGTTTGGGGCCGTTGTTCTTGCTGAAGGCGATCATGGAGCGGAAGAAGTCGCCGCGTCCGGTGAGTTTTTCCATATACTGGGCGCAAAATTCGTCCGCCACGCCGTCCAGACTGGAGACGTTGGGAACATCAAAGCGCGCGCCAAAAATGAACATGCCGCTGCCTACCTCGTAGGCGCGCAGTTCCACCTGATTGGGAGCCACCCAGATGCAGGTGATCAGGTTATCGGCCCGCACAAGGCGGAAGCGCTCAAAATCGATGCCCGGCTCGCTGGCTACGGGCAGGCTGGAGCCGCCCGGCACCGAGTTGCGGTCGATTATCTGCAAAAACGGCAAAAAGCCAAGGTTGTGCTGGATGCTTTCGTGCAGTTCGCGCTGGTAGGGGCTTTCGCCAAGCGGATCAGCCAGCGCCGCGCGCACCCGGTAGGCCGCCGGACGCACCGGATCCATAAATTCGCTGTTCAGGGAAGCGGCCTGTGCCGCAGCGCTCCAGCCTGCGCAAAGCATGAAGGCCAGAACCAGAATAAAAAACGGGCTGCTGCGCCGTTTTGTTGCCGTCAAATCAACTTTTGAATACATATCAACTCCTGCCTTGCGTCTGGCCTGTATAACAAACCGGTATCTTGCAACACTTAAATCAATAAAACCGCATAATCGCGGGTGCAGGGGCCGTTCGTGCCAAGTGAAACGAGACCGGACTAATCCGGGAGCGGCTTCCACTGCCGTGAGGATTCTCAAGGAGGCCATGTTCTAACAGCCACCTCCTTGAGCCGCCGGAGGCATTCCTGATAAAGCGTTACACAATACTAGCCGCCAAACATGTCTGACGAAAAGGTTATGGGCACCTGCCGCTCCTGCGGGGTGGGCGGCGCTTCAAAATTGTCCACCGCGCGAATGGCCCGGGTGACGTTGCTGTCAAAAATAGCGTCTTCGGAGGGCTTGACCACCTGAATGTTCATGACCGTTCCGTCATCGCCCATGTGCAGGATAACCTGCATTTCAAAAACCCTTCCGTCCGCTCTTGGCCGGGTGATGAAATGCGGACGGATGCGCGAGATAATCGAATCCCGGTAGGTTCCAAGCACCCCAATGCCGTCTCCGCGTCCATCGCCGTACGAGTTACCGGTAGTTTGCCGATCGGTCTGCGCGCTGCTCAGCGCCTCGGCCAAAATTGCGGCCTGCCGGTCCTGCTCGGCCTGGGCCAGAGCCTGACGCAAAATTTCTTCAGAGCTTGGCCCCGGCTTTGGTTTGGGTTTGGGCTTTGGCTCAGGTTTCGGTTCTGGCTTTGGCTCGGGCTTGGGTTCCGGTTTCGGCTCTGGTTTAGGAGGCTCGGGTACCGGCTCAGGCTCGGGCTTTGGCGGTTCGGGGATGGGAATAGGCTCCGGCTCGGGAACCGGTTCCGGTTTGGGCGGCTCCGGCACGGGCACAGGTTCCGGCTCCGGAACAGGATCGGGCTTGGGAGGTTCAGGGGCAACTTCCGGTTTGGGAGGCTCGGGCGAGGTTTCCGGCTTGGGCGGCTCAGGCTTGGTCTGGGCCGGTTTTGAGCCAATTGTGACCTGCGTGATATGAATGAGCGGCGCGTCCAGATCCACTCTGGGCTGGTTCAGCCCCGGCCCGAACAGCGCGAAGCCCAGCACGGCGGCATGCACCAGCACCGCGCCCAGAAAGCTGAGCGGCCCAACACCGCCCGAATTCGTTTTGAATCTGTCGTATACCACTATATCGCCAAATAATTTTGTCAGTCAGTAATCCGGCCCGGAACGTCAATCACGCGGCCCCGGCAATCCGGGAATCCGGGAACCATGCGGCCATGCAACCGGGCCTGAAGTCCATTACGCGAAAAAGCCGCGTCTACTTCCTTCCGGCGTCCGGACGCTCGGCAACCACGCCGATATTCTCTATACCGGCGGCCTTGGCCTGCCCCATCACTTCCACCACCAGTCCGTAAGGCACGTTCTTGTCAGCCTGAAGGAAGAGCTGCTTGCGCTGTTCGGTCACGGTTTCGCGCAGAACTGCGTCCAGATTTTCCATGGTGACTTCCACCTTGCCCAGAAACATGCGCTGTTCGGCGGTGATGCTGAGTACAAGATTCTCGTTTTCAGCCGGAAGCGACTGCACTTCCTGGGTTACCGGCAGGTCAACCTCGATGCCTTCGGTCATGAGCGGCGCCGTAACCATAAAGATGATCAGCAGCACCAGCATCACGTCCACGAATGGCGTGACGTTGATATCGGCCACAAAGCTTTTCTTGCCGTTGATCTGCATCAGAAATTTCCGTTCCGGTTGCTGGCGAGGTCAACCTCGCTCTGCACGCGGTTGATGAAAACACGCCCGAAGTTGGTCAGTTCCACCTCAAGCTTGCTCATGCGGTTGAGGAAGGTGTTGTAGCCGACAGTGGCGGGAATAGCCACGAACAGGCCGATAGCGGTGGCAATGAGCGCCTCGGAAATACCAGGGGCCACGGTAGCGAGCGAAGCCTTGCCCTCCATGCCGATGCTGTGGAAGGAGTGCATGATGCCCCAGACCGTGCCGAACAGCCCGATAAAGGGCGCGGTGTTCGCGCAGGTAGCCAGAAAAGAGATGGAGCCGCCGAGGGACGAGACCACATCGCTCACGCCCTGACGCAGGGCACGGTTGACGTTGTCGTAAATAACGGCCTCGCTGTTGCGGTTTTCCTTGAGCCGGTTGTATTCGGACACGGCCTGACGGGCCACATGGTATACCGGCGAATCAGGCAGGGCGGCCAGCGACTTGACCCCGGCTGTCAGATCCCGGGCCTCGCTGAAAAATTCCAGTCCCTTGACGCTGTTCTTGTAAGCTTTGCCCAGCGAAAAATGTTTGTAAATCATCAGGGTCCAGCTGCCTAAAGACATGCAGACAAGAACCAGCAATACGCCCATGACAACAGGCGTGGCGTTAAAAAGCAGAGAAAGTATTTCCATAGTATAGATTCCGGAGTCGTTTCGGGAGTAGCCGCGCGGCCCGTGGCTCCATGCCGCGCCGGAAGGCAAAAGCGTAAGGTGAACACTCCCTGGTGTAATAAACTGGTATGCCTTGAGCCTAATCTGGATACAGGCCCTAAAGACGGCCCCTGCTTGCGTTTCTTCAATAAAGTCCGGGCAGGTGCTGCCTCCAAAGCGGATTTACGGCATTATCCGCTTCAAGGCAACCCGAATATATGCGGCCAAATTGCAGAAATCCGCATGGTGCAACGATCCGGCGCGCAAGAAAATCATGCCTGAAACCACCGCCCCGCGCAGGCTCACGCCAACTTGTGTCAAGATGTGCCAGCGGGTATCCGGCCTGTGTGGACTGGTTTATTGTTCTGGAGCATTTTTACTTTGAAATTATACAGCAACTTGTTTGACAGACTGTAAATTCTACTTTTGTATGAACTTTGGAAATCATTTGATTTTCTTGCATACGCAAAGCATGAAGCAGGCTTTGCTAAAGGCACGCTGCGCTGTTCGCTTGCGGGCGCCGCTATCGTGTCGCCAGAGCAAATGAACTTTTTCAAAGTTAATTTACTCCAAAACAGATCAACCGGATTAAAGGCAGGAAATCCAGTTGTGGTTTACATTTGCGGCATTTTCTGACATTCGGATACTGACGCGACAGGCTCACCACGCACCACATGACTGATGCCTGCGCCCCGGCAAGTTACCCGGCCAGTTGCCCTATTAGCTGCCCTGCCAGTTGCCCAGCTAGATGCAAGACAAGCTACCCGGCGCTGAAAACAGGATACCTTGCCGGAACGCATCGATCTTCACGGACGATGCCAAAGAGCCATGTGAGCCACACACGGCCCGCACGCCCTGACAACCACAACCGTAAATCGCGCCCATTCGCACGCGAATAACAGGTTACAACATGCATATTAACAACAGTACCATAAAAAAACGCCTGCGCTCTTTTACTATTTGCGCAACCGCCAGTCTGCTGCTGGCCCTGTTCGCCATCTCTGTACAAACGCCCCAAACGGCTCAGGCCGCAACCGGAAGTCGCGCCATCGGCTCCGGGCAATTCGGCCCGCAAGTACATGCCGCGTCCGGCGATTCATCCAGCCAGACTGTCGCGACTCCCGCAACCGGTAGCGACTCCCTGCAAAGCCGCGGCCTTGCGCCCAACCCGCCCAAACCGCAGTATGACTTGCAGGAAGCCGTGCACCGCGCCCTGAGCGAAAACTTCTCCATTCTGGCGGCGGAAGAAAACCTGCAATCGTCCGAAAGCTGGCGCAAGGCCGTGCGCGGCACCTTTGGCCCCTCGCTGGACACCAGCTATGGCTACACGCACAGCCAGCACTCGGACGATGACCTCTACAGCTGGCGTGTGGCCCTGACGCAGGACGTGTTTTCCGGCTTTTCCACTCTGGCTTCCTACCAGAAGGCCGCCCTGCAACGGGACAGCGCTACTGCATCTCTGGCCAAAGCGCGTCTGGATCTGATTCTGACCGTGCAGCAGAACTTTTTCGCATACCTTAAAGCGGTGGAAGACGTGCGCAGCGCGCAGGATTCCTACAACCGCCTTGCCGAGCAGCTTCGGGTCACAAGCTCGTTCTACAATGTGGGCCTGCGCCCGCATCTGGACGTCCTGCAGGCCGAAGCAAACCTGAGCGAGGCCGAGGACGTGCTTTTGCGCGCCAACAACAGCGTGGAGATCCAGCGCGTGCGCCTGAACACCCTGCTCAACCTGCCGCTGGACTCGCAGCCTGAGTATATCGGGCAACTGGATTTCATTCCCTTTACAGGCAGTCTGGATCAGTGCCTGGAGCAGGCCTACCGCCAGCGCCCGGATATCAACATGGCCCTGAAATCAATAGATATAGCGCAGCAGGACAAGACCTCGGCAGCCAGCGGCTTTTACCCCAAAATTCAGGGCGAGCTGGCCTGGGCCACACAGGGCGACCAGTGGAGCGCGGACGGCAACGACAACCGCCCCACCAAATATTCCGAATGGAGCGTAAAGCTCACCGGAAACCTGAACCTGTTCAAGTGGGGCAACACCTACTACGATGTGCAGCAAAATTCGCACAACATAGCACGCCTGCGGGCTGAAGAAGCAGACCTGCGGCAGGAAGTGGCCTATCAGGTGCAGTCGCGCCTGCTGGAGCTGGACAACGCGGCCAAGCGCATTCTGGTGGCCCGCAAGGGTCTGGCGCAGGCCAGCGAAGCCTACCGCGTGGCTTCCGCCCGTTACCGCTCGCAAGTGGGAACTTCCATTGACGTGCTGGATGCGCAGGCCACGCTAACCGCTGCCGAGGCATCCCTCACCGGTGCGCAGGCCGACTACCTGAGCGCACTGGCCGCCACCTACAACGCAATAGGCGAAGAAAGCCCCGGCCTGAGCGCCGCACAATAGACACAACGGCAGGGCCGCGCAGGTTCTGCCCTGCGCGGCCCTGACCATTTTTATGACCACTATAAAAGACAAGCAGCAAGGACTGGAATCATGAATATAAAAACGCACGCGCAAATCAGCGCCGATCTTTGCGGCACGCCGCTGGAACTGGCAGAAGGCTTTTGCCGCGTAAAAATGCGCACTCTGCCGCAAATGCAGGCAGACGCGGAAGGACTGGTACACGGCGGTTTTGTGTTCGGTATGGCGGACTACGCGGCCATGCTGGCCGTGAACCACCCCTACGTTGTGCTGGGCGGCGCGGAAAGCAAGTTCATCAAACCTGTACGGGTGGGCGATGAACTGGAAGCAGAAGCCCGCGTAACCGAAAGCTCGGGCCGTAAAAGCCGGGTAGCCGTAACGGTAACGCGCAACGGCGAGGAAGTGATGACCGGCGTGCTGACCTGCTTTACGCTGGATAAGCACGTTCTGGCAGACTAGGGACTGTCTCCAGATAGATTTCGGCTGCAAACCCGGGCTTATTCTGGCTCGGGTCAGACCTTCCGGCTACTTTTGCCCTGCACGCCGCCTGTCTTGTGATTTGCCGCTGCATGGGCTATACTGACATATGACGCCTGAAACTCCCTCCCGTCGGGCGCGGGAACCGGCACAGCCGGACGGGAGCATCAGGGAATTACGCGTAAAACATCAGAAGACACGGGACACTCCTGAATGAACATACATGTAAAACAACTTGGCTTGTTTTTGCTGGCTGCGCTACTTATTACCGCTTGCGAAACACCGGCCCAGGCCAAAAGCAAACGCGTAAACTGCGGCGCTTACAGCTTCATCCTGCCAGAAAGATTTACGCTTGTGGAAAGCACAGCGAATCCGAACGAGTTCCAGAGTGACTTCACCTTCCAGCTGCCTTCAAACGGCAAATCCGCCTCAATTATCTGCATGCGGGAAAAAAAGACCGAGTATTACGACTACATTCTGTTTCGCAAGCAGAACATCCGGCTGCAAACCGCACCGCGCCAGTTTGCCAAAATGGTCATTTCCGCTACCCAGAACATGACCAGCGGCGGCCTGAATTATACCTACAGCATTCTTGAGGAAACCGGCTCGTCCCAGCGGGAAGTACGCGGCAAGCAGTACATTCCGGTAATCGAGATGAATGCTGCTGATGACGAGTACCACACCATGCTCATGGTTAGCGACGCCCGCTCGGAAAACGACTTCTTCAATATGGAAGAATACCGCTCCACCGTGAACAAGGTAGCCACGCAAATCGTCCGCAGCATGAAAAAACCGGCCCGTTAGACGCCAGAGCCGGGCGCTGCCCATAACAAGAGTGATTGCCCGGACTAAATGAACAGGCCGGAGCAACCGGCAAAAACAGAATCAGGGCTGCGACAACATACTTAAACCGCCCCGGAACGTTCAGGTTCCGGGGCGGTTTTTTTGCGTGTAGGGCAGGCCTCACGGGAGAAGCATCGCCAAAAACAAATCCCCGTAACAGTAAAACCGTTACGGGGATTTGTAAAAAATGGTGGGTCGTGAAGGGTTCGAACCTTCGGCCCCCTCCTTAAAAGGGAGGTACTCTACCTGCTGAGTTAACGACCCGGCGAGAGAGGCTATTTATATCAAACTAAAGTGGAGGTCAACGCTAAAACTTGCATCTTGGGCATTTTTTTTGTCAGGCACAAAATATTGCCTTGCGGCAAACAGTCTGCACGTCCGGCAAACCCAGGGCAGCAGCCAAAATACGCCTACTCCAGCCCGATAACCTTTACCCCGCCCATATATGGCTGCAAGGCTTCCGGAATGCGGAAGGAGCCGTCGGCCTGCTGTCCGTTTTCGATAATAGCCACCATCGTACGGCCTATGGGCAGCCCGGAACCATTAAGCGTGTGCACAAATTCCGGCTTGCCGCCATTGGCAGGGCGGAAGCGGATGTTGGCCCGACGCGCCTGAAAATCGCCGCAGTTGGAGCAGGAGGAGATTTCCCGGTAGGTGTTCTGGCCGGGCAACCAGACTTCAAGGTCATAGGTCTTGGTGGCACCAAAGCCCATGTCGCCGGTGCACAGGGTGATTACGCGGTAAGGCAGTTCCAGACGGCGCAAAAGGCTTTCGGCGTGCGAGCGCATCAGTTCCAGATCATCATAAGATTTTTCCGGGTGGGCAAAGCGCACCATTTCCACCTTTGTGAACTGGTGCTGGCGAATCAGGCCGCGCGTGTCCTTGCCGTAGCTGCCAGCCTCGGAGCGGAAGCAGGCCGTTTGCGCGGCATAGGCGCGCGGCAGGTCTTTTTCTTCCAGCACTTCATCGGCGTGCAGGTTGGTCAGCGGCACTTCGGCAGTGGGAATAAGGTAGTATTCCCAGTTTTCCAGCTTGAACAGATCTTCCTCGAACTTGGGGAGCTGCCCGGTGCCGGTCATGGTTTTACGGTTGACTATCTGCGGCGGCAGCACTTCCGTGTAGCCGTGTTCGCCAGTCTGGGTATCCAGAAAAAAGTTAACCAGAGCGCGTTCCAGCCGGGCGGCCCAGCCCCAGGAAACATTGAAGCGACTGCCGGTAAGCTTGCCTGCGCGCTCAAAATCAAGACCGCCGCCTGCCAGCTTGCCAAGCGCGCCGATATCCCAGTGCTCGCGCGGCGCAAAATCAAACTTCGGCGGCTCGCCCCAACGGGAAACCTCAACGTTATCATCCTCGCTACGCCCCACAGGCACGCTTGAATGCGGAATGTTCGGCGCGCGCATCATCCAGTCGTTAAGGGCGTTCTTGGCTTCTTCTGTTTCCAGATCGAGCTTTTTGATGCGGTCGCCCAGATCGCCGGTGTTTTTCATCAGCTCAGAAGCATCCCCGCCTTCACGCTTGATTTTGGCAATCTCGGCAGAAGCCTTGTTGCGTTCGCTTTTCAGCACTTCCACCTCGCCAAGCAGGGCGCGGCGGCGTTCGTCAATGGCCTGAAAATCGGCCACCTTCATATCTGAGTTGCGGTCAGCCAGGGCTTTTTCAACAACTTCCGGTTCTTTTTGCAGCAATTTAAGATCAAGCATGTAAGTGCTCCATTGAATTTATTGAGGCGAATCAAAGCTCAAAGGCAAGCGTCTTTAATGATCCGGCGCCCAGAGCGGACGAAGAATGTAACACCGAGCAGGCTGCCCGTCCAGAGTGACCAGAGTACTCAGAACAACCAGAACGTCCAGAGTGCCGCATAAAAGGCTGCGGCTCATTCTGGCCTGATACCGCGCCACCCCCGATACCGCGCCAGCTAAGGTTGTGGCAGCTTGTTTGAGCAGCCCACGCCTAGATAATCCAGCCACGATAAAACAGGGCAAAATCAGGTACGTCGCGAAAATCCGCCACGCACGCTCTCCGGGTAAAGCCCCAGCAGGCTGCCGAGCAAGTCCGGATGCCCCGGAGCCAACAGAACCTCGTGCAATTGTGGCCCGCCCGCTGGCAGGCCGGTCTGGAAACCGCACTTGCCGCTTATTTCAAAACGGGTGCTGCCGCCAAGCGTAGCCTGAAGCACAAAAATCTCGCGCGGCTTGTAAAGACGCGCCATCTCCACCGCCGAGGCCTGCGGGAACAGCCGCGGCAGATAATTGAAGCTCAGAAGGCCGTGCGGCTTCATGGCCAGCAAAAAGGCAGCCCGGTACAGATTCAGTTCCGCGTAAATTGCAGCCGCCCCAGAATCAGCAGCCAGAAAACGCAGATAAGCCTCCCGCCTTGCGGCCATGCTGCCCGTACTGCCAGCAACGGAGGCAGATCCCAGCCCCGCAGCCTGCGCAGTTCCTTCCTCCGGCTCGCGGCCCCACAGGTCTTTAAGCAGCGCGTCCATCCTGCCGCGCAGGCTCGCGTAACGGCTGGCCAGCTGCGCCGGAGGCATGGCGCAAACGTTACGCCAGAGCAATCCGGCCTGCTCGCGGGCCAGAACTGCTTCCAGACTCTCGCGCGGTCCGGTTCCGCCTGCCCCGCCTGCTCCTGTAGCCCCGCCAGCACTGCCGCTCCCGTCAAGGTGCAGCATGCGCAGGTGCGGTTCCGGCTCCAGAGCCTCCAGAATAAAAAAGCAGGTATCGCCGTGGCGTAGCGGAAAATCGTTTTCAGACGGGCCGCCGGGCTGCGCGCCCACGCCGGAAGCCGCCGCAATGGAACGGGCAAGGGCGGCCCACTCCGGCGGCAACTGGGCCAGAAGCTTCTCCCCTTCCAGATTGACCCAGGCCGTGCCGGGAGAAGCAGGCTCAAGGCTGATAAAAACCCCGCGCACCACATCGCCCTGTTTGCGCCCCTTTTTGAAGCGCTCAAGCCCGCTGCCCGGCTTCTGGTAGCCGCCGCCCCCGGTGGAGCGCCCATATATGCGAAAATCGTCACTCATAAACAAATTTCCGTTACCTTGTGGGCGGTAAAAACATGCCCTGCTCCAAGCCAGTAGCATTGTTGCAGAAAACTGGTCAAAACTCTACACCGCGCCGCTGTCGCGTCGCCAGAGCAA
>JAJDJF010000046.1 GCA_030267065.1 Desulfovibrio sp. OttesenSCG-928-C06 | reverse complement strand
TTATGGCGGCAGGGCTTTTTACTATTAACCAAATAACCACCAGACATGATTAACATAATTTCCGGATCAACCGTTCTTGTGCTGCGTTGCGGCAATTCGCAATGTTCTTTTGCGTGTAGATTATCTTTACTCACGCCTTGACTTTGCCGGACCAAGCATACAAACTTTTCACAATGCACATGAACGCTATCTATGAGCAAAGCACAGCGTTCCGACAATGATCCTGACAGGCCATGCAGGCAACTTGAGGTGAGAAAATGAGCGGACATTACATCAGACCGGATGTGAAGGAATTTCTTGATTTTGCCAACTCGCAGGCCGCAAAGCGCAAAACGCCGCCGGATCTGGCCAAAATGCGCTACGGATCGGAAGAAGCCCGCAAGCACTGCGATTTGCCGCTGACACCACTTGCGCCACTTGCCCCACTTGCAGTAGACCAGCGCATCGAAATCCCCGGTCCGGCCGGGACCATCTCCGCCCGCATTTTTGATGCGCGCGAAAGACGCGAACCCGGCCCAATCATGCTGTTTTTCCACGGCGGCGGCTTTGTGGTGTGCAGCGTGGACAGCCACGAGTCTGCCACGGCGGAAATAGCCCGCGTTCTGGATATTCCGGTAATTTCCGTTGATTACCGGCTGGCACCGGAACACCCCTGGCCCGCCGCCCATGACGATGGCGAGGCGGCTGCCCGCTGGCTGGCCTCCAGCCCGCCGGAACTGGCAGAACTTGGCTTTACGCCCACCAGCCTGCTGCTTTGCGGCGACAGCGCCGGGGGCAATCTCAGCCTTGTAACCGCCCTAGCCCTGCGCGACGTCCCGGCACCACTGCCTGTCAGCGGCCTGCTGCTGTTCTTTCCGGCAACGGATCTCGCAGCCCGTGGCGGTTCCTTTGACGAATTTGGCGATGGTTACCTGCTGAACAAGGACGGCATGGCCTTTTTCCGCGAATGCTTCAAGCCGGACCCGTCCAGTTGGCGCGCCTCGCCCATGCTGGCGGATTTTGCTGGACTGCCGCCTGTAATCATCAATGCCTGCTCGCTGGATCCCTTCCGCGATCAGGGCCGCGACTGCGCAGCCAAACTGGCTCAGGCCGGAAACAACGTGTATTTCTACGAATCACAGGGCCTGCCGCACGCCTGGCTGACCAACCGCAAAAGCATGCCGTCGGCTCAGGCGGATATGGCTCACCTGCTGGGCGCAGCCAAAGTCCTGCTGCTGGGTAGCCAGACATCGCCCGATAAATGATTTGCAAAAACTGCCTGCGGCAAAAGCTTTTCCAGTCTGAAAGAAGCCGCCTCACCGGTCACCCGGCGAGGCGGCGTTTTTATCCCATACCGGCCACTGGCAATAAATCACTTTGAAATCTGCCGGTTAGGAGTTTTATTATAAAACAATATGTGCTACATCTTACCTGTTTACATACTAAAATACGTCTCTACATAAAACATTCGTTACAAAGCGTGGCTTTTCCCGGCAACAAAGCGGGTTAAAGACGGCACCGGCACTGTCGCCACCCTGCTGATGCAGCCAGAAAAAATTGATTGTTGCACCAGCGCGCTTGCGGGCAGGGTAAAAAAATAAATCAGGCAGGGGTAGTATGAACAGCAACAACTCTGGACTGACAAGAAGAAATCGCCGCTATATCCTTGTTTATGCTTTGGTATTCTTCATGTTTATTCTCGCGGTCGCAGCTTTTCTTACCGTCAAGAACTCCATCAATCTTCAAAGCATAATAGCGGAAAGCGTCAAATCGCAGCTGATTTCCACCTCCATTGCAGCGCGGGAGATGATCGATCCTGAGGCGTTCTCCCATTACGACAATGAGGCTGTTTCCGGGCAGCAGGCCTATCAGGAAACACTGGCCAAACTGCGGATTCTGGCGGAAAATGTAGGCGTCAAATATATTTACGCCCTAAAAAAACAGGGCGAGCAGTATGTGTTCGTTTTTGATACTGATCTGGAAGATCCCGCCATATTCCTGCCTTACGGGCTATCCCCGGTGCATGTGGCGGCCTTTGCCGGGCAGCCTTCCGCCGATATCATGAATGTTGACGATGCTTACGGCAGCTTTAATACCGGCGCAGTCCCCATTTTTTACAGGGGCGAAGTAATTGGCATAGTCTGCACGGACATTGAGGACGAGTATATTGAAATGAGCCGCCAGACGGCGCTGCGCAACTCCCTCATGCTTATCTTGACGCTGCTCGTAACCATGGGCGTCATGTTCTACTGCATCAGAAAGCTGCTGAAGCGCATCTACAAAATGCAGAACAGACTGCGCCGGCAAGCCCTGTATGACAATATCACCGGCTTGCCAAACCGCCAGTACCTGATGAATCATCTGGCAGAGCTTACTGCCGCCCCGGAGAAAATTCCCTTTGCCCTGCTTTTTGTGGATCTGGATAACTTCAAAAAAGTTAACGACAACGCCGGACACGATGCGGGTGACGAACTGCTGCGCAGCATTGCCGTATATCTGCGTAGCGCGCTGAATAACACCATGTCGTTCCGTCCGTCCGCAGGGCGTCTGAATATTGCCGCACGCGTTGGCGGGGACGAGTTCGTTCAGGTTGTGCAGGGCGTGGATACTGCGGAAAAAGCCGCAGAGACAGCGCAACGCCTGCTGGACGGATTCAGGGCGTCAAAGCTCAGCCGTTATATTGACAAGTTTAATGTAGGCTTGAGCATAGGTGTGGCCCTGTGCCCGCACGATACGGAAAACTACCATGTACTCATAAAGTACGCGGATATTGCCATGTACCACGCCAAGCACGGCGGCAAAAACCAGTTCCGCATATATACAGACGAGATGGTGCAGGGCAAATCACCGGACAAGCAATAAACCGCCTCAACATTACATTCGGCAAAAAAAACCGGATGCAACGCCGCGCGTTGCCCAAACCCTCTCCTTGAGCCGCCGGAGGCTCACTCTCGCAGCCTCCGCAAAAACTTCTTATTTTCCAGCCAGTTTGTTGAAGCGGCGCATGTTCAGGTGGCAGATTGCGGCGGCAAGCGCGTCTCCGGCGTCTTCACCCCAGCTTTCCTTTACCCCGAGCATGCGCGAAACCATGAAGCTGACCTGACTTTTCTCAGCCCGACCGTTACCGGTAAGGGTCTTTTTGATCAGGGTCGGCTCATAGTCGAGCACAGGAATATCGTGGGCAGCGCAAGCGCCAACGGCAATGCCGCGCGCCTGCCCCAGCTTGAGCGCGGTCATGGCGTTTTTCTGGGTAAAGACGTTTTCGATGGCGGCCTCGCCGGGCTGGTACTGCCGCAGCACGGCCTGCAACTGTTTGAAGATTTCGCCCAGACGCGTTGAAAAATCGCTGTTTTTTGGCTTGATGATGCCACAGGCCACAAGTTCCAGAACGCCGGAGCGTTCACGCACAACTCCCCAGCCCATCTTGACCGAGCCGGGGTCAATTCCGATTACGATATCCTGCAAAATTTATCCTTGTCAGCAGACGCTATATTTGCGCGGCAAGCGCCTCAACCAACGCATCTACGGCAAGCCTGAGTTCGTCATCTTCAAGCGTGCGCACGTCAAGGCACAGCTTGTCGTCCTCAATGCGGGCCACCATTGGCTGCGTGGTTGACAGCAACCGCTCGCGCAAATCTTTGGCACTTACGCCCGCTATCTCCACTGCCACCAGCGTGGTCGGGATATGTCGCTCGGGGAAAGAGCCGCCGCCAATCAGCGACATGCCTTCGCGTACGGAAACATTCACCTGCGCGGCGGAAAATCTGGAGCGCAGCATCCGGGCCAGCTTCTGGGCTTTTTTGCGCAATTCGTCCTGCCCGGCGCAAATCAGGCGCAGGGTCGGGATGCGCTTGATGGCCAGTTCCGGCTCGGTGTACAGGCGCAGGGTAGCCTCCAGCGCGGCAAGGGTCATCTTGTCGATACGCAAGGCCCGGTTGAGCGGATTCTTTTTGATTTGGTCGATGTATTCGCGGCGGCCCACGATGATCCCGGCCTGCGGCCCGCCAAGCACCTTGTCACCGCTAAAGGTGACCACATCGGCCCCGTCAGCCACAATCTTTTGCACGCGCGGCTCGTCCTGCGCCAGCACGGGCAGACCTGCGGCGGCAAAGTCGCAAAGGCTGCCGCTGCCCAAATCAACCAGCAGGGGCAACTTGTGCGCGCGGGCTATCTCCTGCATTTCGTTAAGCGGTACTTCGCTATGGAAGCCGATAACCCGGTAGTTGGAGGTATGCACGCGCATCAGGGCGGCGGTATTCTCGTTGATGGCGTTGATATAATCGCGCGGGTGGGCGCGATTGGTAGCGCCTACCTCGCGCAGGGTGCAGCCGCTTTTTTCCATGACTTCCGGGATGCGGAAGCTGCCGCCGATCTCCACCAGTTCCCCGCGCGAAACAATGGCTTCGCGCCCCTTGCAGAAGGTATCCAGCACGATGAGCACTGCGGCGGCGTTGTTGTTGACCACCAGCGCCGCTTCCGCCCCGGTCAGGCTGCACAGCAGTTCCTCAACATGGCTGTAGCGGCTGCCGCGTTCCCCTGTTTCGAGATTGAATTCAAGGTTCGAGTAATGGGAGCAGGCCTCAGCAACGGCCTGAGCCGCTTCTTCCGCCAGACGCGAACGCCCGAGGTTGGTGTGGATGACCACCCCGGTGGCGTTGACCACGCGCCGGAAGTGCGGGCGGGATTTGTCGCGCAGAAAACGGAGCAGACCGGGCATGACGCCGTCCACGCCAAGCTCGTCGGCGCTCTGGATCTTTCCGGCCCGGATGGCCTTGCGGCATTCATCAAGGTAAGCGTTGACCAGATCGCGCAACAGGGCGCGGGGCAGGACCAAATCCTCAAGCTGGAACAGGGGGGATATCTCGCCGCCTTCCTGATCCGGGTTGCCGGAATGCCGGGCCAGAGCTTTAAGAAGAACGTCCACAGAGGGCAAGGCGCGGAAAAGTTGATTGGCTGTCATGTTGGTTTCCGTTTATTTTGGTGGGTAAGCATCCATACGGATGCAACGCCTTTACAACGAATAAAGCCGTAACCAGAGCAAATTAGTTTTGAAAAAGTTCATTTGCTCTGGCGGCGTGACAACGACGCCCGCAAGCGAACAGCGCAGCGTGCCTTTAGCAAAGTCTGCTTCAGGCTTTGCGTATGTAGAAAAATCAAATAATTTTCAAAGTTCCTGCAAAAGTAGAACTTGCAGCATCATGAAACAAGTCGTTGTACAATTTCAAAGTTGAAATGCTCTGGGGCAAGTTAGCTTTAAAAAAGTTCATTTGCTCCGGCAGCGCGGCATACGAAGGCAGCGCCGGGCTACTCCAGATATTCCGGGTACAGGGCAAAAAACTCTGCCAGCAGATAGAGCGAGCCGCATATCAGCATCGGGTACCGACACTCATGAATACTCTGTTCCGCGGCTTCGGGCAAGCGTTCCAGCATACTGGCCGTGCCCATCTCAATGGCTGTGGCAAGATCCGGCACTGCCACGGCCGGCCTGCCGATTAGATTCGCAAGTTCTTCCGCGTCCATGGCTCTGGGGTTGTCTTTAATCTGCGGCACCAGAATCAGACCACCGGAAAGTACGCGCAGATGCGGCGCCAGATTCTCCGGCTGCTTGTCGCGCAGGCAGGAGAAAATCGTAACAGCCGGGGCCACGCCCAAAAGAGCCAGACTGTGCCCAAGCGCGGACAGGCCGTGCGGATTGTGCGCCCCGTCAATAATCAGCGGCGGGTGCGACAGGCTGGCCGGGGCTTCGATAAACTGCATCCGTCCGGGCAGCCAGGCTTTGGTGAGTCCGCAAAACTCGGCAGCGGCAAGGTCGGCTGCGCTTTTACCCACCAGCAGGCCAAAGCCCGCGCCGTGAGAACCATCGCGCAAGGCCCGCCACGTTTGCAGGGCCAAAGCAGCGTTATTCAGCTGGTGCCGCCCCTGCAAGCCAAGGTTCACGCGGGCAATTGGTGCGGGCGGCTCGTCATCATGATGGTGGTCATGGTGATGCGCATGGTGGTGGTCTTTATGATTGTTCTGGGCGGCAAAATCCGGCAGACGCGGAACCCGGCGGGGTTGCAGATCGTCCGGCAGGATGGAGATGCCATCCACAAAGCTTAACGGAGCATCCAATGCATTGGCGGCCTGCTCAAGCTCCTGCCGCACTTCCGGCCTTTGCGCGGACGAAATGGCCGGAACGCCCCGGCGCATGGCCCCGGCCTTGTCGCGGGCGATATCGCGCAGGGTCGGGCCAAGCACTTCGGCATGGTCCATATCGATGGGTGTGAAAAACACCAGATCGGCATCAAGGGCGGTGGTGGCGTCAAAACGCCCGCCAAGGCCGGTTTCCATCACCGCCAAATCAACGCCCGCACTGCGCATGAGCGTTACAGCCAGCGTGGTGACCAGCTCAAAATAGGTCAGCGTCTCGCCGCCGTGCTCCATCACCAGATTGGCGGCCTCCAGCCATGTTTGCTCGGGCAGCAGTTCCCCGGCGCGTCCGGGGCGGGCGCTGTTGTTGACGCCGTGAGCGGTGCACTGTTCCGCAGTCGCGCCAGAAAGTGCTTCCGGGCGAAAAATCCTTACCCGCTCGCGCACAGAAACAAAATGCGGCGAGCTGTGCAGCCCGCTGACCAATCCGTGCGAACGAGCCAGCGAGGCCAGAAAGGTGCAGCTTGAGCCTTTGCCGTTGGTGCCAGCGCCCTGCACCAGCGCAAAAGGCGGGCGCTTAAGGCCCATGGACTCCAGAACGCGGGTGATCCGCTCCTGCCCCGGTTCCATGCGGAAAAGGCCCAGTTCGTCAAGGTATGCTTCAAATTGTTGCCAGTTCGTGAATTTCATATTCTTTACCCTGATTTCTTTCTGACCCG
The DNA here is from genome assembly GCA_030267065.1 of Desulfovibrio sp. OttesenSCG-928-C06. Classification (GTDB taxonomy): domain Bacteria; phylum Desulfobacterota; class Desulfovibrionia; order Desulfovibrionales; family Desulfovibrionaceae; genus WRHT01. The sequence continues at coordinate 5,846 of JAJDJF010000046.1, read as the reverse complement.
GACCGCGCCGGACTTGAACTTTTCGCGCGGTTTGCGGCTTTTTCCGCGCCCGGCGGGTTTGCGTTCAGTGTATCCGCCACTTCCACGGGCCGGGCCTTTAAGCGGCTTGCCCTTGCGCCCGATAGCTTCCGGGTGGCTCTCCGGCGAGAGGAAAAAACGGACTTCCTGCCGGGCCGGGTCGGCCTTGTCCAGCACCACGCGCAACTGCTGCCCCAGGCGGTAAATACGACCGCCGCGCAACCCTACAAGCATCTGGCGTTCCGAATCAAAGCGGTAAAAATCGCCTTCAAGCTCCTCAACCGGCAAAAAGCCCTCGGCAGGCATGGATTTTAGCTCCACAAACAGCCCGAAGGACGACATGCCCGACACGGTGGCTTCAAACTCTTCGCCAATGCTGTCAGACAAAAAGAGCGCCGCGCTTATTTTCTGGATTTCGCGCTCGGCGTCAACGGCGTTGCGCTCGGATTCGTTCAGGCTGTCGGCAATGGCGGTAAGCTGCTCATACGACGGCAAATGGTCGCCAAGCCCCAGACTGCGCCGCAAAACGCGGTGTACCACCAAATCCGCATAGCGGCGAATAGGCGAGGTGAAATGGCAGTACGCATCGGACGCCAACCCGAAATGCCCGTCAGCCTCCGGGGTGTAGCGGGCCTGCATCATGGAGCGCAAGAGCAGCCGGTTGACAACATACTCCTCGCTGGTGCCGCTTACGCGCGACAGAATCCTCTGCAAATCAAGGGCTGTGGGGGCAGACCGCAAGGTAGCTGGGCCTGCGGAACGTTTGGAGGAATGGCTGCCGCCCGCCCTGCCGTGGCCTGCCGGTTGCCCGTGTCGACCAGACTTGGCGGAACGGCCTGAGCGGCCAGAATCATCCCGGCCGCGCGTACCGCGCCGCCCGTCCGGATAAAACGCCGCGCTGGTATCAGCGGAAGCGCCTGTCCTGAAAGTATCCGAATCAGAAAACTCAGGACCGCCCAGCAGCCCGTTGCGCTCAAGGGTGGTAAAAAATACCGCCAGTTTTTCCGGATCCGGCGCGGGGTGAGCGCGAAAAAGAAAAGACGCGTCAAGGCTTTCCAGATGCCGGGCCACAGCCTCGTTAGCCGCGATCATGAATTCTTCAATCAGCCGGTTGGAAAAATGCCGCTGGCTGAACAGCAGGTTTTGCACCTCGCCCTTGTCGTTGAGCGCAACCTTTGGTTCTGGCAGGTCAAAATCAAGCGAGCCGCGTGCAGAGCGTTTGCGCATCAGCAGGCGGGCCAGTTCTGAGGCCAGCGCCAGCATCGGCAAATGCGCGCGCAGCTGTGAGCGGGCGCTTTCGTCTTCAAGTTCCAGCGCCGCGTGCACCTGCGTGTAGGTAAGCCGGCCCTTGCTCTCGATCAGGGCCGGATAAAAAGCGGTCTTGCCCGGCTCGCCATGCTGGTCAAAAATGATTTCCGCAACCATGGCAAGGCGCGGTTCGTCAGGCTTTAAGCTGCACAGCCCGTTGGAGAGCGCCTCGGGCAGCATCGGCTCCACCGAGGCCGGAAAATAGCAGGAGTTGCCACGCTCCAGCGCTTCGCGGTCCAGAGCGCTGCCGGGGCGCACATAATGCGCCACATCAGCAATAGCCACGCGCAGAAGGTAGCCTTCCGGCACGCGCTCCACCTGAATGGCATCGTCAAAATCGCGGGCGTCCTCGCCGTCAATGGTCACAAAACCCACGGAACGCATATCACGGCGGCGGGCGCTTTTGGGAGTGTGGTTACCCGCAGGCGTTGCGGAATCCTGCTCCAGAACATCGGCAGGATCCGGCGCGGCAGGCAGCGACGCGCATTCTTCAAGCACTTCCGGCGGGAAGGACGTGTGGATGCCGTGGGCAGCCTTGACCAGCCGCTCATGCAGATGCAGGCTCTTTTGCGCGCCCAGCACGGTAACGGCATTGGCGCGAATCACGCCATCGCCGCGCTGCTCGCTTTCGGGCAGGAGCGTGACCAGAACAGTCTCGTCCGCTCTGACTGGGGCAGCTGAACCTGTCGAGCCAACCGAGCCTGATACCCCGGACGCATCAGTCGAGCCTGCCGCCCTCTGCAAGGACGCAAGACTCACCAGCAAATAGCCGGAAAGACGCGCATCCAGCGGTCTGGCAAGGCGCTTGACCTCGCCGTCTTCCCGGACCATTTCCGGCAGCAGCACAACAGCGGCTTCCTTGAGCGAGCGTTCCAGCACCTCGATAACGCGGCCTTCCTGATTCTTGCCGCTTTGCCCCGGCAAAAGCGCCACCAGTACCCGGTCGCCGTCCCAGGCACCGCCCAGTTGACTCGGGTGGATGTAAATTTCCGAATTACGGTTTGAATTGCGATCCGGGTTGTGCCCGGATTTGCGGCCTGAGTTACGGCCAGAACTGCGCTCTGAACTACGGCCCGGGTTATGGCCAGAACCAGATTCAGAGCGACGGCCTGCGCTGTATTCAGAACCGTGCCCAGAATCGTATCCAGACGCGTTACCCCCGGCAGATTTGCTGTGGGTGGTCAGCTCCGGACGTACAAATCCCATGCCTTGCCGCTGGATGCTGATGCGCCCGCGCACCTGGGCCAGACGTTCCGGCAATGCGTAGGCAGGGCCTTTAAGGCGAATCAGTCGGCCCTCTGCGGTAAGCTCGGCAAGCAGCAGTTCCACCTTGCGCTTGCGGCCTTTCCGGTAACCGAAATAATCCAGAATTTCTTCCTGCGCGATAACCCTGCGCCCGTTTTGCTTGCCGGACTTGCGCCGTGTTGCGCCATATTGCGGCGCGTCAAACAGCGCCAGCAGCGCCTCAGCCGAAAGCTCGCCGGAAGCGGCGGCAAATGCGGAAAAATCCATATTTGCTTGCACCAATGGCTGCATGTCGGCGTCATCGTCGCCGTCCAATGATTGTGGAAAATCGCTGAAGAAATCGTCAGCGTCCTCAAAGGGCTCCTTGCCGCCGGATTCACCTGCGTCAAAAAAAACATCCTCAAAGGAATCATGCGCCCTTTTGCCGGAAGCAGCGCCGTATTTGCGGCCCTGCGCGGCCCTTGATTTCTTCTTCATAAATCCTTCAGGATGTTTGGTGCAGCGGGAATGCGCTCAGGAATATTATCGGCATATTATAAGGAACACTCTTTGGCGTGCCATCAGGCGTTCTGTTCCGTTTCTTCCTTGGTATCAAAGAGAATCAGAAAAATCGCACCCAGCACCATAGCCGCCCCAATCCAGCCGGTCAGACTGAACATCTCGTCCCAGATCAGCATAGCCATGATTGTGGCCAGCACCGGTTCCAGATTGCAGAGTACCGCCATTTTTCCGGCATCAAGGCGCTTGAGGCCCGCGCAATAGTTCATATAGGCCGCGTAGGTGCAGATAACGCCAAGCCCGAGCATGGCCCCCCAGTCCGCAAGGGTCTTGCCGGGCGCAAAATCCACCAGTGGCAGCATAACCAGCGCCCCAACGCTCAGGCAGTACATATAGATCGTGATGGCTGAAAAGCGCTTGAGGTAAACCTTGCCGAACAGAAAGTGCATCGAATACAGCAAGCCGGACAAAACGCCCCAGAACACGCCGCGCATGTCGCTGTTATCGGGCAGGCCACCGCCGGAAAGACACAGCAGCGCCACGCCGCCCACGGCAACAGCCAGCGCAAGGGCCTTGAACATGGTGATGCGTTCTTTAAACAAAATACGCGCGAACAGCACAACCCAGAACGGCGCGGTATAAAGCATGATTGAAGCCAGAGCCGCGCCGCCTGTTTCAATGGAAAGCTGGATGACCGTAAAAAAGAAGCCCACACCGATGGTGCCAAAGGCGCAAAGCACCAGCGCCTCTTGCAGGCGCACCTTGTACAGGCCGTAAATCAGGCCGTGGGCGACAAAAACAATGGCCCCAAAAGCGGCGCGCCAGAAGGCGACCTCCAGAGCCGAGACGCCGTGACTGATCGGCACGCGCGAAAAAATGCCCAGCAGTGACCAGCAGGCCGCCGCCATAAAAGCAAAAAAATACCCGGTTTTGGCTGAATCGGAAAAAACCATCTGACTGCCGCCGTATATGTCTGTCTACCCGTACAAAACATACAAAGACAGGTTAAATCGTTACAAATACAGGCAGACACAACGGTATTGCCTGCCGACTGTCCACGGTGTATGCTTGCTGGCGTTATATGTCAATATTGGCCCCGCACAGGGCCGCACCCACCCCGGAGGCAAAAGCGTGAACCACCCGGAACTGGAACTTGAGGCTCCCCCGAAAAAGAAGACCAGATGGCCTCTTTACCTGCTGCTGCTTATCCTGCTGGGCGCTGGAGCCGCTGCCGCCTGGGGCGGCTGGCAGTACACGCGCTCTGGCGAGGTGGTAATCCCCGTACCGGAGCAGTTTGCCGAAAAGCTGGATGAACTGCTCAAGCCGGACCGCGAAGGGCGGCTCGGACCACTGCGCTTTGACGGCGAATATTTCCGGGCAAAATCCCCCAGCCACACGCTGGCTGGCGAACTGCTGCGCAGGCAGGACCAACCCGGTTCAACTGATGCGGGGCAGGTCGGCTCCGGCGGGCAAGGTCTGCCTGCGGACGGTTCCAGCTCGTGGCTGACAACCCCAGGCGCTCTTCCAACAGATTCCGGCACTCAGGCTCCCACTGGGCAGCAGGCAGCAGCCGCGCAGCCGGACGGCAATGGGCAACCCGAACGCGCCCCGGTAGAAGTCTACGCCGGAGGCACGCCGGTGGAAGCCTTGCCGGATCAGCGTCTGGCTCAGGTTCCGGCTGCAACCGACGCGCCCGCCAATCCCCCGGCCCCCCCTGCGGATAATACCGTGCCCGGCAGTCTTTATGTTACCCCGCGCGATACAGCGGAAATTCCGCCCGCGCCTGTTTTTGACGATGCGCGGCAAACCCCTGCGCGTCAGGCACAGGTTGCGCCGCCGCAGGACGCAGCCCCCACGGTTACCGCCACTCTTTCATCCAGCGACGAGCCAAAAGATCTTATTCCGGTTCCCCAGCCCACAACCAGCCCGGCTGCGCGGATTACCCGGCAAAAAGTCTACAGCGGCGAAGATTCAGTGGTGACACTGGACTTCATCGATGATCTGGCCGGGTATCTGGTGCGTAACTACTGGCCCGCAGGCAGCCACCCCAGCGCCCGCGAGCACGGCGTGAGCACGGCTGGAATCAAAAGCGCCAACCAGCGTTACGGCATTGACCTGAAAGGTTTTGCCGGAAGCAACACGGCTGTGCGCGACTACTACCGCGACCGCGGGCTGATTCTCAGCTACGTCTTCATGCCATCCATGATCGAAGCCCTGAGCAATCTTTATGCTGACCGCTTTGCCGATGCGCTGGTTCAGGCCGCCGCCCGCCCAATCGTCAGCAGCAGCGGCGTGGAACGCCACCTTACCCCGGCCGATACCGCCGAAATGCTGGAATATTACGCCGGTTACTCGCGCTCGCTCGGCTCCGCCCTGCTTGCTTACGCCAACAACACGGACGCGCCCTCAGTGGTCAACGTGCTGAACCGGGCTGAGATGGAATCATTCGCCGCGCACACCCGCTACCTTGATGCAAAGCTGGCTCAGGAAGTAGCGCAGGAAGCAGGAGACAACGAACGCATGGCAGAGGCGGAAAAAGACGCGGTACGTCTTGAACGCGTCTACCACCTGAGCCGGGGCAAGCAAAAAAGCTCCGAGGATGCTGTCTACCAGATGATGCTTCAGGGCAACGCCCGCAACCTTGACCGCACCAGCCTGATCTATATCGCCTGCTGGCTGAACCGGCGCGGGCCGGACAGCTACTATGCCGTAAAGGCCGCCGCCAACAGCACCGCTTTTGTGGCCGATGTGCTGGCCGAAAAAGCTCGGGAGCTGCG
>JAJDJF010000045.1 GCA_030267065.1 Desulfovibrio sp. OttesenSCG-928-C06 | reverse complement strand
AGGATGATCAGCATCATGCTGCGTTTCCATAGGGCTATGCCCAACGCGGCCAGTCCGGCCAGCAGGCGTTCCTTTCCATTCAGCCATTCCAGCAGTGGCGTGAGCGATGTGAAGTCGGTGTTGCCCTGATGGAGCACAAAGGCGGGCGCGATCAGGGCGGTCAGCACTGCGGCCGGGATATATTTGAGGATGAGTTTGAGGTTCTCGGTCATGGGGATGCGTTCCATGGCGAACACGAAGACAGCGCGCATGATGTAGTTGCCAACGGCAATGGCGATGACGATGCCCCAGAAGACCGGCCCGGATATGGGCCCTGTTACGGGCGCGGCAGTGGCTTCCATGACGCTTTGGGCCATGTTGGCGGCTTCTGGCGGCAGGCTTCCGGACAGGTTTTGCGCGTTTTCGGCAAGGGCGGCAAGCAGGGTGGTATTGTCGGATGCTATGGTGGTGATGTTGTGCAGGGACATTATTTTTTCTCCTGCGCAGAATGTTTGGTAGCCGTATTTTTCGCGGTATTGCCTGAGTCCTGTTTTGCGGACTTCTTAGCCAGAATGAAGCCCGCGGCAATGCCTGCCACGGCTCCGGCCATCAGGCCGAGTCCGGTTGGCAGTCCATTGGCCAGAATGGCCACTAATCCGGCTACCAGCGCCGCGAAAATCTGGCTGCGCTCGCGAAAGGCCGGTATCAGCAGGGTGAGAAAGGTCAGCGGAATGGCAAAATCAAGCTGGAGCGAGCTTGGCACTGCCGCGCCGAGGATAATCCCCAGAGTCACGGCGACCATCCAGATTACGAATACCCCGACGCTGGCTCCGGCAAAGTAGGAAACCTGATGAAAGGTGGTGCCCGGCCTGTTGAACTCGGCCACTGACAGGGCAAAGGACTGGTCGGAGAGCATATAGGAGAGCACGGTTTTGCGCAGGGGCTGCACGCCGCGCATGTATGGCCCGATGGTGGCGCTGTACATCATGAAGCGCATGTTGATGATCAGGCCGGTCAGCGCGATGATTACCGCCGGGGCGTTCTGGGTCATCAGGTCAACGGCGGCCACCTGCGCTGCGCCTGACATCAGGGCGGCGCTCATCACCCAGCCATCCCACGGGCCGATGCCCGCGTTGATCATCAGTACTCCGGTAATTGCCCCAAATGGCACGGTGCCGAAAATAAGCGGCAGAACAGCCAGTACCCCGGCCCGGAAAGAGGGCTTGTGAAAAGCAGTCGGCGGCAGGGCGACCGGGTTTGCGATTTCCGGCTCCATGTGCGGCTCCTTGTGGTGGAAGTGTGCGGCTTGAAGAGAATCAGTAACGCTGATTCAGGTGAAGCATAACCGCAAATCAGCCGTCTGCAAAGAACAGAGTGCCGGCAGGTTTTTTTTGGGGGGGGCTACAATCTGATGTTTGGCGTGCGTGCTGGCGTAGTAGAGTGTTGCTTTACTGGTGATGAAGTCTGGGTTTTATGTACATTACATACTGAGGGGGTCTGGGGGGAAATCATTTCCCCCAGCGGGTGCAGGCCTGCTCGCGCAGTCACCTGCCCGCCGGAGGCATTCATATCACATCACAACTAACTAGTCTTTATACCCGTGTACTGCGGCGTTATGCAGGCAGCTGACTTTTTCGACATAGCCCTGCGAGGATTTGCCGATGATTTTGCCGTTGGCGGCGGTATGGCGCCAACGCCAGCGCGATCTGGCGTCCTGATAGATTTCCCATTTTCCGGTGGGATTGAATTTGTTGTTGTAGCCGTAGTGTTCGGCGTTGCTCAGGGCATTGGCCCGCTGCTTGTACCCTTCGCTGGAAGCGCCAACGATGTTGCCGTTGGTGGCGGTTCTTCTCCAGCGCCATTCGCCATTGTTGTCCTGATAAAAATCCCACTTGTCCTGTTGCATGGAGCACCTCCGGTTTTTAACGGTTCCCTGGACGAATCATGGTTTGTCTCTTGCAGTGCCAAGCTAATACAAGCCCGTACAGGCCTGAACAGGCCGGACCAAGCCGGAAACAGGCTTCTGTGAACTGTTGCGCTACCGGCAGAGAACAAAATCTATTTGCAAATGCTCCGGCCTTTTTTTGCCGTCTTTCGCCGGAATAAAGGCGGCAAGACGGCGCGCGGCAGAAGATAGACCCTGCGTTATTCAGATAATATTCCGGAGTTGCTGACTAAAACTATTATTATCATATATAGTGCTATATCAGTGTTTTAGTCCATATTTTATACGCAACAGTGATTATTTTTACGGCAAGCGCGTGGCTGGAGTTGCCCTTTGCCGCGCCGGGCTTATTTATCCGGATGGCGCTCTGTCTGTGTGTTCCGCACTTCCCCTGCGGCTGGTCAGGTCTGTCGGGGTTGTTGGGACTGTCGGAACGTCAGGTCTGGTCAGGTCTGGGCTGGCCTTGCCGGGGGTGCTGATTCCGTATATTTTCATGCCGGTCGCATTCGCCCTTTATTACATTGCAGGAAGATTCCCTTGGATAAACCAGAGTTAAGCAGCATTCCCCTCACGCCCGGCGTCTATCTTTTCAAGGATGGTGACGGCAAGGTTCTGTACGTTGGCAAGGCCAAGTGCCTGCGCAAGCGTCTTTCATCGTACTTTCGGGACGAATCTTTGCTGCCGTCCAAAACAAGGCACATGCGGGCCAGAGCCGAAAATCTCGAAACCATCAGCACCAGCACCGAGAACGAGGCCCTGCTGCTGGAATCCAGCCTGATCAAGAAGCACCGGCCACACTACAATATTCTGCTGCGTGACGATAAGGAATACTCGCTGTTCCGGCTGGATCTGGGCGTTGATTTTCCGCGCCTTGAGATTGTGCGCCAGACGCGCGGAACACGAGCCGGGGGCAAGGGCGTCAGTGTCGCGCAGGGTGGCGGGGCGGACGCTGCGGGCGCTCGCGGTGGCAAGGGCAGGGAGGCCAGTCCGTCCAGACCGTCCAGACCGGCAAGGTCCGGCAAGGACAAGGCAAGGCTGTTCGGCCCGTACACCTCAGGCCGTGACGCGCGTATTACATGGAAGGCTATCCACAAGATTTTTCCATTGCGCCGCTGTTCGGACAAGAGCTTCAAAAACCGCACCCGTCCCTGCCTGTATCATCATATGGGGCAATGCCCAGCGCCCTGCGTGCTGGAGGTTGCTCCGGCTGAGTATGCCGAGACCACGGCCAAGGTTCTGCTGTTTTTGCAGGGCCGCTCGCGGGAGCTGGCACGCACGCTCAAGGCGGAAATGCTTGAGGCGTCTGAGGCTTTGAACTTTGAAAAGGCCGCTGCCCTGCGCGACCAGATCCGGGCCATCGAGAATACGGTGGAGAAGCAGTCCGTGGTGCTGGAACACGAGGCGGATCTCGATTTTATCGGGCTTTCCGAGGGCGAGGGCGGGCTGGCTTTGGGGCTGCTTTTTGTGCGCGGCGGCTCCCTGCTGGGCAACCGTAACTATTTTTGGCCCGGTCTGACTCTGGACGACGCGCCGGAGCTGCTGGCCTCGTTTCTGGCCCAGTATTACCTGCAGGCAGAGACCGTGCCGCCGCGAATCGTGCTGCCGTGGAACCCGGAGGAGTGCGCGTTTGTAGTGTCTGATGGGGTGGATTCCCCAGCTTCGCTGAGTATCCCCGGATTTACCGGAGGCGTTGCGGGTGAAGCGTCTGATGATTTGCGGGGTGATTTGGCAGACAATGCGGCTGGTGAGTTGCAGTATGGCCTGTCTGAGGATTCTGGCGGTATTCTGGAGCAGGGCGGTTTGTCCGCGCTGGAGGCGCTGCTTTCGGATGAAAACGGCTCGCCTGTTCGTATTGCTGTGCCGCGCAACGATACGGAAGAGCGTCTGGTCAACATGGCCTCGGCCAACGCACGCGAGCATGCCCGGCAAAAAGGCCAGCAGGACATGCCTGCGATGCTGGGCAAGGTTTTTGACGTGCCGGGCCGGATAGAGCGCATTGAGGCGGTGGACGTCTCGCACACATCTGGTCAGGCCACAAGGGTGGGCATGGTGGTGTTCGAGGGCGGCAAACCGCTGCGCGAGGACTGGCGCAACTACGCCTTTGAGGACGGCGGTGGAGACGACTACACCGTTCTGGCTGCCTGGGCCGCGCGCCGGGCCGAATCCGGCCCGCCATGGCCTGATTTGCTGCTCATTGACGGCGGACGCGGACAGCTGGCTGTTGTGTTCCGGGCTTTTGAGGAAAAGGGCCTGACTGGAGCATTTCTGCTGGCCTCCATTGCCAAGGCGCGTGACGATGACGGGCACAGCGACCGGCGGGCAGGCAACGTGAGCGACCGTATTTTTGTGCCGGGCCGCAGCAATCCGCTGAACCTCAAACCGGGAGCGCCGGAACTGCTGTTCTTGCAGCATGTGCGCAACCATGTGCATGACTTTGCCATTGGCCGGCATCGCAAGGCCAGAAGCAATCAGGCGCTGGCTGGCGAGCTTAACCGCATACCCGGATTCGGGCAAAAGCTGGCCCGTGAACTTTGGGCCAGATTCAACTCCCTGCATGAAATGGCATCTGCCTCTGATGATGAACTGCGCGCTGTGCCGGGCATGGGCGAACAGCGCATCCGGGCCCTGCGCGAGCATCTGGCCCTGATTATCAACGAATAGCGTCTTTTTCTGTCTTCAGATTGATAGCAAGACCGCAGCTTGAGCAGGCAGCGCTTTATTGCGCTTCCCTGCCGGGCGCGGTCTTTTGTTTTTTTCCTGTCTGGTTGTTTCTGGTTTTGCCTGCCTTGTTCTGCCTGTTCCTGCTCCATTTCTTTGCTGGTCGCGGTTTGCACTCCTGATGGGATGCAGTTTTGCCGCTGGATATCATTTTTCCGTTATTTGATGGTTTATGCCGTCCGGGTTGTGCAGGACGTGTGCCGCATATTCAGTTTGCCGCATAAAAATGAGAACTTGTAATATTAAAATGCAATATACTGGTATGATTTTTATTTGAAATAATAACTATCGATTATTGAATACTGTATTTATTTCAAGATTATACATGGCTTGGCATGATTGTGTGTTTATATGCAGTATGTTTTCAGCAGGTAACGGATCACATGCTGATAATTTTGATAAATAATGTACTTATAAATCGATAATAATAGAGATATTTTTTTTATATATTAAAAGTTATTTTCAGATGAGACAGTTAGAAAGTTTTTATGTGTTTATCTGTAGGCTTGTAGCTTTTAGATGACTGGACAGTAGCGGTGATGTTGCAGAAAAAGTATGCCTTGATGCTTCTGGTGGGAAGTCCCTAGAAAAGTGTTTCTGTGAACAGATTATAAATCAGGTAGTTAGGTGGCATAAATATTTTCCGCATATTTTATAACACAAAACTAGTAATATTATTTTACGTTTTATATTTATATGTGGTATGGCGTTAATCATGGCTTGAAGATAATTTAAAGATTTACCAGATATTTTATATATTCTGATTTATTTGCCGCTTAAAGGTTTTTCTATAATCCCTTTAAGCGTAACAACCACAAGGAGATGTTGACATGAGTACAGAGTTGGTGAAGATCCTGCACGAGCTTGTATTGGAAAACCGAATTCCGGCCAAAGCCCTGGCCAAGGAAATCGGCAAGCCCTATTCCACGCTGCTGCGTGAAATCAACCCCTACGACAATGGGGCCAAGCTGGGTGTTGAGACTTTGTTGCAACTGATGAAGGCTACCAGCAGCGTGGCTCCACTGGAGTACATGGCCGACCAGATGGGCTATGCTCTTGCCGCAAAAACGCAAAGCCGTCAGGATGATAGCTTTGAAAAGACTCCTGTTTACAGCCACAGCACCATGTAAGTATTTCCTGTGGGCTGCTCCGGGCCAGGATTGCGCCGGATAAACTCCCAGACTAAAGTTTCTCCCTGCCTGTATCCAGTTCAGGTCTGCGCCGGGCCTCTTGATTATCCGGCGCGGTGGATGGCGGCAGCAAAAAAAGGCCGGCTTTGCCCGGAACGCGCGTTATTGCTGCGTCCGGGCATAAACCGGCCTTACCCGTTCTGGGCAAAAGGCGTTTTTTTAAGATAGCTGTTCAGGTGTGTCTGCTTTTCCGCTTTACCGGAGTTATGTTCCGGCAATGTGCCCCATTCCGTAAAGGTGCTGGGCAGCGAGGAGCAGGACTATCCTGATAAACGTTACATGGTAGCGCTGGAAATCAGTTTTGAAAGGCCTAGGCCGCGCTTGATCGGCAGCACCAGCACGATGCCTGTGCCGGGCTTTTCCACGTCAGCCACTTTTCCAATCACGTCAGCCACGTTGTTGCTTATATCGGCCGGGGACGCGACCAGAACAACGTCTTTTTCATGTTCCATAGCCAGACCGAAAATCTTTTTGACGTCAACCGAGCCGGAACCGCGCCCGGACAGGATGGTTGAACCCTTGGCTCCGGCTTCGACAGCGGCGGCAACAACTTTTTCGCCCATGCCTCTGGGAACTATGCCTACAACCAGTTCATATGTCTGTTCCATGTATTCTCCTGCTCCCGTACCGGGTATAATTTCCGCTTGTCACACCGTTTTGCCGACGGTCTGTTTGCAGTATTCAACGCTTCTGATGTTGTCTGGCGGCTGGCAACGCCGCCCTGTAATCATTTTGGTGGATGGATTTGAAGGTCAATTCCCGCAGGACGCTTCAGGCACAAAATGCTCTGGCGCCACTCAATCGCCTTCGTCCTTGTAAGGTAAAACAAGGATAATTTACAGCGGCTTTTCAAAAAAATTATGAAACCGCCGTCCAACTGCCTTTTTGCCGCTGCCCGCACAAGGCTCGCCATCTGCGCAGCCCGTACCGGCAAATAGCAAAATTCCATTATATGACAACAGCTTCAAACCAGTAAAGCTCCACTCCGTCCTGCTTCCAGGCCTGCTGCCACGCGTTTTGCTGCAAACCGGCCTTGTTGCAGGTGGCAGCCAGGAATTCTTCACGATTCCAGTTCCATTCAACCGGCACCTGCGGCAGCAAAAGCCCCTGCCTGTTGCCCTGCTTCATGATCAGGCCGTGCCTGCCGATTACGACATTCTCCGGCTCACGGCAGGCAGTGATGGGGCCCATGATGGAGATATCGAACTCCAGTTCCGCGAATTCTCCGCTCTGAAGGGCCGGAAAGCGCGGGTCGTTGAACGCCGCCGCCAGAGCCATGCGCGAAACCGTAAGGTACAGCGGCGCTTCCTCTTGCAGCCGCCCGATGCAGCCGCGCAGTCTTCCCTCTTTTTTGAGGGTGACAAAGGCCCCCAGCGGGGCGCTAAGTACGGAGGATTCGGGAACGGGCAGGGCTGCTTCATCAAAAGAGCCTTTAAGGGCGCGGCTGATGGAGAGTTTAGCAATACTCAAGAGAAAGTCTTTATCCGGAGCGCTCAGTTCCAAAGTGAAATTCTGCGGCATCTGGCTCTCCTTTGTGGCGCTTTGCGGGTTGATATACTCTGCTCTATATATCTGTGGATTATGCGTGAATGTTGCGGCGGCTTTGCAGGCTCAGGCGGCAGATGCCGCTGCCGGGTCGCAGTTATCAGGTCATAACTATCAGGCCAGCAGGCCATCAAGACATTCGATTCCTGCCTCGTAGTCAAAAGTTTCCACGGCCTGGGTCAGCTCGCGCAGTTCGGTGCTGGGAATGTCGTTGCCCAGATTGTCGATGTTGCTTTGCAAAAAGGTCAGGGCCGAGGCATCATCGTCCTGCATCAGACTTTTCAGCTGCTCAAGAATGGCGCGGGTGCTGGCAGACATCGCCTTGGGTCCGTCCTGTGCTTCTTCCGCTACGTCAGCAGCATCGGCGGCATCGGCGCTGTTTTCGCCGATCGTTTTCAGTCCGGTCAACTGGACGGCTTGCATCAGGATATCCATGATTGAGGCGAATTCCAGACAGAACCCTTCCAGCAGCCAGTAGATTTCCTCGTCCGGGCGGCTGGCCTTGTTCAGCGTTTCTTCCAGCCGGGCGGCCTTTACGGACAGGCTCTCTGCGCCAAGGGCGGAAGACAGCCCCTTGAGGGTGTGCGCTATCCGCGCCGCTTCCGTCAGGTTGCCGTATTTGATGACTGTTTCAAGCTCCTCGGCGTCCTTGCTGTGGTGGGTGCAGAACTGCTGTACCAGCGTGTAGTAAAGCCGGGTATTGCCGCCCAGCCTTTGCACTGCATTCTGGGCATTAAAGCCGGGCATGTCCGGCAGGCCGCCGCCTGGCTTGAGGTTGTGCGCCGCCTTGTAGGTATGCGGCATGTCGCTGTGATCCGGCAGCGGGGCCAGCGGGGTGCCGGCCTTGGGCACAACCCAGCGGCTCAGGGTGGTGACAAGCTCGTCAACGTCCACCGGCTTGGAGATATGGTCGTTCATGCCGCTGGCCTGAAATTTGGCCCGTTCCTCGGTGACGCTCTGGGCGGTCATGGCGATGATCGGGATCTTGCTGATTTCTTTGGTGGCGCGGATAGCGGCGCTGGCCTCAAAACCGTCCATGACCGGCATCTGCACGTCCATGAGAACCACTTCAAAGAAGTCCGGCTTGCTTTTGAGCAGCTCCAGCGCCTCCTGCCCATTGGAGGCGGTTTCAAACTCCACTCCGGCCTCGCCAAGCATGGCCTGCGCAATTTCCTGATTGATCTGGTTGTCGTCCACCAGCAGAACGCGCGAGCCGCGCAGGCGCTCCATGGGTGAGGTATAGACCGGGGCTGTGCCGGTCTCGCTGGCCTCGTTGCGGCTGGCCAGAGCTTCCAGAATGGCGTTCAGCAACTGCGACGGGCTTACGGGTTTGAAGATTACGCCGCTCAGGCCGCTTTCCTTGTAGGGGAACTGCATGTCGGCCCGGCCAAAGGCCGTTACCAGCAGTAATACCGGGCGGTGGCCCAAAGGCATTTCCTGGCTGATGTGGCGGGCGGCTTCCAGCCCGTCTATGTCCGGCATGCGCCAGTCAAGCAGGGCCAGCCTGTAGGGGCGTCCTTCCTCCTCGGCCTTTTGCAGGGCCTGATAAGCCAGATCCGCCGCCGGGAAGGAGTCCACATCAAGCTTGAGCCCGCCGAGCATGTCGCCGATAACCTGCCGCGCGGTTTCGTTATCGTCCACCAGCAGCACGCGCATGCCCTTGAGGTCCGGTATGGCGTTAATGTTGTGCGGCGCGCTGGCAAGTTCCACAAAAACGGTAAAGGATACGGTGGTGCCCTCGTTGGGCTTGCTGCTGATGGTGATTTCACCGTCCATCATTTCCACCAGCCGTTTGGTGATGGCAAGGCCAATGCCGGTGCCGCCGTATTTGCGGGTTATGGAACCGTCAACCTGTGTGAACGGCGTAAACAGCCTTTCAAGCTGTTCCTCGCTCATTCCGATGCCAGTGTCATGCACCACAAAATGCAGGCCCACGCGCTGGTTCTGGTGGTTCAGGGCAGGATCCTGCGGCTGGTGCAGCGCGCAGTTGATCATCACCTCGCCGCGCTCGGTGAACTTTACGGCGTTGGTGGCAAGGTTGGTCAGAATCTGCGAAAGGCGCAGCGAGTCGCCCTTGAGGTTTTGCGGTACGTCCGGGTCAACCGCGAACAGCACTTCCAGCTTTTTGGCCTCGGCTGCCGGGGCCACCATGATGCTGAGGTTGTTGAGAATGTCATCCAGACAGAAGGGCTGGCTGTCCATGTTGATTTTGCCGGTTTCCATGCGTGAGAAGTCGAGCAAATCGTTGATAATGGCCAGCAGTGCGTTGCCGGAAGCGTGGATTTTGTCCAGATAATCGCGCTGTTGCCCGTTCAGGGGCGTTTTTAGCGCCAGATAGGACATGCCGATAATGGCGTTCATGGGGGTGCGGATTTCGTGGCTGATATTGGTAAGGAATTCACCCTTGGCCTGATTTGCCACATCAGCTTCCAGCTTGGCGGTGTTAAGCTCGTCGTCCCTTTTTTTGAGGGCATTGGCCATTTCGTTGAAGGAGGCAGCCAGAGCGCCTATTTCGCCATGTACGCCGGGCAGGTGGGCCCGGGCGTCCAGATTGCCTTCCTCAAGCTCCCGGACGCTTTGCGAGAGACGCGACACCGGCCTGCCAAGAGTGATGCGCCCGAGCAGTACTGCCAGACCAAAGCCAAGGGCCAGAAAAGCGGCCAGCAGAATCAGCTTGTCGCGCATTCTGCCGTAGGCTTTGGCGTAAGCGTAGCGGGTTTCAACGGATATCGCGATATTCAGGTAGGGACGATCGTAAAAACTGCTTACCAGTCCGCTGTTATGCTCGGTATGGCTGCGCAGCCTTTCAAAGGCGCAAAAGCGCTCAATGGCGCTGTTTTCGTCAAGAAGCACGGAACCGGAATCAGATTTGCTGTTGGCTATGACATTCCACACGCTCTGCCTGCGTTCTGTGGCCAGTCGATCCCCTTTTGGCAGTATGAAGGCCAGATTTCCCTCGCGGTCAAGCAGGATTATTCTGGTGTGTTCCAGTTGTAGCGAACTCAGCTCGATATACGGGCAGTCCATGCGGATACCGGCTACAACCAGCCCGGCAGACTTGCCCGTTGCGTCAAACAGCGGTAGAGCCGCGTATACGGTAGGAATTTGCCCGTGAGCGCTGTTGCGGAAGTCGCTGACAGTGAATTCTTTGCTTTCGAACGCATGGGCGATGAAGCGCTGGCTGCCCAGCTGTTCGCCCATCATCTCCTTTATGCCCGAGGCCACCACCTCGCCGTCCGCATTGGTGATATAGAGGCTGCTCAACTGGTCCTGATTCAGGGCGAGCAGGTTTTCCAGCAATACGTTTGCGGCCTGATAGTCGCGGTTTCTGACTTCCCCGGCCTGCGACAGCGTGCCTAGCAGCGAGTAGGTGCTGTGCAGCACCAGCGACTGCCTGTGGCCTATCCACTGAACTGTTTCCCTGGCGCGGCTTCTGGCCTCGGCAAAGTCCTGCTCAAGGCGCTCGAATTCGGCATGCACGATGAACGCGCCAGCAGGAAGCGCCGCCAGCAGCATGGCGAGCAGCAGGGTGCGGTTGATATGGCCGAGAAAGAGTTTCAGCATTCCGGTAACTGTCAGTTTTTGCCGTTTACCTATCAGGGGCATAGGGCTGCGATTTGCATTTCCGTAACTGGGGTGCGAGCTGGAGAAACCACCCGCTGCCGCTGCCACGGCTTGACGGATGATTTATACCCATACTTTTTTCAACTTGAAAACGCAAGAAGTTATGAATTTTTAGCCGTTTGCAGACAGCATGATATTACAACATCCATGCCGGACGCAGATGCATGAAAAGCGGCCCGGTTGCCTGAATCACGCCAGTTTTGCGCCAGCTATGCGCTGGCTCTGTACTGGTTCAGGCAACCGGGCCGCTTTTGTAATGCGGAATATTCCCGGACAAGGATCTGAAGGCAAATCCTTGCAGGGCGTTTGCACTTTTTTAAAGTGAAAACGATTTAAAAAATAAATGCGAGCAGCCAGCGCGCAAGGCCAAGGGCGAGCATGGCGTAAAGTCCGGCAAAGGCATCGTCGAGCATGACGCCGAAGCCGCCTTTCATCCAGTCTTCGGAGGCTTTGACCGGCCAGGGTTTGGAAATATCGAAAAGCCGGAACAGGCCAAAGGCCAGCAGGTATTCCCACCAGCCCAGAGCCGCAAAGGGCAGGCAGGCGAGCCACTGGCCCAGCACTTCATCAATCACCACGCAGCCGGGGTCTTTTTGGCCCAGCAGCTCTTCCGCCCGGGTGGAGGCTATGCCGCCCACGATGAACAGGGCCACCAGCACCACGCAGCGCCACACAAAGGGCAGTGGCATAAAGATAAAGGGAGCCAGCACGATGGCGACTGCCGAGCCGCAGGTTCCGGGTGCCCAGGGGCTGAGTCCGGCCGGTTCCACCCGGCTGAAGGCCAGAGCCAGACGATCCAGTTTACGCATGTATGACCTCCCGGGCCAACAGGATTTCGGTTAATTCCGCCACGGGCAGGCCCACCACACTGGACCACGAGCCTTCAATGGCGCGGATTAAAAAGCCGCCGTTGCCCTGCACCGCGTAAGCTCCGGCCTTGTCCATGGGTTCCTCGCTGTCCGCATAGGCGCGCAGAACATCGTCCGGGCATTGCCACATGCTGACCCGGCTGATCTGCGCAAAGCGCAACATGCGGTAGCTGCCGCGCGGAGCAAAAGCCTCCGGGCAGTCCAGCTCTTCCATAAAGGGCAGGGGAATGGTTGTGCCGCCGATTGTCATGCTGCCGCTTTTTGCAGAATCGACGGGCAACAGCAGGCAACAGGCGGTGATTACCTCGTGGGTATTTCCGGCCAGTTTTTGCAGGGTGGCGTGCGCCTGGGCGTGGGTTTCGGGCTTGCCATAGATTGTGCCGTCCAGCACCACGATGGTGTCTGAACCAAGCACCACCGGGGCTTGCGCCATAGGCCCAGATACCATCGGGCCAGAGGCCACCGGCGTTTGGGGCAGTGCGCCCGGCTGATTCCCGGCCTTTGTTCCGTCGCTCACACTGCTCCCGGTGTCAGCAGTTCCGCTCCGCAAGCTGCTGCCTGCGCCGGATTGCATTCTAGCGGCCTTTTGCAGTACTTCGCAGGCTTTTTCCGAGGCGGCGCGCACGGCGTAAGCCAGCGGCAGCTCGGCGGCAGCGGGTTTGGATTCTGATTCGGCTGTCATGACTGTGAAGTCAAAGCCCAGCCACGAGAGTAACTCGCGTCTGCGCGGTGAGCCGGAGGCCAGTATGAACGGACGGTTTAAGCTGAAGATGGTCGATTGCATATGGTTTAGCGAGGTGTTCCTTCCGTATCATCTGCCCGGTTGTGTTATTTGTTGCCAGACGGCAATGAAGCG